>NZ_JBHTBJ010000026.1:0-110036 GCF_042664765.1 Paractinoplanes rhizophilus | reverse complement strand
CCGTCACCGGCCGCCGCCGGCTGCTTGTCAGATGAAGTGGACACGCTCACAAGGATCTCCGATCCCCGCCCTCAGGTCACCACCCCACAGTCACACGGGGTGTCTCACACGATCTTGACCGAGAGGGATCAGCCTCGACGGCAGCAGCGTCTACCTGCCCGTCACCCGCGAACAGGTCCCACAAGCCCGGATCTGCCTCGACCCGTTCCACGTGATCAAGTGGACCAACGAAGTCGTCGAATCGGTCTACCGGGCCGAAGCACCCACCATGCCGTCTGGCGCCGGCATGCCCGAGCGCCGCGACTGGCGCCGCGCCCGCTTCGCCGGCGCGGCCGGGAGAACCTCGACGACCAACACCGCCAGATCCTGAGCCTGCTCCGGCGTCACCGCTACCGGCTTTGGCGCACCGGAGAACTCAAAGAACAGCTACGCGATCTCTCCCGCACGACCGCCCCCACCGACGCCCGCAACCTGGCACGCTGGATCGAGAAACGCGCCGACGTCGTCGTCGCCGCCGAACTCGGCCTGTCCCACTCCCGCCTCGAAGGCATCAACGCCAAGATCCGGCTTGTCCAACGACGTGGCTTCGGCTTCTACCTCTACCTCGGCGGGGTCGCTTCGGACTACCCGCGGAAGCCGGAACTGTCGTACGGGTGTTCTAATGTGGTCGCCATGTTGGTGGATGTGAAGGAGCTCAGCGAGGACACGGCGAAACTCGCCGCGGCCCCGCTCTGGCCGCTCTCCGACGACGATCTCACCGACACGCTGCGCGCCGCACATCGCCTGACCCAAGCCGCTCAGGTCCTGCAAGCACAGCTGGTGCGGCAGGCCGACGCCCGTGGCGTGCCCGCGGCCCAGGGGTATCGGTCCACCGCCCGATGGCTACGCACCCTGCTGATGCTCGACCCGCAGCCGGCGCGGGAGCTCGCCGAGGCCGCGACCGCCCTGCGCCGGCCGGTGATCGAGCGGGCGGTCCTGGACGGCCACGCCGATCTGCGTCAGGCCGCGGTGATCGCGACGACCGTCGAGGCCATCCCGGCCGACCTCGGCGACTTCGACGACATCGCCGCCGACGAGGCCGCCCGGATCGTCGGCCAGGCCGAGCAAACGATGATCGACATGGCGGATCGGCTGCCCGCGTACCAGTTGCGGCGGGTCGGTGAGCGAATCCTCGCGCACGTCGCTCCGGAGTTGCTCGAGCGGGCCGACGAGGCCGCACTGACCCGGCAGGAGGCCCGCGCCCGCCGCCGCCGCGCACTGACCCTGTCGCTGCCGGTCGACGGCCTGGTCCGGGTGTCCGGCGTGCTCGGCGCCGAGGACGCCGCCACCGTGCAGGCCGCCCTCCATCCCTTGTGCCGTCCCTTGCCCGAGGACGACCGCACCGCTCCGCAACGCCGCGCCGATGCGCTGGTCGACGTGTGCCGGCTGGCGTTGCGCACCGAGAAGCTGCCCGACGACGGCGGGGAACCACCCCAACTGGCGGTCACGGTCGCCTACCAGCCGCTGACCCGGACCCTCGGCACCGCCCGCACCGACACCGGTCAGCGATTGTCCGCCGCGACGGTGCGGCGGCTGGCCTGCGACGCCCGGATCCTTCCGGTGGTGCTCGGCGGCAACAGCCAGGTCCTCGACACCGGCCGCGCCCGGCGGCTGGCCACCGGGGCGTTGCGCCGCGCCCTGCACGTCCGTGATCAGGGCTGCGCCTTTCCCGACTGCGACCTGCCGCCACGCTGGACCGACGCCCATCACATCACCGCGTGGAACGATGGCGGCGAGACCAGCCTGGACAACCTCGTGCTGCTCTGCCGCCACCACCACCGCCTCGTCCACGAGCCCGGCGCGGGCTGGCAGATTCGGCTCGGCGCCGACCGGCGCCCGGATTTCATCCCACCGCCCCTCGTCGACCCCGGCCAACGACCCCGCCGCAATCTCTGCCACCAGCGCCAATAGGCCTCGCCGGCGGAGCGGGCAACGCGCCACACCCTCACTCGAAGCGGGCGACGTCGCCGGCGCCGGCCCGGACGATCTCGGGCTCGCCGCCGGAGAGGTCGATCACCGTGGTCGGCTCGACGCCGCACTCGCCCGAGTCGACCACGGCGTCCAGCGCGTGGTCGAGCTCCTCCTTGATCTCCCAGCCCACCGTCATCGGCTCCTCGTGCCCGGGCAGCAGCAGCGTGCTGGAGACCAGCGGCTCGCCGAGCTCGGCCAACAGGGCCTGGGCCACCACGTGCTCGGTGATCCGCACTCCGACGGTCTTCTTCCGCGGGTGCCACAGCCGGCGCGGCACCTCCTTGGTGGCCGGCAGGATGAACGTGTACGGCCCCGGGGTCGACGCCTTGACCAGGCGGAACGACGCGTTGTTGATCTGCACGAACTGGCCGAGCTGGGCGAAGTCGCGGCACATCAGGGTGAAGTGGTGCCGGTCGTCGAGGTGCCGGATCTCCCGGATCCGGTCGAGGCCGTCCTTGTTGCCCATCCGGCAGCCGAGCGCGAAGCACGAGTCGGTCGGGTAGGCGATCAGCCCGTCGGCCCGCACGATGTCCACGATCTGCCGGATCGCGCGCGGCTGCGGATTGACCGGATGCACGTCGAAATACTTCGCCACGCGCGCAGCTTAGTGAGCTTGCCGCGCGGCCGGGCCACCTTCGGTCAACTGGCTGTCCCGCCCGCGTGTTCGCGCTGGCAGGCTCGATGGCGTGCGGAACGTTGCCGTGTTGATGACGTCTACGGTTCTCCCGTTCGAGCTGGCCGTCTACTGCGAGGTGTTCGGGATCGACCGGACCGGCCGGGGCGTGCCCGCCTTCGACTTCGCGATCTGCTCCGAGCATCCCGGCGTGCCCGTGCCCACCTCGGGCGGCCTGCACGTCACGCCGACCGAGGGCCTCGACCGGCTGGCGGCGGCCGACCTGGTCGCGGTGGCGCCGCCGGCTTCGCCGACGCGCGAGGTGAGCCCGGCGGTCTCGGCGGCGCTGCACGCCGCCGTCGACCGGGGCGCGCGGGTGGTCGCGGTCTGCACGGCCGGCTTCGTCCTGGCGTCGGCCGGCCTTCTCGATTCCCGTACGGTCGCCGCGCATTGGCTGCATGCCGACCGGATGCGCGAGTGGTTCCCGGCCGTCCACGTCGACCCCTCCGTGCTGTACGTCGACGACGACCCCATCTTCACCTCGGCCGGCACCGCGGCCGGGATCGACCTGTGCCTGCACCTGATCCGCATGGACCACGGCTCCGCGGCCGCCGAGGCGGTCGCCCGCGGCATGGTTCTGGGCCCGCAGCGCGCGGCCCGCCAGGCGCCGCCCCCGCCGCCGCGCCGCCCCGACAACGGCATCGACGAGCTGCTCGAGTGGGTCCTCGGCAACCTGCACGAGGACCTCTCCATCGACGTCCTCGCCCGCCGCGCCTTCCTGTCGACCAGGTCGTTCGCGCGCCGATTCCGGGCCGCCACCGGCACCAGCCCGTACGCGTGGATCCTCGAGCAGCGGGTCCGCCTGGCCCAGCAGCTGCTCGAGACCGACCCGCGCGTCGGTGTCGAGGAGGCCGCCGGCCGCGCCGGGTTCAGCTCGGCGGCGCTGCTGCGGCAGCACTTCCAGCGGCGCTTCGGCTGCTCCCCGTCGGCGTACCGAGCCCGCTTCGCGACAACATCGCCCGGATGACGGCCACCATGTCCTCCCCGCCGAAACCCTGCTCCTCGGTCTCCGCGTAGAGCTCGCGGCACACGTCCAGCAGCGGCGCCGCGATTCCGCGCTCGGCGGCCGCCGCCACGATCAGCCGGTTGTTGTAGTGCACGTCCCGCACCGACGCTTGCACCGCGAAGTCGCCGTCCACGATCTTTTCCGCCTTGCCCCGCGACACGTAGCTGGCCATCGGCCCCGCGTCCAGCACGCTCCGCAGGACGGTCAGGTCGAGCCCGTGCCCCTCGGCGAAGTGGAACGCCTCGGCCAGGCCGGTGACCATGCTGATCAGGAACGTGTTGACCGCCAGCTTCATGAGCAGCCCGTTCGGCACGGATCCGCAGTCCACCACCGCCCGGCACATGGGCGCCAGCAACGGCCGTACGAGATCGCGGTCCGGTTCTTCTCCGGCCAGCATCGCGACGAGCTGTCCGGCCTCGGCCGGCCCCCGCGACCCCGACACCGGCGCTTCGACGTAGCGCCCACCGGCCGCCACGATCCGGTCCCGGACGCCGGCCGAGTACCCGGGCGAGGTCGTGCCCATGTGGACGACGGTCCGCCCGGCCACGTGCGGGCCGAGGACGCCGTCGATGGCCTCTGCGCCGGCCAGCGTGAGAAACACGACCTCGGCCTGCTCGAAGACCTCCTCGGGCCCAGCGGCGAAGCGTGCCCCGTCGAGCGGCACGCCGGACCGGGTCCAGACGACGAGCTGATGACCGGCCGTGACCAGGTTCGCGGCCATCGGCCGCCCCATCACGCCGAGCCCCAGAAACCCCAGCACCATGCCGACAAGATAGGACGCCGGCCGGCGGCCGGCCGCCGCGATCGTGCGCCTACATCCGGCCAATCATCCGGACGCTGGTTCATTCGCCTCAGGTGGCGTCGCGCAGCCCGCGATCGGTGAGCGCGGCGACCCCGGCGAGCGCGCACGCCGCCGCGCTGCCGGCCAGCACGAGCTGCGGCGCGCCGACCGAGGCAAGGACCGCTCCGGCGGCCGCGCCGTCGACAGGGCGATCAGCGCGACCACCCGGCGCGGCATCCGGCGTGACCCGCGCGCCGGTCCGTCGGCGAAGCGGGCCCCAACCGCCGGCAGCCAGCGTACGACGGGTAGCGCGCCGAGCAGCAGCGCGGCCGGCACGACCACCGCGTACACCGGGCCGAGCAGGGCGAACGACGGCCCGACCACCGCGTACACCGGGCCGAGCAGGGCGAACGACGGCCCGAACAGCACGCCGGCGGCCAGCAGCGGCAACTGCTCGCTCAGGCCGATCACCGTGTTGGCCGGCCCGAGCCGGGGCGGGTCGACCAGGCGGGGATCGCCCACCCGGTGGCGGCGTAGGTGCCGGGGCTGGCCGCGCCGCACACGGCGCCGGCCACCAGCACGGCGGCGATCGGGAGGTGGCCGGCGACCGCGCCGGACGTGATCAGCGCCAGCAGGGCCGCGCGGCGCACGGCGAGGTCGGCGGCGGCGACGCGGCGCGCGCCCCACCGGTCGACCGCCCGCCCAGCGCCCGACCGGGGCGGGAAGCCGGCGGGCGGGCGCGACGGTCACGAGGTCACGCTGCGGTCGACCGGGCAGTCCGCGCCGCAGGCCGGCCACGTGCACACCCGGCACGTCGCGTCCGCGTGGGCCCGCTCGCGCGGCTGGGCGAGCAGCGATCGGGCCATGCCGTCGACCAGGCCGGCGCGGACGTCGCCGGGCAGGCCGCCGAGCATCGCCGCGATCGCCGCGTCGCGCCGTTGCGACCAGGACCGCAACAGCTCGGCGCCGGCCGGGGTGAGGTGCAGGGGCACGCCGCGCCCGGTGGACGCGCCCCGGGAGAGCAGTCCGCGGGCGGCGAGCCGGTCGACGAGCCGCACCGTCCCGGACTGGGTCAGCTCGACCCGTGGCCGCAGCCAGTCCTGGGAACAGCCGTCGTACGTGGCGACCAGGGTGAGGGCGGCCAGGTCGCGCGCCTCGACGCCGAGGCCGCGCATCTCGGCGCGCAGCCGATCCTGCGTCGCGTTGAGCCAGGCGACCACCACGTTGGCGCTATGCATGACTCAGTCATAGCGGAATCCTGGCGGGACCGCCTCCGCAGGACGATGCTGGGGCTTGTGGAAACTGAACTCTTCATCGGTGGCAAGTGGGTCCCCGCATCCTCGGGGGATCGTTTCGATGTGCTCGACCCGGCGACCGGCGGCGTGATCGCCACGGTGGCCGACGGCGGCGAGGCGGACGCGATCGCGGCGGTGGATGCGGCGGCCGCGGCGGGCCGGGCCTGGGCGGCGACCCCTCCCCGGGTACGCGGTGAGGCGCTGCGCAAGGCGTTCGAGCTGATGACCGAGCGGGCCGCCGAGCTCGCCAAGCTGATCAGCCTGGAGAACGGCAAGGCCCTGGTCGACGCCAAGGGCGAGGTCACCTACGCGGCCGAGTTCTTCCGCTGGTTCGCGGAGGAGGCCGTGCGCGGCGAAGGCCTGGTGAGCACGGCGCCGAGCGGAGCCAACCGGATCCTGGTGGTGCGGCAGCCGGTCGGGGTCTGCGTGCTCGTCACGCCGTGGAACTTCCCGGCGGCGATGGCCACCCGCAAGATCGGTCCGGCTCTCGCGGCCGGCTGCACGGTGATCCTCAAGCCGGCCAGCGACACGCCGCTGACGGCCCTGGCGATGGCCGCGATCCTGGCCGAGGCCGGCGTCCCGGACGGGGTCGTCAACGTGCTGCCGTCGCGCAGCTCGGGCAAGGTCGTCTCGAAGATGCTCAAGGACCCACGGGTACGGAAGGTGTCGTTCACCGGCTCGACCGAGGTCGGCCGCATCCTGCTCGCCCAGGCGGCCGACAACGTGGTGAACACGTCGATGGAGCTGGGCGGCAACGCGCCGTTCCTGGTCTTCGCCGACGCCGACCTGGACGCCGCGCTGGACGGCGCGATGATCGCGAAGATGCGCAACGGCGGCGAGGCGTGCACCGCGGCCAACCGGTTCTACGTCGAGGCGCCGGTGGCCGAGGAGTTCTCCCGGCGGCTCGCCGAGCGCATGGCCGGGCTGGTCGTGGGCCCGGGCACCGACGAGAAGACGCAGGTCGGCCCGCTGGTCAACGAGGACACCGTGGCCAAGGTCGACGGCCTGGTGCGGGCCGCGCTCTCCGGCGGCGCCACCGCGGTGACCGGCGGCGAGCGGCCGGAGGGGGAGGGCTTCTACTACCCGCCGACCGTGCTGACCGGGCTGCCTGGGGACGCGCCGATCCTGCGGGAGGAGATCTTCGGGCCGGTCGCGCCGATCGTCACCTTCGACACCGAGGACGAGGCCGTGCGGTACGCCAACGACACCGAGTTCGGCCTGGTGGCGTACGTGTACACCGGCGACCTGGCCCGGGGCCTGCGGGTGAGCGAGGCGATCGAGGCGGGGATGGTCGGCCTGAACCGCGGCCTCGTCAGCGACCCGGCCGCGCCGTTCGGCGGGGTGAAGCAGAGCGGCATCGGGCGCGAGGGCGGCCACGAGGGCCTCCTGGAGTACCTGGAGTCGAAGTACATCGCCGTCAACTGGTAACTGGCTGAGACAACTGGCCGAGAGGGGCCGGGGTCATTGACCCCGGCCTCTCCTTTATTGCTATTGTGCTAGGAACCTAGTTGATTAGAGGTATCGATGATTGAGTTCCATCTGGACGCCCGCTCGGGCGTCGCGCCCTACATGCAGCTCATCCAGCAGGTGCGGCACGCCATGCGCCTCGGGCTGCTCAAGGAGGGCGACAAGCTGCCCACCGTCAAGGACGTGGTCGCCCGCGTCGCCATCAACCCGAACACGGTGCTCAAGGCCTACCGCGAGCTGGAGTACGAGGGGCTCGTGCAGCCCCGGCCCGGCCTCGGCACCTTCGTCACCCGCACCCTCGGCGGCGAGGCGGAGGTCGCCGCGCACGAGCCGCTGCGCCGCGACCTCGAGGGCTGGCTGGCCAAGGCCCGCGACGCCGGCCTCGGCGACGAGAGCATCGAGGCCCTGTTCGCGAACACATTTCGCCGTTTTTCGGCAGCACGAGCGGGAAGGCGAGGATGACGCATGACCAGCGCGGTCGTCACCGAAGGACTCACCAAGCGCTACGGCAGGCGCCCGGCCCTGTCCGACTGCACCCTTGACATCCCGGCCGGGCACGTCGTCGGCCTGGTCGGGCCGAACGGCGCCGGCAAGTCGACGCTGCTGCAGATCGTCTGCGGCCTGCTGCGCCCCACCGCCGGCCGGGTCACGGTCCTCGGCGGGGACCCGGTCAGCGGCTCGCCGCGGGTCGGTTTCGTCGCCCAGGACACCCCGGTCTACGCCGGGTTCACCGTCGCTGACCACCTGCGCCTCGGCGCCCACCTCAACCCGGCGTGGGACGACGCGCTGGCCCGCGAGCGCGTCGACCGGCTCGGCCTCGACCCCGCGCAGAAGGCCGGCAAGCTCTCCGGCGGCCAGCGCGCCCAGCTCGCCCTGACCGTGGCCATCGCGAAACGGCCCGACCTGCTGCTGCTCGACGAGCCGGTCGCCGCCCTCGACCCGCTGGCCCGCCGCGAGTTCCTGCAGGGCCTGATGGAGTACGTGGCCGAGTCCGGCACCAGCGTCGTCATGTCCTCGCACCTGGTCGCCGACCTCGAGCGGGTCTGCGACTACCTGGTGGTGCTGGTCCGGTCCCGGGTGCGGGTCACCGGCGAGGTGGAGGAACTGCTCGCCACCCACCACCGGATCACCGGCGCGCGCCTCGATCCGGCCACGCTCGGGGGCGGCCGGCAGGTGGTGCACGCCCGGCACACCGATGTGCAGTCGACGCTGGTCGTGCGCAGTTCCGCCCCGATCGACGACCCGGCGTTCACGGTCGACGGCATCGATCTCGAAGACCTGGTCCTGGCGTACATGTCCGAGGCCGCGGAGGGCGGCCGCGATCGCGTACTGGAGAAGCAGCGATGATCTGGCTCACCTGGCGTCAGTTCCGCACCCAGGCCGTGGTCGGCCTCGCCGCCGCGGCGGCGATCGTCGCCGCCTTCTGGATTACCCGGGGCGCCCTGCTCGACCTCGCCCGCGACATGGGATACACGGGGTGCGCCACCGACTGCGCGACCCTCGCCGACCAGTTCGCCCGGCAGGCCCAGCGGGAGTATTTCGGCCGGCTGTTCTTCGCCGGCAGCGTCCTGCTGTACGCCCTGCCCGTGCTGATCGGCCTGTTCTGGGGCGCCCCGCTGATCGCCCGCGAGCTGGAGGCCGGCACCCATCGCCTGGTGTGGAACCAGACGGTCGGCCGCACCCGTTGGCTGGCGATCAAGCTCGGCGGCGCCGGGCTGGCCACGGTCGCGGTCGCCGGCCTGATCAGCTGGGCCTTCACCGCCTGGGCCAGCCCGATCGACCGGGCCGGCGGCTGGATGGGCCCGGACACCTTCACGGTGCGCGGGGTGGTGCCGGTCGGCTACGCACTGTTCGGCTTCCTGGCCGGGGTGACGATCGGCATGCTGCTGCGCCGCACGGTCGCGGCGATGGCGGTCACGCTGGTGGCGGTCGGGCTCACGATGTTCCTGACGATCGGGTTCCTCCGGCCGCATCTGGTCGCGCGGACCACGTACGAGACCACGCTGACGGCCGAGAGCGTCGGGGGCATCAGCCTGGGCGTCGACGACCCGCGGCGGGTGATCCGGGTCGAGGCCGAGTCGCCGGTCCGGGGCGCCTGGATCCTCAGCAACGACGTGCTCACCTCGGCGGGCGCGCAGTGGCGCGGGCCGTACGACCCGCAGTACTGCGGTCCCGACGCCCCCGACGACGGGCCGAGGGGCTGCGCCCGGTGGATCGCTTCGCAGAATCTGAAACAACGGGTGATCTACCTGGGCGCCGACAAGTTCTGGGTCCTCCAGTGGCGCGAACTGGGCGTTTTGGTGGTACTTTCGGCGCTTCTCGCGATCTTCTGCTTCTGGTGGATTCGCCGCCGGGTGGCGTAGGGTCCGAGGGCACTTTGGGTAGTCGGCCGATGTATACGCACCGGTGGTGAACTATCTTTCACCCCGGCGCCGTACCCCTTGTCGAGCGCATCGTGTGCTGCTCGATACTGGGGGACGTTTTTTCGGCGGACCACACAGGTCGGGATCCACCTGAGAGGAATTCTCGGAAATGCGCAAGAAGCTGCTGGCGCTCGCGACGGTCGGGCTGCTGGCTACCGCCACGATGACGGCGTGTGACGACTCCGATGGTTCGAGTGACGCCGAGGGTGGCAGCGGGTCCGGCAGCGGCTCGGGCAAGGCCCGGGTCGGCGTGATCATGCCGGACACCAAGAGCTCGACGCGCTGGGCCAACGAGGACCCGAAGTACCTGAAGGCGGCGTTCGACAAGGCGGGCGTGCCGGTCGAGATCGTGAACGCGCAGGGCGACCGGGCCAACTTCGTGAAGATCGGCACCGACATGCTGAACAGCGGCGTAAAGGTGCTGATCATCGCGAACCTGGACTCGGACACCGGCAAAGAGGTGCTCGACAAGGCCAAGGCGAAGAAGATCCCGACGATCGACTACGACCGGCTGACCCTCAACGGCGGGGCCGACTACTACGTCAGCTTCAACAACGAGAAGGTCGGGCAACTGCAGGCCAGCGGCCTGATCTCGTGTCTGACGGCCAAGGGCGTCGAGAACCCCATCGTGGCCGAGCTCAACGGCTCGCCCACCGACAACAACGCCACCCTGTTCAAGGCCGGGTACGACTCGCTGCTCAACCCGAAGTACGACGCGGCGGTCTACACCAAGGGCCCCGACCAGTCGGTGCCGGACTGGGACAACGAGGAGGGCGAGAAGATCTTCGCGCAGATGCTCCAGCAGCAGCCGAAGATCGCCGGCGTCCTCTCCGCGAACGACGGCCTCGGCGGCGCGGCGATCAAGGTGCTCCGCTCGAAGGGCCTGGCCGGCAAGGTTCCGGTCACCGGTCAGGACGCCACCATCGAGGGCCTGCAGGCGGTGCTCGCCGGCGACCAGTGCATGACGGTCTACAAGCCGCTCCGGCCCGAGGCGACCAGGGCCGCGGAACTGGCCATCGACCTGTTCAAGGGCAACAAGCCGACCACCCGGGAGCAGATCAAGGACCCGGAGTCGGGCGGTTACGTCCCGTTCATCAGCCTCGATCCGCAGCCGATCTTCGCGGCGAACGTCAAGGACGTCGTCGCGGACGGCTTCGTCGACAAGGCCAAGCTCTGCGCCGGCAAGTACGCGACGCTCTGCGCCAAGTACAAGGTCAAGTAACCGGGATCGTCACCGGGCGGGGGCCAGGCGGATCCGTACGCGGCGGTTCTGCCGGCCCTTGCTCTCGACCTTGACCACCTCGACCCGGCCCACCTGCGCGGTGGAGGCCACGTGCGTGCCGCCGTCGGCCTGCACGTCGAGCCCGACGATGTCGATGATCCGGATCTCCGGCTCCTCCAGCGGGGGCAGCGCGTCCTGGGTGCGCACCAGCGTCGGGATGCGCAGCGCCTCCTCGCGCGGCAGGATCCGCGCCACGATCTTGCGGTCGGCCGCGATCTCGGCGTTGACCGCGTCCTCCAGGGACTGCTTGAAGCCGGCCGGCACCTCGGGCAGGTTGAAGTCCATGCGCGCCTCGCCCGGCTGCATGTTGCCGCCGGTGACCAGCGCGCCGAAGTCGCGGAACACCGTGCCGCAGAGAATGTGCAGGCCGGAGTGGGTGCGCATGAGCGTGCTGCGCCGCTCGTCGTCGATCGCGCCGCGCACCGTCGTCCCGGCCGGCGGGACCGGGTCGCCCGGCGCCGGGATCAGATAGAAGTCGTCGCCCTTGCGGGTGTCGACGATCCGCGTCTGCACGCCCTGCCACAGCAGCACGCCGTGGTCCGGCGGCTGACCGCCGCCGCCGGGGTAGAACGCGGACCGGTCGAGCACGATGCCCGCCTCCGGGTCGGCCGAGATGACGGTGCAGTCCCACTCCCGCAGAGTCGGGTCCGCCCAATCCAGGCGCGCGCTCATGCCAGCAACTCCTTCACTCGGGGGATGACCTTCGTGGCGTACAGCTCGATGCCGGCCATCAGGCGCTCGTGCGGCAGCGTGCCGGCCGAGTACTTCAGGTCGAAACGCTGGATGCCCAGGTCCGTGACGGTCTTGGCGATCTTCCGGGCGACGGTCTCGGGCGACCCGGCGTGCCAGGCGCCCTCGTCGATGTCGGCCTGGAAGCGGTCCCGGGCCAGCGGCGGCCACCCGCGCTCGCGCCCGATGCGGTTCATCATGACGCGTACGTGCGGCCACAGCACCTCGGCGGCCTCCTCGTCGGTCTCGGCTACGAAACCGGGGCAGTGCACCGCGACCGGGGTGTCCTCGGGCCGGTCGAACTCCTTCAGCGCCCGCCGGTAGAGCTCGACATACGGCGCGAACCGGGCGGGCGCGCCGCCGATGATCGCGAGCACCAGCGGGAAGCCGTACTCGGCGGCCCGGACCACCGACTCGGGGCTGCCGCCCACGCCGATCCACGTGCGGATGCGCCCGCTCTCGGTCTTGGGGTAGACCTGCTGATCCTTCAGGCCGGGCCGGACGGTTCCCTCCCAGGTCACCGGGCCCTCGGTCAGCAGCTTCGCCATCAGGTCCGCCTTCTCGGCGAACAGGCGGTCGTAGTCGGACAGGTCGTAGCCGAACAGCGGGAAGGACTCGGTGAACGAGCCGCGGCCCAGCGTGATCTCGGCGCGCCCGTGGGAGACCGCGTCGAGCGTCGCGAACCGCTCGTAGACCCGGACCGGGTCGTCGGAGCTGAGCACGGTGACCGCGGTGCCCAGGGCGATCCGCTCGGTGCGGCTCGCGATCGCCGCGAGCACGATCTCGGGGGCGGAGACCGCGAAGTCGTCGCGGTGGTGCTCGCCCAGGCCGAAGGCGTCCACGCCGAGCCGGTCGGCGAGCACCGCCTGCTCGATCACGTTGCGGATGACCTGGGCGTAGCTCAGGCGAGTGCCGTGGGAGTCGGCGGTGACGTCGCCGAACGTGTCCAGACCGAATTCGACCATGATCACACGCTACCCCCCCGTTCCTCGCGCTACAGCCGGCCCTTGAGGCGGCGGCCCATCTCCCGGGCGATCTCCTTCCGGGCGTCGCGCTCGGCCATCACCTGCCGCTTGTCGTACGACTTCAGGCCCCGCGCCATGCCGAGCTCGACCTTCGCCCAGCCGTTGCTGAAGTACATCGACAACGGGACCAGGGTCAGGCCGTTCCCGTCGCGCAGCTGGTTCAGGATCTTCGCGATCTCGATCCGGTGCAGCAGCAGCTTGCGGGTGCGGCGCGGGGCGTGATTGGTCCAGCTGCCGTAGCCGTACTCCGCGATGTGCAGGCCGTACAGCATGATCTCGCCCTCGTACTCCTGGGCGAACGCGTCGACCAGGGAGGCGCGGCCCTCCCGCAGGGATTTCACCTCGGTGCCGGCCAGGACCAGGCCCGCCTCGTACGTCTTGAGGATCGCGTAGTCGTGCCGCGCCTTCTTGTTCGAGGCGATCAGCTTCCGGCCCTGTTCCTTTGCCACCCGCCTACGGTACTGGGCGCCGCATGGCGTACGTCACGCTGCTCAGCCGATGCGGCTCGTCCTTGACGTGGATCGCGGCTCGCGCGTACGCCTGCCAGCCCGCGGCGCCGGCCCGGTTGAGGTGGCGCAGGTCGTCGAAGCGCTCGTCCGTACCCCAGCGCAACACGCCCCCGGGGTGGTGGAAAGTGGCCGTCCAGTCCATGAATCGGTCGGTGCCGAGCGTGCCGGCGGCGCGGTATTCGAGCCGCGCGTATTCCCAGTTCGTCACCCGTTCGATTATGCCAATACCCCTTTTGGCGCGCTGTCCGATCTCGACACCGCAACCCCGCTGCGCACCTTCCGACTGTGACCTGCGTGACGCTTCCCTGAGATAACCCTGAGCTTGGGCTTTATCGGGTTGGGGCAGCCGCGGGGTCCGGCATACCCTTCGCCCGTCAGACGGTTTCAGGCGTCTCGGGGGGAGACGAGGATGGCGACGGGTGGGATAGCGAGACTGGTCTGCGGCCGATGGTCGAAATGGATCGTGCTCGCGTTGTGGGTCGTGGTGCTGGCGCTCGCCGCTCCGCTGGCGGGCAAGCTGACCGGGGTCGAGAAGAACGACAACTCGGCGTGGCTGCCGGGCGGCGCCGAGTCCACCGCCGTGATGGATCTGCAGAAGCAGTTCCAGCCGGACGACATCGTCCCGGCGATCATCGTCTATGAGCGCACGAGCGGCATCACGCCGGCCGACCAGGCCAAGGCAGCCGCCGACGCCAAGGCTTTCGCCGGCGTCCAGGGCGTCGTCGGCCAGGTGCAGGGCCCGCTCCCGGCGCAGGACAAGGACGCCCTGTCGACGCTGGTGAACGTCAAGGTCGACGAGGACGGGTGGGACAAGATCGTCGACGTCGTCGATGAGATCAAGGGCATTTCCGGTACGGGTGGGGACGGGCTCGCCATCTATCTGACCGGTCCGGCCGGCAACGCGGCGGACTCGGCCGGCGCGTTCGAGGGCATCGACGGCACCCTGCTGTACACGACGCTGATCGTGGTCGCCATCATCCTGCTGATCACCTATCGGAGCCCCGTCCTCTGGCTCTTCCCGATCATCACTGCGGGCGTGGCGCTGACCAGCGCGCAGGCGGTGATCTACCTGCTCGCCAAGCACGCCGGCCTGGTGGTGAACGCGCAGAGCGCCGGCATCCTCACGGTGCTGGTCTTCGGCGCCGGGACGGACTACGCGCTGCTGCTGGTCGCGCGGTACCGCGAGGAACTGCGCAAGCACGAGGACCGGCACGAGGCGATGATGCTGGCCCTGCACCGGGCCGGCCCGGCGATCATCGCGAGCGCCGCGACCGTCGCGGTCGGCATGTCGATCCTCACGCTCGCCGAGCTCAACTCGACCTCCGGCCTCGGCCCGGTCGCCGCGCTCGGCATCGTGGTCGGCCTGCTCGCCATGATCACGCTGCTGCCGGCTCTGCTGGTCATCTGCGGACGCTGGCTGTTCTGGCCGGCCCGGCCCAAGTTCGGCACCAGCGAGCCGACCGCCACCGGCTTCTACGCGCGGCTCGGCAACCGCATCGGCCGCCGCCCGCGCGCGGTCTGGATCGGCACGGCGCTGGCGCTCGGCGTGATGGCGCTCGGCCTGCTGCAGCTCAACGCCAACGGCCTGTCCACCGCCGACAGCTTCACCACCAAGCAGCCGTCGGTCGTCGGCGAGGAGGCGCTCGGCCGGCACTTCCCGGCGGGCGGTGGCCAGCCGGTCACCGTGATCGCCAACGCGGCCCAGGCCGACCAGGTGCGCCAGGCCCTGGCCGGGGTGCGGGGCATCAGCTCGGTTGCCGACCCGGTGGTGAAGAACGGGCTGGTCCAGCTGGACGCCACGCTGACCGACGCGCCCGACAGCACCGCCGCCCAGGCGACGGTCGAGCGGGTCCGCGACACCGTGCACGCCGTGCCCGGCGCCAACGCCCAAGTCGGCGGCGCGACCGCGATGGTGGTCGACATCAACGCCGCCAACCGGCACGACAACCGGCTGATCATCCCGCTCGTGCTGCTGGTCGTGCTGCTGATCCTGGCCCTGCTGCTGCGGGCGATCCTGGCGCCGGTGATCCTGATCCTCACCGTGGTGCTGTCGTTCGCGGCCGCGCTGGGCGTCAGCGCGCTGGTCTTCCGGCACGTGTTCGGCTGGTCCGGCGAGGACACGTCGTTCCCGCTGTTCGTCTTCGTGTTCCTGGTCGCGCTCGGCATCGACTACAACATTTTCCTGATGACCCGGGTACGCGAGGAGGCCCGCGTCCACGGCACCCGGCGCGGCTCGCTCATCGGGCTGGCCGCGACCGGCGGCGTCATCACCTCGGCCGGCATCGTCCTGGCCGGCACGTTCGCCGCCCTCGGCAGCCTGCCGCTGGTTGCGTTCGCCGAGATCGGCTTCGCGGTGGCGTTCGGCGTCCTGCTGGACACGATGATCGTCCGCTCGGTCCTGGTGACCGCCCTCAACCTCGACATCGGCCGCTGGATGTGGTGGCCGTCGAAGCTCACCCAGGTGCGCGACGAGGCCGGCGAGGACGAGACACCCGAGCCGTCGTCAACATCCGAACCCGAGCTGACGCACTGAGGCCGCACTCCTTGCCGGGCCGGGGATCCCCGGCCCGGCAAGGCGGCGAGCAGCGTGGCCGGCGCGAGAACGAGACCGCGATCCCGCACCGGCACCGGCACCGGCACCGGCACCGGGCAGCGATGAACCCTGGGTACTTTCGGCGCTGAGGTCGGCTCCGTAACCGGCCGCCGTGGCTCGGGAAGGTGTCCGGCCCGATAGGACGCGCGGGTGCCCGGCCCGCGTCGTCGGTCCTTGTCCGACGGTGTTGCCCGGCGGCGCGCATGGTGCTTACTTGACGGCCAGCTCGCCCAGTTCCGACCAGTCGTCCTGATCGATCGTCTGGCTGATGATCTTCGGGGTAGCCACCAGATACTGCGGCAGGTCCCGCTGGGCCTGCTTGAAATGCGCCGACCCCACGTGAGCGGCACCGGCGTCGCCGTCCCGGAACGCCTCGACCAGCACATACTCCTGCGGATTGTCGAGGCTGCGCGACCAGTCGAACCACATGCACCCCGGCTCGCCCCGCGTAGCCCGGGTGAACGGACCCGCGATCTCCGGCCATTGCTCGGCGTGCTCCGGCTTGACGAGGAACTTGGCGGTAATGAAGATCATGACAGTCACCTTTCCGCGACTTTCCCGCGATCAGCCATCCGAGGCTCCCACACCCGGCGGCGCGGACACACAGAAGCGTGGCAGCGCGAGGGGGCAAGGGCTGCGTTCGCTTGACCCTCCCTACCACCTACCACCTGCTCACCATTTCGGTCACGGGCGGACCCCGAGCGAGCCTCCGCCCGGCCGCGATCCGTTCAACCCAGCACCGTGCTCGCAACGTGGCAGTCCGCCAACGACGGCCGTCGCCGCGCCCGCGCTCCGCAGCCGTCGCCGCGCCGCGCCCGCGCTCCGCAGCCGTCGCCGCGCCGCGCCCACCTTGCGGTCGTCGCCGTGCCCCTGTCGCGGCGCCCGCAGCTCGCGCCGCGCTCGTGCGCACCGTGGCGGTCGCCGCCCCCGCGCCCCGTTCCGCGGCGTGCGGCCGTCACGGTCGTGCCTGCGCTCGCCGCCCCGTTCCGCGCTGTGCCGCCGGTCGTCACGGCCGTGCCTGGGCCGACGCCCCCGTCGCCGCCGCGCGCCTTGTAGCCGTCGCCGCCCGCGCCTTGTGGTCTTCGCCGCCCTGACGTCGCCGGGCCCCTGCGGCCGTCGCCGCGGGGGGTGGTGGCCCGCCGGCGTTCGCCGGGTGGCCGGCGAGCCGGGTGGCTAGGGGCGTTTGTCCTCCACGTGGATGACCGTCAGGTCGTGGGCGTCGCGGTCGCGGTTGGCGCGGCCGATCAAGCCCACGGCGAGCGGGGTGTTGTCATCGTCCTGGGTGATGTCGTCCTGATCCGTGTCGTCGGGGGAGACGTAGGTCAGGATGTCGGGGTGGTGGCTGGTGACCACCCAGCCCGGGACCGACTCCAGGGGGACCGTGCCGAAGTCCGCCGCGGGGGAGCCTGCCCGGACCGGCCCGTGCTCGCGGAGGATCGCTACGGCCTGGGCCGCCAGATCGTCCGCGGGATCGGCCAGCACGACGCAGGTGCCGTGCTCGAACAGCACCCACGACTTCTGGTCGCCCGTGATGATCTGCCGCCAGGTGTCTACCAACGGATCCTTGTCCGCCATGCGGACCGCCTTCCTCAGATTTCCGGGTTGCGGTCCGAAGTATGCCCTCCGGGTACGACACTTTCCCACCCAGGAGGCCTGACCTGGGACATTGCCGGGTCCACTGTGGCGAAAGCGGCTTCCGAGATCTGACGAGGGGAGCCGCCGGGAAAGGACAGCGTCGGCACCGGGCCGCGCCCCAAAAACGGGGCGCGGCCGAGGACCCGGCTACGAGATCGCGGCCGAGACCGCCGGATACCAGCGGTTGGCGATTTTCACGTCGCCGGCGTTGTTCGGGTGGACGCCGTCGTACGTGTCCGTGGCGGTGCTGAAGCCGGTCCACTGGTCGACGACCGTGATGGGTGAGGCCGTGGTGGACAGTGACGCCGCCCAGGCCGGGATCGCGGCGTTGAGGCCGGCCACCCGGGCCGCGCACTCCGGGCAGGCGCTCGCGTTCATCGGAATGATCTGGGCAACCAGGATCTTCATGGCCGGCTTGGAAGCGCGCATCTGACCGACGAGTCTGGTGTAGGCCGCCAGGATGGTGGATGTCGGGATGTTGCTCCACACGTCGTTGGTGCCGAAGTGCATCATCACCACGTCGGGGTGGGTGGCGGCCAGCCAGCCGACCAGCTGGTCCTGGTTGGCGACGCTGGTGGCCAGGAAGCCGCCGTGTCCCTCGTTCTCGCCGTCGTAGGGGAAGCCGCAGCCCTGGGGCGGCAGCGTGCCGACGAAGTCGACCCGGGCGGCGGGCAGCATCTGCCACAGCAGGGCCCGCCAGCACCCGGGCGAGCCGGTGATCGAGTCACCCAGCGCCATGATCTTGACCGGGGAGCCGACCGGGGGAGAGGTCGGGGGAGACGTCGGAGGAGTGGTCGGGGGCAGGGTGCTGGGCGGCGTCGTGGGCGGCGTCGTGGGGGTCACCGTCGGCGTGACGCCACCGGTGCAGGTCACGCCGTTGAGGGCGAACGAGGCCGGCACCGGGTTGCTGCCGGTCCAAGACCCGTTGAAACCGAACGAGACCTTGCCGCCGGTGGCGATGGCGTTGTTCCAGCCGGCGTTGCGGACGGTCACCGTCGACCCGGACTGGGTCACCGATCCGTTCCACAGCTGGGTGACGGTCTGCCCGGCGCCGAACGTGAACACGAGCGACCATCCGTCGACCGGGTCGCCGAGGTTGGTGACGTCCACGGCGGCGCCGAAGCCGCCCGGCCACTGGCTCGAGATCGTGTAGCTCACCTGGCAGCCGGTCGCGGCCGAGGCCTGGCCGGCGGTGACGCCGGCGCCGATGAGCAGCGCGCTGGTGGTGCCGGCGAGGATCGCCAGTCGTCGTCGTTGCATGGGTCCTCCCGGAGGACGGCGGGATGTGGGTGCGGACCTTGACCAACCGCGAGACCTTGGCCAACCGCGAGACCTTGACTAACCGCGGGAGAGGGCTCAATCTGGGAGCGCTCCCATTCAAGACTGTAAATCTAAGGAGCCGCGCGTGGCCAGCAGGAGAAAGTTCGCCGCCATCTTCATCGCCGCCACGGTCGGCGCCGGGCTGATGGCCGTCGCGGCGCGCGCGGACGCGGCCGCGGGCTGCGGGGTCAAGTACACCGTCACCAATTCCTGGCCGGGCGGGTTCGGGGTGGCGGTCGACGTGACCAACCTCGGCGACCCGATCAACGGGTGGACGCTGACCTTCTCGTTCCCCGGCTCGCAGACGATCAGTCAACTGTGGAGCGGCGTGGCCACCCAGTCCGGCCGGGACGTCCGGGTGAAGGACGCCGGTTACAACGCGGCGCTGGCCACCAATGCCACCACCAGCTTCGGCTTCAACGGCAACGGCGAGGCCGCCACCCCGGCGGCCTTCACCCTCAACGGGGTGGCGTGCACCGGCGCCCCCGCGCCGACGAACACGACCTTGCCGCCGACCAGCTCGATGAGCCCGAGCCCGACCACACCGCCGCCGACGACCCCGCCGCCGACGACCCCGCCACCCAGCAGCGGCCCGGTCACCATCGGCGGCAAGCAGATGGAACGCCTCGACCGCGGCGTGGTCAGCGTCCACTCCGGCAGCGGCAACCTGATCAGCTGGCGGCTGCTCGGCACCGACCCGGGCGGCATCGCGTTCAACGTCTACCGCGGCAGCAGCAAGCTGAACTCCAGCCCGATCACCGGCTCCACCAACTACCTCGACTCCGGCGCCGCCGCCGGTCAGACGTACACGGTCCGGGCCGTGGTCAACGGCTCGGAGCAGGCCGCCGACGGCCCGGCGCTCAACTTCGCCAACGGCTATCTGGACGTGCCGATCCAGAATCCGAACAGCTCCCTCTACACCGCGAACGACGCCAGCGTCGGCGACCTGGACGGCGACGGCAAGCTCGACATCGTCCTGAAGTGGGACCCGAACAACGCCAAGGACAACTCGCAGTCGGGTGTGACCGATCCGGTCTACGTGGACGGCTACAAGCTCGACGGCACGCGTCTGTGGCGGATCAACCTCGGCCGCAACATCCGGGCCGGCGCGCATTACACCCAGTTCCAGGTGTACGACTACGACGGCGACGGCGACGCGGAAGTCGCCATGAAGACCGCCGACGCGACCGTGGACGGCACCGGCCGGGTCATCGGCAACGCGGGCGCCGACTACCGCAACTCCAGCGGCTACATTCTCTCCGGTCCCGAGTACCTGACGATGTTCGACGGCCGCACCGGCGCCGCGCTGTCCACGGTGAACTACGAGCCGCAGCGCGGCACCGTTTCCAGCTGGGGCGACTCGTACGGAAATCGGGTCGACCGCTTCCTGGCCGGCACCGCCTACCTGGACGGCAGCCGCCCGAGCGTGATCATGGCGCGCGGCTACTACACCCGGTCGGTGATCGTGGCCTGGGACTTCCGCAACGGCACGCTGACCCGGCGCTGGACCTTCGACTCGAATTCCTCGGGCAACGGCTCCTACGTCGGGCAGGGCAACCACCAGCTGTCGATCGCCGACGTGGACGCCGACGGCCGCGACGAGATCATCTACGGCGCGATGGCGGTCGACGACAACGGCGGCCGGCTGTGGAACAACGGCAACGGCCACGGCGACGCCATGCACGTCGGCGATCTCGACCCGTCGCGTCCGGGCCTGGAGGAGTTCAAGGTGGACGAAGACGGCAGCAAGCCGTCGTCCTGGTTCGCCGACGCCCGCACCGGCCAGGTCATCTGGTCGACGTCGGCGAACGGCGACAACGGGCGCGGGGTCTCGGCCGACATCTGGGCCGGCAGCCCGGGCGCCGAGTCGTGGTCGGCGGCGGCCGACGGCGTGCGCAGCCCCTCCGGCGCGGTGGTCGCGTCGCGCAAGCCCGGCTCGACCAACTTCGTGATCTGGTGGGACGGCGACGCCACCCGCGAGCTGCTCGACGGCACGCACATCGACAAGTACGGCACCTCCGGCGACACCCGGCTGCTGACCGGCGCCGACGTGCACTCCAACAACGGCACCAAGTCGACGCCGTCGCTGTCCGGCGACATCCTCGGCGACTGGCGCGAGGAGGTCATCTGGCCGACGAGCGCCAACAACGCGCTGCGCATCTACAGCACGCCGACCCAGACCGGCCGGCGGGTGGTGACGCTGCTGCACGACCCGCAGTACCGCGAGGCGATCGCCTGGCAGAACACCGCGTACAACCAGCCGCCGCACCCGAGCTTCGCCATCCAGTGACGCACCGGATCAGCCCACGCCGACCCGCTCCGGATCCTCGCGGGCGGCGTGGGGGGCCAGCCGCGGCTCGGCCAGCAAGGTGATCACCCCGCCCAGGGCGAAGGCGGCGGCCACGAGCGGCGCGGCGCGCAGGTTGGCGGTCAGCATCAGGCTGCCGATCAGCGCGCCGGCCGTGATGCCCACGTTGAAGGCGGTGGAGACGGCGGCCGACGCCAGGTCGGTGCCGGCCGGGGCGACCTGCAACACCCGGGTCCCGTTGACCGTGACCAGCCCGGACAGGGCGAAGCTGCCGGCCGCGACGGCGACCACCGCCGCGCCCGCGTGCGTGGCCCAGAGACCCTGCAGAGCCAGGGCGACGGTCTCCAGCGCGGTCAGCGCCACCAACGCCCGCCAGGTGTGGCGATCGGGCAGGAAGCCCGCGACGACCACCCCGGACATGCCGGCCACCCCGCGGATCAGCAGGATCACCGCGATGGCCGAGGACGGGACGCCGCTGACGTCGGTGAGGAACGGCGTGATGATCGTGATCGCGGTGAACACGCCGGTGACCGTGACGGCCGTGGCCACGATCAGGGTGCGGTAGCGGACCCGGTCGGGCTCGGAGCCCCGGTCGGCGTGGCTCTCGCCGGGCGCGATGCCCGGCATCAGGCTGACGACGACGCCGGCGATGAGCAGGCCCACGACCGACAGCGCCAGAAAGGGCACCCGCCAGCCGAACTGCTGGCCCAGCCAGGTTCCGGCGGGCACGCCGACGAGCGGGCCGGCCGAGCTCCCGGCGTACAGGACGGCGATGGCGCGACCCCGCGCCCGCGGCGGGAAGAGACTCGCGGCGGCGGGTGTCACGACCGCCCAGAAGACGGCCTGGCTCACCGCCGTCACCACCCGGCCGCCCAGCAGGAAGGGGTAGCTGGGGGCGATCGCCGAGAGGGCGGTCGCGCACGCCGCGACCAGCAGCAGCGCGGTGAGCAGGCGGCGGCGCGGCCACCGATGGGTGAGCCGGGTGAGCGGGATCGTCGCGACCACGACGACCAGGCCGTACGCGGTGACGAGCAGCCCCACCGCCGACGCGGGCACGTGCACGCCCTCGGCGATCTGCGGGAGCAGGCCGATCGGGAGGGTCTCGACGGTGACGAAGAAGAAGGTGGACAGCGACAGGGCGATCAGGACGATCCGGGCGCGCATCCGTCAGCGGCCGCTCACCAGCGCGCCGGCGCCCAGATCTCGGATCGACGCGTCGAGCACCTGGGCGGTGTGCGCGAGCGCGATCGCGCCGCCCTGCCGCCGGATCCCGGCCGCGACCTGCATCAGGCAGCCGGGATTCGCGGTCACCAGCACCGACGCGCCGGTGGCCAGGACGTCGGCGGCCTTGCGATCGCCCAGCTGGGCCGCCGGTTCCGGGTTGAGCACGTTCCAGACGCCGGCCGAGCCGCAGCAGATCTCCGGGTCGGCGATCTCCTTGAGGGTCAGCCCGGGGATGCCCCGCAGCAGCGCGCGCGGCTGGGCCCGGATGCCCTGCGCATGCGCGAGGTGGCAGGCGTCGTGGTAGGCGACGGTAACGTCGAGCGGGTGCCGGGTGGCGACCGGCCCCAGCTCGGCGAGCAGCTCGGCCAGGTCGCGCACCTTCGCGGTGAAGGCCTTGGCCCGCGAGGCGTAGGCGGGGTCGTCGGCGAGCAGCTCGTCGTACTCCTTGAGCGACGACCCGCAGCCGGCCGCGTTCACCACGAAGTAGTCCATCCCGGTCTTCTCGAAGAGGGCGATGAGCCGGCGGGCGAACCGCTTGGCCTCCTCCTTGCGTCCGTTGTGGACGCTCAGCGCGCCGCAGCAGCCCTGCGCCGGCGGGATCAGCACCTCGCAGCCCTCGGCGGCCAGCACCCGCACGGTGGCCGAGTTGACGTCGGGGAAGAACGCGCTCTGCACGCACCCGGTCAGCATCCCGACGACGGCCCGGCGCCGGCCGCGCGCCGGGATCCGGCGCGGCGGTCGCGGCACGCTTCGCAGCCGCGGCGCGAGCGAGTCGAGGGTCGCGAGCGTGGGCGCGAGTCGCGCCAGCAGACCGGTGCGGGCCACCAGGCTTTGCAGACCAGAGATTTGGTACGCCCGGAGCGGGCCCCGCAGCAGTCGGAGGCGCTTCGGGTACGGGAACAGGGCGAAGATCGCGGCGCGCAGGGCACGGTCTTTCGGCGTACGCGTGTGGCGGCGCTCGATCTGAGCGCGAGTGTCCTCGATCAGCCGGTCGTATCGCACGCCCGACGGGCAGGCGGTCACGCACGACATGCAGCCGAGGCACCGGTCGAAATGCTCGACCATCGAGTCGCTGAGCGGCTCGCCGCCGACGCCCTCGTTCATCAGGTAGATCCGGCCGCGCGGAGAGTCGGCCTCGGCGCCCCACAGCACGTAGGTCGGGCAGGTGGGCAGGCAGAACCCGCAGTGCACGCAGTCCGCGATCAGGTCCTTGCGCGGCGGATGGTCGTCATCGAAGGCCGGCTCGGCTTTGACGGGACCCAGCACGTCGCGCGGCGCCTCGCCGGTGCCCCAGGTGGCGTCGACCATCAGATCCCTCCCACGAAGCGGCCGGGCGCGAACCGATGCCCCGGATCGAACTGGTCCTTGATCCGGCGCATCAGCGCGAGCCCCGGCACCGGCCCCCACATGTCGAGGATGTCCCGCACCGGCGGCGGCGCGGTGAGCACGACCGCATGCCCGCCCAGCCGCACGCACAGGCCGCGCAGCCGTTCCACCTCGGTGATCCCGGCCGCGCCCGCGTAGAGCACCCCGGTGCCCGCCGAACCTCGCACCGGGTCGCCCCCATCGACGAGATCGGGCACCTTGGACAGCGGCACCGACAGCTTCATCGCGATCCCGCCCTCCGGCCACGGGTCCACACCCCACCAGCCGGGTGGCCCATCCGCGACATCGCCGCCGATCAGCTCGGCGATTTTCAAAGACCGTTCCCGTACGCCCTCGGCGGTCCCCTCGATCAGGACGGCCAGCTCGCCGGTGGCCGAGTCGTACTCGATCGCGGCCGGCGCCACCCGCGCCTCCCGTACCCGGGCGGCGTCGGCGGGAGGCGCCTTGGCCACCACATAGGACGCGGCGCGGGGGCGGGGATGCAGCCGGAACGCGCACTCGGTGATCAGCCCCAGCGTGCCGTACGAGCCGGTGAACAGCTTGCCCAGGTCGTACCCGGCGACGTTCTT
Organism: Paractinoplanes rhizophilus; assembly: GCF_042664765.1. Taxonomy (NCBI): domain Bacteria; kingdom Bacillati; phylum Actinomycetota; class Actinomycetes; order Micromonosporales; family Micromonosporaceae; genus Paractinoplanes; species Paractinoplanes rhizophilus. The sequence continues at coordinate 85,801 of NZ_JBHTBJ010000026.1, read as the reverse complement.
GACGACCTTGCCGCCGGCCTTGGCCACCTTGCCGTCCGGGCGCACCACGGTGATGCCGATCAGCAGGTCGCGGACGCCGCCGTAGTGGAGCCGCCGCGGCCCGCTGGTGCCGGTCGCCACCGTACCGCCGACCGTCGCCCCCGCCGGGCCGTCGAGCGCGAGCACCTGGTCGCCGAGATCGATGTCCCGCAGCGGCGTCCCGGCCCGGACGACGGTGATCAGGTCGCCGGCCGCGTGCTCGACGACCCCGCTGATCCGGTGGGTGTCGATGATCAGGTCGAGCTCGCGCGGCGGGACGCCCCAGTCGATCTTCGTGCCCGCTCCGCGGACCACCACGGCGAGATCCTGCGCGGCCCGGATCAGCGCGGCCGCCTCCTCGGTGCTGGCCGGCGCGGCGACCAGGCGGGCCGGCACGCCGCCGACCACATCGTCGTCCTTCGCCGGCCGGGTCAGATCGTCGAGGACCGGCATCAGAAGACCTCCGCGCCCTGCCAGCCGGGTTCGGCGGCCTCCTGCGGCGGGTGCGCGCCCCGGTGGCGGCCGGGACGCTCGCCGCACAGCCGCGGGGTCGGGAAGACCTTGCCCGGGTTGGCCAGCCCCGCCGGGTCGAAGGCGCAGCGGACCAGCTGCATCGTGTCGAGGTCGTCGTCGGTGAACATGCGCGGCATGTACTTGGCCTTGTCGGCGCCGACCCCGTGCTCGCCGGTGATCGACCCGCCGTACTCGATGCAGAGGTCGATGATCGCGCCGGAGGCCGCCTCGGCCCGCTCGGCCTCGCCCGCCACCCCGTCGTCGAACAGCACGAGCGGATGCAGGTTGCCGTCGCCGGCGTGGAACACGTTGGCCACCCGCACCCCGTGCGACGTGGCCAGGTCGCCGATGCGGCGCAGCACCTCGGGCAGCGCGGTCCGCGGGATCACGCCGTCCTGCACGATGTAGTCCGGGCTGATCCGGCCCACCGCCGCGAACGCCGACTTGCGCCCCTTCCAGAACAGGGCGCGCTCGGCGTCGTCGGCTGCGATCCGGATCTCGAAGGCCCCGTTCTCCTCGCACAGCCGGGTCACCTCGTCGAACTGCGCCGCCACCTCGGCGGCCGGCCCGTCCAGCTCGACGATCAGCACGGCGCCCGCGCCCTGCGGATACCCGCAGGCGACCGCGGCCTCGGCCGCCTCGATGGCGAGCGCGTCCATCATCTCGATCGCCGCCGGCACCACCCCGGCCCCGATGATCGCCGAGGTGGCGGCCCCCGCCTCATCGGTGCCGTGGAACGCCGCCAGCAGCGTCCGCACCGCCTCCGGCAGCCGGGTCAGCCGCACCGTCACCTCGGTCGCCACGCCCAGCGTCCCCTCCGACCCGACGAACGCGCCGAGCAGGTCGTACCCCGGCGGGTCGAGCGAGCGCCCGCCCAGCCGGGTGATCTCCCCGTCCGGCGTGACCACCTGCAGCCCGGTCACATGGTTGGTGGTGAACCCGTACTTCAGGCAGTGCGCCCCGCCCGAGTTCTCCGCCACGTTGCCCCCGATCGAGCAGATCTGCTGGCTGGACGGGTCCGGCGCGTAGTAGTACCCGTGCGGCGTGGCCGCCCGCGTCACGTGCAGATTGATCACTCCCGGCTCGACCACGGCCCGCTCGTCGGCGGGGTCGACCGCCCGGATCTGGCGCATCTGCGCCGTCACGATCAGCACCCCGTCGGCGTGCGGAAGCGCTCCCCCGGACAGCCCGGTGCCCGACCCGCGCGCCACGAACGGCACCCCGGCGTCGACGCAGGCCCGCACCACGGCCGCGGTCTGCCCGGCGTCCGCCGGCAGCGCCACCAGCGCCGGAATCACCTTGTAATGCGCCAGCCCGTCGCACTCGTAGGTGCGCAGCTCCTGCCGATCGGTGATCACCCGCCTGGCCCCGAGCGCGGCCCGCAGCCGCTCGGCAAGCTTCCCGACATCAGCCACCAGCGACCTCCCCACCGACGGGTTTCCGGTCAACGTAACCCGCCACCGGCACCCCGCGCGACCGCTCGCCGGAGCCGCCCGGTCACCGTCGGTACGCCAGTCGGCGCCCGGCGGAACTTCTGCAAAGATGGCCCGATGTTCGCCACCCCCCGAGCCGCTGCCCGAGCCGCCGCCCGAGCCGCCGGCATCGCCGTCACCGCCCTCTGCGCCCTCGCCGTGACGGCCGCCTGCAGCGACTCCGGCGACGACGGCGAGCAACCCGGCCGGGGCCTGATCACCGCCACCACCATGCGCGGCGCGCTGCTGCAGGCGTCCGAGGTCGGGCCGACCTGGAAGGCCCCCGAGGAGAGCGCCGACCCCAACCAGCTGATGAGCATCTGCGGCGGCACCACCACCCCGCCGACCGTGCCGCCGGGTGGCCAGGTCGTCGCGGCGCCGCTGGTCGACGAGGGGGAGAAGGGCGCGCAGACCCTCGAGCAGATCGCCCTGGTCTACGGCAACAAGTCCGGCGCCGACGCCGCCCTGGCCGGGCTGCGCGGCGTGGCCGACGGCTGCCGCAAGAGCCTGTCGGTGCCGGCCGTCAAGACCAGCGACCGCAACGAGCCGGCCTACACCGAGACCGTCGAGGTGCAGCCGCTCGACGAGGGCGGATGGACCGGGTTCGTGGTGATCCGGCACAAGAAGTACGAGGCCGGCCACCCCGGCACGGCCGACACCGCCGTCGTGGTCGTGCAGACGTCGAATGTGGTGCTCGTCGACGCGTACGCGCTCTACCAGCTGGACAACGCGAGCACCGGCCCGGGCTTCGACCAGGACTGGAAAAAGCTGGTCGGCACGGTCGTGCAGCGGGTGGGATAGACAGACCCGCCGGGGTCGTCTAATGTTCGGCGTGCGCCGTTGCGAGTTCTTCCCCCGTGGAATTCGCAGCGGCGTCTACCTTTTCCGCCGACGAACTTCCGGCGACGATCCGCGTTCCGGCGACGATCTCTCCACGATGTCCGCGCCCGGCCGGCCCTGCTCGGGGCCGGCCCTACTTGAGCGGCGCGGTCCGGTGGCCTAGGCTCGTGACCGTCTCATCAACCACAGTTTATGACGCCCTGCATCGGGGGATGTGCATGGACGCGGCAAGCGTCCCTGCTCATGGGCGTCCGAGCGCCGAGATAGGGCACCGGGAGGGAGGGGCGTGATGGGCGCCTTCTCCATCGCGGAAAAGCTCGACCGGTTGTTCCGCCAGGTCCGCGCCCCGGGCCAGGCGGAGCCGAGCCACATGACGGTCGCCGAGGCGATCCGCCGCGAGCAGGGTGTGCCGATCTCGCACACCTACATCTGGCAGCTGCGCACCGGCCGCCGCGACAACCCGACGGTCCAGCACCTGACCGCGCTGGCGACCTATTTCGGCGTGCCGGTCTCGTATTTCCTCGACGACGAGCAGACCGCCCGGGTCGACGCCCAGCTCGAGCTGCTCCGGACCATTCGCGACGCCGGCGTCACCGAGATCGCGTTGCGCGCGGCCGACGTCTCGCCGCGCGGCCGCGAGACGATCAGCGAGCTGATCCGGAAGGTCTGGGAGTCGGAGCAGCGCGAGCCGTGAACCCGCCCTTGCGGTAGGCGCGGCTCACCCGGCTCAGCCAGGCCACCTCGTCGGACATCTCCGGGCCGATCTCGGCGAACCCGCGATGGTCCGCGGCCGGCGCCACACCGGCGGCGCGACGCCGCAGCGCCTCGGCGATGGCCGCGGCTTCCGCCTCCGGCGTCTCATGCTCCACCCCCGGGAGGTACGGCCGGAGCGCCAGCATCCCGTCCCGGATCTCGATGACCCGCCGGTAGAGCCGCAGGTGCACATCGTCCACGCCGGCCATCTCGATCACCGCCCGCCGCGGCGTGAACAGGATGACCTCGGGGAACGCGTCCCGCATGGCCGTCCACAGCGGCCGCAGCACCAGCAGGTCGCGGTACGTGCCGAGGACCGAGCGCGCCCGCCGCCCGGCCGGCACCAGGGCCCCGGCCACCGCCAGCAGCGTGCCCGCGCCCTGCAGCAGCCGCCCGCCCGGAGCCACTTCCGGAAAGTCGATCGGCACGCCGGCGCCGTGCAGCACGATCAGGACGGTCTTGGCCGCCGCGTAGACCGCGATCATCGCGGCGCCGACCGCGATCGTGCGCAGCCCGAGCCGGGGCAGGCCGGCCGGCGCGTCCCGGGCCACCGACCAGAACAGCAGCGTCGTGCTGACCAGCACCGCGCCGAGAAAGCCCTCGAGCACCACCCAGTAGGCGACCGTCGCCGCCGAGAGGTCGCCGCTGAGCCGGGCCGGGCTGGTGTCGATCCCACCCGCGACGACGTCCAGGGTGAGCAGCGCGACCAGCACCGCCGAGGTGAGCGCGACCGGCCAGCGCCGGCCGCCGGTGCCGGTCAGCAGCGCCAGGAAGCGCAGCAGCAGGAACGCGGTGAGCGCGCCGAGCAGGTGCGGCAGGATCGGCCAGCCGGCCGCCCGCGCGACCGGCGGGAACGTCGCGGTCTCGGTCAGCGTCCCGGCGCACAGCGTCGCCCACATCGCTTGCTGCCGCCGGTCGCGCCAGAGCGTCGGCAGCCGCGCGACCGTGGCGCCCCACAGGAGCGCCAGCAGCGCGACGTCCGGGCTCACTCGACGAAGCCGAAGGCGCCGGCCACCCGGCCGATCGTGCCCGGCGGGGGCGCCGCACGGCCGCGGATCAGCGAGGCCACCATCTCGGCCTCGCGCTCCTGCTCGCACGTGTAGCTGACCCGGCCCAGCACCTGGCTGACCGTCGCCGCGTCGAGGTCGGGGAACAGCCGGGCGAGCGCGCCCGCGGAGCCGGTGTGACCGCAGAGGATGTGCGCGAGCTCGTGCAGCACGATGTGCTCGGCGTGCAGCGGCGACGTGCCGGGATCGTAGAAGACGTGGTCGGCCTGGCCGGTCGCGATCCACATGCCGCAGGGCGCCTCGGCGGACAGGCCGGGAATCGGGCGGCGGATCAGCGGCCGGCCACGGCTCGCGGCGACCTCGGCGCAGAACGCGTCGAGGTCGAACGGCCGGGGGACCCTGATGCCCCGCAGGCGCCGCTCGCTCCGCCACCGCAGACCTTTCACGCCGAAAGGCTACCCGCAGGTCCGGGTGCACGGAACTGCGCGAAGAGAGCGCTTCCCGAACACGGAGCTGCGAGGGCCTGTGGAAAACCCCACGGATCGGTTAACTATTCGGTCAAGGTCTGCTTAGCCTTACGAATCTCGGGGCAGAAACCATTTCGGCCGCGGAATCGAAACCGGAGGTGGTCGGCATGGAGAAGTACGTCTACGACTTCGCCGAGGGCAACAAGGACATGAAGGACCTGCTCGGCGGCAAAGGCGCCAACCTGGCCGAGATGACGAACCTCGGCCTGCCCGTGCCGGCCGGCTTCACCATCACCACCGAGGCGTGCCAGCGCTACCTGGCCCGGGGCACGCACGTCGAGGGCCTCGGCGACGAGATCGACCAGCATCTCGCGGCGCTCGAGCGGGCGATGGGCCGCAAGCTCGGCGACCCGGCCGACCCGCTGCTGGTGTCGGTACGCTCCGGGGCCAAGTTCTCCATGCCCGGCATGATGGAGACCGTCCTCAACGTCGGCCTCAACGACGACTCGGTGGCCGGGCTGTCCCGGCAGGCCGGCGGCAACGACCGCTTCGCGTGGGACTCCTACCGCCGGCTCATCCAGATGTTCGGCAAGACCGTGTGCGACGTGCCCGGCGAGGAGTTCGAGGAAGCGCTGCACCAGGCGAAGGTGGCCAAGGGCGTCAAGGACGACGTGCAGCTCGACGCGGACGACCTGCGGGCGCTCGTGTCGGCGTACAAGAAGGTCTTCGCCAAGCATGTCGGCCACGACTTCCCGCAGGACCCGCGCCATCAGCTCGATCTGGCGATCGAGGCGGTGTTCCGCTCGTGGAACGCCGACCGCGCCGTGCTCTACCGCCGGCAGGAGCGCATCCCGGCCGATCTGGGCACCGCCGTCAACGTGGTGGCGATGGTCTTCGGCAACCTCGGGCCGGACTCCGGCACCGGCGTCGCGTTCACCCGCGACCCGGCGACCGGCGAGAGCGGCATCTACGGCGACTACCTGCAGAACGCGCAGGGCGAGGACGTGGTGGCCGGCATCCGCAACACGCTCCCGCTGGCCGACCTCGAGAAGATCGACAAGAAGTCGTACGACGAGCTGCTGCGGATCATGGCAACCCTCGAGGGGCACTACCACGACCTGTGCGACATCGAGTTCACCATCGAGCGCGGCAAGCTGTGGATGCTGCAGACCCGGGTCGGCAAGCGCACCGCGGCGGCCGCCTTCACCATCGCCGCCCAGCTCGTCGAGGAGGGCGTGATCGATCTCGACGAGGCGGTCACCCGGGTCTCCGGCGCGCAGCTGGCCCAGCTGATGTTCCCCCGCTTCGACCTCTCCGCCGACCCGGCGCCGCTCACCCGCGGCGTGGGCGCGTCGCCGGGCGCGGCCTTCGGCGAGGTGGTCTTCACGTCGGCCGCGGCGGTCGCGCGGGCCGGCGAAGGCAAGAACGTCATTCTGGTACGCCGGGAGACGAACCCCGACGACCTGCCCGGCATGATCGCGGCGCAGGGCATCCTCACCTCCCGCGGCGGCAAGACGTCGCACGCCGCCGTGGTCGCCCGGGGCATGGGCAAGACCTGCGTCTGCGGCGCTGACGACATCGAGGTGGGGCGCGACCGGTTCACCGTCCGCGGCCAGGTGGTCCACGAGGGCGACGTGATCTCGGTCGACGGCACGACCGGGCGCGTCTACCTCGGCGAGGTGCCGGTGCGGCCGTCCGAGGTGGTGCAGTACTTCGAGGGCGACCTCGACCCGGCGCTGGCCAACGAACCGCTCGTGTCCGCCGTACACATGCTCATGACCCACGCGGATGAAAAGGCCCGGCTGAAGGTTCGCACCAACGCCGACACCGGCGCCGACGCCGCGCGTGCGCGGCGGTTCGGCGCGCACGGCATCGGCCTCTGCCGCACCGAGCACATGTTCCTCGGCGACCGCCGGGAGCTGGTCGAGCGGCTGATCCTGGCGCGCACCGAGGCCGAGCGCAACGACGCGCTCAGCGCCCTGCAGCCGCTGCAGCGGGCCGACTTCCTGGACATCTTCCGCGAGATGAACGGCCTGCCGGTCACCGTGCGGCTGATCGACCCGCCGCTGCACGAGTTCCTGCCGTCGCTGGAGGATCTGGCGGTGCAGGTGGCGGTGGCCAAGGCGCGCGGCGAGGACTCCCCGCGCGACGAGCGGATGCTGGCCGCGGTGCGGCGCATGCACGAGCAGAACCCGATGCTGGGCCTGCGCGGCGTGCGTCTGGGCCTGGTGATCCCGGGGCTGTTCGGCATGCAGGTGCGGGCCATCGCGGAGGCCGCGGTCGCGCTGGCCGCCGAGGGCGGCCGCCCGCGACCGGAGATCATGGTGCCGCTGGTCGGCGCCGTTCAGGAGCTGGAGACGGTACGCGCGGAGGCCGAGAAGATCATCGCCGAGGTGGTCGGCGACTCCGGGGTGGAGGTGCTGATCGGCACGATGATCGAGGTGCCCCGGGCGGCGCTGACCGCCGGGCAGATCGCCGAGGCGGCCGAGTTCTTCTCCTTCGGCACCAACGACCTGACCCAGATGGGCTGGGGCTTCTCCCGCGACGACGTGGAGGGCGCGTTCTTCTGGCGGTACCTGGAGCTGGGCATCTTCGGCATCAGCCCGTTCGAGTCGATCGACCGCGACGGCGTCGGCCGGCTGGTCCGGATCGCCGCCGAGGAGGGCCGCGCCGCCCGCCCCGGCCTGAAGCTGGGCGTCTGCGGCGAGCACGGCGGCGACCCGGAGTCGGTGCATTTCTTCCACGAGGTGGGGCTGGACTACGTGTCCTGCTCGCCGTTCCGGGTGCCGGTGGCCCGCCTGGAGGCCGGCCGCGCCGCGATCGAGTCCACGGGTTCCGACCACCGCTGAGCCGGTGCTGGGCCTGTGCTGGAGCCCTCCGGGGGAAGTCTCCTCCGGAGGGCTCAATTTTGCGGTGGGGAGGTCTAACGTCGCCGGTGACAGCTCATACCAGCCAAAGGAGCCTGTGATGGCGTCTCAGCTCAACCCCTACCTGACCTTCGACGGCAACGCCCGCGAGGCCATGGAGTTCTACCGGTCCGTCTTCGGCGGCGACCTGAAAATCAACACCTTCGGCGAGTTCGGCAACCCCGACCCGTCCGCGAAAGACCTGGTCATGCACGCCAACCTGGACACCCCGCGGGGCTACCGCCTGATGGCCTCCGACACCGCGCCCGGCATGACCCTGACTCCCGGCAACAACGTCACCTGCAGCCTCAGCGGCGACCCCGGCGAGGGCCTCGAGGAGGTCTGGGAAAAGCTGGCGGAGGGCGGCGAGGTCCACGTCCCGTTCGAGAAGCAGATGTGGGGCGACACGTTCGGCCAGTGCAAGGACAGGTACGGCATCCAGTGGATGGTCGACGTCGCCGGTTCCTGACGCACTACGCGGTCCCGGCAGCGGCGCCCTCGCCGCGCGGTAATCCGCGGCCCGGTCTTCTGCGGCCGGGGTTCCGCCGCGCGGTCTGCTGCCGCGCGGCCTCCTGCGCCGGGCCTCCTGCGGCCGGGTGTCAGGGGAGCGGCGTGTTCTGGTCGTGCAGGAGGAGCCAGCCGCCGGCGTCGCGAGCGAAGGTGAGGCTCAAAAGGTAGCGCGTCGTGTAGGGCTCGCCGCGCTGGTCGCGGTCGGCGTAGTCGACGGTGAAGACGGCCACGGCGGTGTCGCCGGCGATCGCGGTGTGCGCGGGGGCCAGGCGCCAGCTCCAGTCCGGGTCGCCGAACCACTCGCGGTGGAAGTCGGCGATCGCCGCGCGCCCCTGCAGCAGGCGGCCGTTCGGCATGATCAGGGCGGCGCCGTCGCGGACCGTGTCCAGGTAGGCCGCCAGGTCGCGGGCCTCGATCGCGGCCAGGTGCCCGGCCAGGGCTTCGGTGAAATCCACGGGCCCAGCATGTCGGCGGGTCGCCGGCGCCGCACCGCATTTACGCCGCCACCGGCAGCGCTCCGGGTTCGAGGCCGGTCCCGTGGCCGGGCGGCGGCCGGCCCGTGGGTGCCCGCGCTTTGCTCTGCTTCCTGGCGGGAAGCGCTGGGCTCTGCTTCCTGGCGGGAAGCGCCGGGCTCTGCTTCCTGGCGGGAAGCACGGGGCTTTGCTTCCTGGCGGGAAGCAGAGCAAAGCGCCGGAAGCATCGACGTCAGCTCGCGCGGCTGGCTGTCAGAGGTGGGCGGCTGGCTGTCAGCAGGGGGCGGCGGGATGTCAGAGGTGGGCGGCCAGCTCCGAGAGGTCGGCGACCACGTGCGTGGCGGCCGCGCCGTCCGCGGCCGGACGCCCGTGCCGGTTCACCCACACCGAGCGGATGCCGGCCGCGTTGGCGCCCGCCACGTCGGCCCGCAGCGAGTCGCCCACGTGCATGACGTCGGCGGCGTCGAGGCCGAGCGCGGCGAGGCCGTGCCCGAACATGGCGGCGTGCGGCTTGTAGGCGCCGACCCGCTCGCTGCACACCACGGCGTCGAAGCGCAGCCCATGGTGGGCGATGGCGGCCGACAGCACCGCGTGGTCGGCGTCGGAGACCACGCAGATGGGCACCGTGACCCGCGACAGGAAGTCCCGCGTGCCCGGGCGCAGCGGCAGCACCTGCCCGCTGAACTGGCCGGCGCCGTACTCGGCCGGATCGCCCGGGCAGCCGTGCGCGGCCATGACGGTGGCCAGGCTGCGGACGGCGCAGTCGCGCAGGTTCCGGAACGGCGTTCCGGCCGCCACGGCCGCGTACTCCCGTTCCCAGTCGGCCAGCACGTCGGTGGCGGCCGGGCGGGCCGGCGAGCCGGCGGCGACCCGCTCGGCGATGGCCAGCATGGTGGCGTCGTCGTCCTCGACGACCGTGCCGTAGAAGTCCAGCAGCAGCCCTTTGATCATGCGTCAATTCTCGCCGGTCGATGACGAGCGAAGTCCGGGGGCGACCGGTTAGGTTGGTGGGCGGGATGTACCGGCACCGATCTAGCCTGGGGGACCTGCTTCACCACATCCATGTGAGCGGGCCGCTGTCGCGTGCCGCGCTCGCCGAGCGGATGGGCGTCAACCGCAGCACGATCCTCGGGTGGACGGCCGAGCTGGTGGCCGCCGGGCTGGTCCGCGAGGAGCATCCGGCCGGCACCACCCGGGCGGGCCGGCCGTCGCTGGTGGTGGTCCCCGAGTCCGAGCGGGTGTGGGTGCTCGCCTTCGACGTGGCGGTGGACCGGCTGGTGGCGGCCCGGGTCGGGCTGGGCGGCCGGATCCTGGACCGGCGCGAGGCGGCCCGGCCCCGCGCCGGCGTCGACCTCGACACGGTGGTGCGCAAGCTGGCGGCGCTCGGGCGGGAGCTGATCGTGCCCGGCTCGCTCTGCGCCGGGGTCGGCGCGTCCTACTGCGGGATGATCCGGCCCGGCGACGGGATGGTCCGGTACGGCCCCGAGATGGGCTGGGTCGACCAGGCCTTCGGCGCCGAGCTGTCCCGGGCGCTCGGCATCGGCCTGCCGGTGGCCGTCGGCAACGAGGCCCACCTGGGCGCGCTGGCCGAGTTCCAGCGCGGCGCCGGCGCCGGCTCCTCCGACCTGATCTACCTGCACGGCGACGTCGGCGTCGGCGGCGGCATCCTGGTCGGCGGCAAGCTGCTGGGCGGCGAGGGCGGGTACGCCTCCGAGGTGGGCCACATGCTCGTCAACCCGGTCGACGGCCGGCCCTGCCTGTGCGGCTCCCGCGGCTGCCTGGAGGCCGAGACGGGGGAGTGCGCGCTGCTCGACGCGGCCGGCCGGGAGCGGGGCGAGTTCGGCCGCGAGGCGGTACGCGCCGTGGTCCGCGACGCCGTGGCGGGCGAGCGCGTCGCCGCGGCGGCGGTCGCCGAGATCGGCGACTGGCTCGGCATCGGCGTCGCCAACCTGATCAACCTCTTCAACCCCGGCGTCGTCATCTTCGGCGGCACGCTGCGCGACGTCTACGCCGCCGCCGAGCCGCAGGTGACCGCCCGCATCGCCCAGCACGCCATGCCGGTCTCGCGCGAGCGGGCCCGGCTGAGCGTCTCCGCGCTGGCCGACGACGCCACCCTGATCGGCGCCGCCGACCTGGGCTTCGCGGCGCTGATGTCCGACCCCCTGGAGGTCCGCGCGGCCGGCCTCACCGCCGCCCTGGCGCCCGCCGGCCATGCGCCCGCCGGCCATGCGCCCGCCGGCCCCGCGGCTCAGCCGTAGGTGCGGTCGTCATAGTCGTCGTAGGGCGGCTCCTCGTCGGGCGGTTCCTCGTCGAAGAAGAACGGCTCGTGCTCCGGCACACGCGGCGAGGGCGCGGCCGCCGGTCGACGCGCGCCGGTCGCCGACCGCGACGTGGCAGCGGACGCCGTCCGCGGTGCGACGGGTGGCTGCGCGCCGCGCGGTGGCGCAGCAGGCGGTGACGCGGCGGGCCGCCCTGACGGCGGCGTGGCGGTGGGCGGTGTGGCGGGCGGTGGCGCGGCGGGCGGTGACGCGGCGGGCCGCCCTGACGGCGGCGTGGCGGTGGGCGGTGTGGCGTCCGGCGCGGCGCCCTCGAGGGTGTCGAGCACCTGCTGACCGAATTTGGCCAGCTTGTTCTGCCCGACGCCGGAGACCGTGCCCAGCTGGGCCAGCGTGGCCGGCCGCAGCGTCGCGATCGCGCGCAGCGTGGCGTCGTGGAAGATGACGTAGGCGGGCACGCCCTGCTCCTTGGCCGTGGCGGCCCGCCAGGCCCGCAGACGCTCGAAGACCGGCGCCGCCTCGGCGGGAAAATCGGGAGCGGACCCCGTGCCGGCCGAGCTGGAGCTGGAGCCGGCAGAACGCGCCCGGGGCGCGCGCGGCGGCTTCGGGGCCTCGCGCCGCATCATCACCTTGGCCTCGCCGCGCAGCACCTCGGCGCTGGCCGGGGTGAGCACCAGCGTGCCGTACTCGCCCTCGACCGCCAGGTAACCGGCCGCCAGCAGCTTGCGCACCACCCCGCGCCACTCCTGCTCGCGCAGGTCGGCGCCGATGCCGAAGACCGACAGCTCGTGGTGGCGGAACTGCCGCACCTTGTCGGTCTGCTTGCCGAGCAGGATGTCGATCGACTGGCCGGCGCCGAACTTCTGCCCGCGCTCGCGCTGCAGCCGCAGCACGGTGGACAGCAGCTTCTGCGCGGGGATCGTGCCGTCCCACGAGGACGGCGGGGTCAGGCAGGTGTCGCAGTTGCCGCAGCTCTCCCCGGCGGCGTCCTGCCCGAAATAGGCCAGCAGCTGGGCGCGCCGGCAGGAGACCGTCTCGCACAGCGCCAGCATCGCGTCGAGGTGCTGGGAGAGGTTGCGGCGGTGGGCGGTGTCCCCGTCCGAGCTCTCGATCATCTTGCGCTGCTGGACGACGTCCTGCAGGCCGTAGGCCAGCCACGCCGTCGACGGCAGCCCGTCGCGGCCGGCCCGGCCGGTCTCCTGGTAGTAGCCCTCGACCGATTTCGGCAGGTCGAGGTGGGCCACGAACCGCACGTCGGGCTTGTCGATGCCCATGCCGAAGGCGATCGTCGCGACCATGACCAGGCCGTCCTCGCGCAGGAACCGGGACTGGTTGGCGGCGCGGGTGCGGCTGTCCAGCCCCGCGTGGTACGGCAGCGCGGGAATCCCCTGCTGGGAAAGGAACTCCGCGGTCTTCTCCACCGAGGCGCGCGACAAGCAGTACACGATGCCGGAGTCGCCCGCGTGCTCGGTGCGCAGCAGGTCGAGCAGCTGCTTGCGGGGCTCGTTCTTTCCCACGATGCGGTACTGGATGTTGGGCCGGTCGAAGCTCGCGGTGAAGTGGCGGGCGCCGGTGAGCCGCAGGCGGGTCGCGATCTCGGCGCGGGTGGCGCTGGTCGCGGTGGCGGTCAGCGCGATGCGCGGCACGTCGGGCCAGCGCTCGTGCAGCATGGACAGGCCGAGGTAGTCGGGGCGGAAGTCGTGGCCCCACTGCGAGACGCAGTGCGCCTCGTCGATCGCGAACAGCGAGATCTTGCCGCGGTCGAGCAGCCGCTGCGTGGCCGGGACGCCGAGGCCCTCGGGCGCCACGTAGAGCAGGTCGAGCTCGCCGTTGACGAACTCGGCCTCGACGATGCGGCGCTCCTCGTAGTCCTGCGAGGAATTCAGGAAGTTGGCCCGGACGCCCAGCGTGCGCAGCGCGTCGACCTGATCCTGCATCAGGGCGATCAGCGGCGACACCACGATGCCGGTGCCCGGGCGGACCAGCGCGGGAATCTGATAGCACAGCGACTTGCCGCCGCCGGTCGGCATCAGCACCAGCGCGTCGCCGCCCCCGATCACGTGGTCGATGATCTCGGCCTGCGCGCCGCGGAACGACGGGTAGCCGAAGACGCGGTTCAGTACCTCGACGGCGGCGGAGTCAGAAGTCACCCCGCGATACTAGAGAGGCCGGCGGGCAGTTCGCCGCTGCCTGTGGACAACGCCGGCTCGCGCGGCAGCCCGACAAGATCGAGGATCACCTGCGCCGGCGTGCCCTCCGCGGCCACCAGCGTGATCGGCGCGCCCTGCTCGAGATGCACCGCGGTCACCTGATGCAGCGCCGACACCCCGGCGCTGGACAGATGCGTCACCGCGGAGAGGTCGGCCCGCAGCGCGATCGTGCCGCCCCGGCTGCGGCGCAGCAGCTCCTTGCGGGCGGATTCGGCGGTCACCGCGTCGACCGGGCCCTCGATGCGGACCCGGGTCTCGCCGCCGCCGGGCTCCTCGACGACGCGGAAGCCGGCCGTCGCGGGCCGGACCGGGGACGCCGGCGGCGCGACGTCGAGCAGCCGGGCCGGCCGGGTCAGCGTGTGCCGCACCCACGCCGTGGTGCCCTCGGCGGACGGCTCGACCTTGAGGCCGTCGACCAGCTGGGCGGCCATGGCCAGGCCGCGGCCGCGCGCCGGCGATACCGTGGGGGTCAGCCAGGCGCCCTGGTCGCGCACCGAGAACCTGGCCTCGCCGGCCGGCGTCAGCCAGCCGCTCACGGCTACCATGCTGCCGGCGTGCTCGATCGAGTTGCTCATCAGCTCGCCCACCGCGTGCTGGATGCGGAAGGTGTCCGGCGGCGCGGCCCCGGCGGCGGCCAGCCACTCGCCGATCGCCTCGCGGGCGCCGCTCAGCGCGGCCGGTTCCGGCGGCAGATCAAGATCAAGATCAACGGCCACGGGTACGCGCCGGGCCGCGAGCAATGTGATGTCGTCGTGGTGACCGGTGGCCCGGACCAGCATCTCGACCGTCTGCACGCAGACCCGCTCGGCCGCGGACAGGCCGGGGTCGGCGAACGCCCGCCCGGCCGCGCAGGAGGCCGCGACCCGGGCGAGCTCGGCCGACCCGGTCGCGTGGGTGCGCCCGGGCCGCTCCAGGACGCCGTCGGAATAGAGCAGCAGCAGCTCGCCAGGGGCCAGGCTGTCCGTACCGATCGGGAACGACCCGCCGGTGGCCAGCGGCGCCCCGCCCGTACCCGGCAGGAAGCGTGTCTGCCCGGAGGGCGACACCACCAGCGGGGCCGGATGGCCCGCCGTGCAGTAGGTCAGCGCGCCCGAGACCGGGTCGAGCGACACCATGCAGACGGTCGTCGCGTGCGCCGCCGCCGACCGCGACGCGAACCGGTCGGCCGCGCTCAGCGCCTCGAGGATCCCGGCGCCGTCGTCGAGCCGGTCGCGCAGCACCGCCCGCAGCTGGCCCATCACCCCGGACGCGGTGACCCCGTGCCCGACCGCGTCGCCGACGATCAGCGCGACCCGCCCGTCCCGCTGCGCCACCGCGTCGAACCAGTCGCCGCCGGCCGCGGTGTCCGCGTCGGCCAGCAGATAGCTCGCCGCCAGCCGCAGGCCCGGCAGCACCGGCAGCCCGGCCGGCAGCAACTCGCGCTGCAGCGAGGTGATGACCTGCAGGCTCTCCTCGTACTTGCGCTGGGCGAGGGCCGCGGCCTGCCGCTCGCGCACGAGCTCGGTCACGTCGAAGCCGACGGCGATCACCCCCCGGACGCCGCCGCCGGGGGCGCGCCAGGGCGTGATCGTGAAGTTCGCATACATCTCTAGAACGGACCCATCCGGCATATCTAGATTTGCCCGCCATTCCTGGCCGGTTACCGGCTCGCCGGTCCGGTACACCTCGTAGTAGGCGTCGACGAACTGCTGCCCGATCAGGTCGCTGATCACGTCGCGGATCGGCACCCCCCGCCAGGGCCGGCCGGGCAGCACCGCCCTGGTCGCCGCGCTGAGGCCGAGCACCCGCAGGTCGGGCCCCTCGCACACGACCAGGATGAACGGCACCTGGTCGAGAGCGGCCAGCAGCGGATCCTCGTCCATCCCCCCATCGTGCCGGAGGGGACTGACAGTTTCCTACTCGGCCAGCGGTAGCTCGATCGTGTGAGAGGTGTGCGAGGCCTTGGTGGCCAGATAGCGCACGTTCGCCGCGGACATGTGCACCCCGGTCGGGATCCGCTGCGCCACCTCGATGCCGCACGCCTCCAGCTGGGTCGCCTTGTCCGGGTTGTTGCTGAGCAGGCGTACGCGTTCGGCGCCCACGGCGAGCAGCATCTGCGCCGCCGCCGTGTAGTCGCGCTCGTCCTCGCCGTGCCCGAGCGCCACGTTCGCCTCGTAGGTGTCCAAGCCGGCGTCCTGCAGCGCGTACGCGTCCAGCTTGGCGTACAGCCCGATACCGCGGCCCTCCTGGCGCAGGTACAGCAGGAAGCCGCCCTGCTCGGTGATCCGCTCGGCGGCCTCGCGCAGCTGCGGCCCGCAGTCGCAGCGCTGGCTGCCGAACACGTCCCCGGTCAGGCACTCGCTGTGCGGGCGCACCAGCGGGGCCCGCCCGCCGGCCGCCGACTTGGTCAGCGCCCGCTGCCAGTCGCCGAGCCCGAGGGCGATGTGCTCCTTGCCGTCGACCAGGCCGTCGAAGGTCATCACTCGCGCGGTCGTCGTGTAGCCGTCCGAGAAGCGCAATGGAACAGTGACCTGCCGGCGTACCGTGGCCTTCTTCATCGGTATCGGTCCTCCTCGTTGGTTCCCCGCTGGTCTTTGCCCACCGACAAGGTCTCCGGAACGCAACACTTTGCGAACGTGCCTGTCATCGTCGCTCGGTTTATCTTGTACGCAACTGTTCGACCGGGGTGACGATCGTCGCTCTACTGGAGGCGTCATCGGTGGTTGAGCGTCCTTACACGCTGTTGAGCTGTGGCATGTCGATCGACGGATATCTCGACGACGCGACCCGGCACCGGCTGCTGCTGTCCAACGACGCCGACTTCGACCGGGTCGACGAGGTCCGCTCCGGGTGCGACGCGATCCTGGTCGGCGCTTCGACGATCCGGCAGGACGACCCGCGCCTGCTGGTGCGCTCGGCGGAACGGCGGGCCGCCCGCGTGGCGCGCGGCGAGCCGCCACACCCGGTGAAGGTGACGGTCACAGGCAGTTGCGACATCGACCCGGCCGCGCGCTTCTTCACGCTCGGCGAGGCCGACAAGCTCGTCTACTGTGCCACACCGACCGTCGAGGACGCCCGCAAGCGGCTCGGCGACGTGGCGACCGTGATAGACGGCGGCGACCCGGTCGACGTGCGCCTCGTCGCCGCCGACCTGGCCGCGCGCGGCGTGCGCCGGCTGATGGTCGAGGGCGGCGGCACCATGCACACGCAGTTCCTCACCGCCGGGCTCGCCGACGAGCTGCAGCTGGTGGTCGCGCCCTTCTTCGTCGGCGACTCGCGGGCCCCGCGCTTCGTCGGCGACGGCGAGTTCCCGTGGGGGCCCGGCCACCGGGCCCGGCTTGCCGGGGTCCGCCAGATCGGCGACGTCGTGCTGCTGCGGTATGCCCTCTCCGACCGGTTCCGTGAGCAGAACTGACATCAGGCGCCCGTGCGGGCCAGCTCACGCGGCGGCGTGCCGAAGGAGGCGGGCACCGTGATCGCCGGCGCGGGGGAGACCGGCGCCACCGCCCGTACCGAAGAAGCCACCGCAAGCGGGCGCAGCGCCCGGACCAGCACCACGACCGCGCCCGGCACCGCCGCCACGAAGGCGAAGACGCCGTAGACGACCGCCGTGGTCAGGCCCTGGGTCGCGCTGAGGCCGGCCGCGCCGAACGCCCACGCGGTGACCGCCTCGCGCGGGCCCCAGCCGCCGATGTTCAGCGGCAGCGACATGGCCAGCAGCGCCAGCAGCATCAGCGGGGCGAGCCGCAGCAGCGAGGCGCTCGAACCGGCCGCGCGGGCCGCGACCACGAACGTCGCGAGGTGTCCGGCCAGGACGGCCGTCGAGGCCAGGGTGATGCCTGGCCAGTTGCGGCGGGCCAGCAGGCCGGTGCGGATCTCGGCGAGCCCGGTGCGCACCGCGGCGGCCACCTTGGAGCCGCCCTGCCGCAGCTTGCGGCAGGCGAGCAGGATCAGGACCGCGGCCGCGGCGATGCTCGCGGCGCCGGCGGCGGCCACCGCGCCGTGCTCCTCGAGCAGGGTCAGGACCGGCGACGGTACGGACAGCAGCACCGCGACGCCCACGCCGATGAGCACGATCTGCCCGGCCGTGCGCTCCAGCACCACGGCGCGGACGCTGCGCCCGACATCGCCCTCGTCGCGGCCGTGCCGGACGGCCCGGTCGACGTCGCCGAGCACGCCGCCCGGCAGCGCCGCGTTGAGGAACAGCGCCTTGTAGTAGTCGGCGATCGCGCCGCGCAGGCCGAGCCGCAGCCCCAGCCCGCGCGCCACCAGGCACCACCGCCACGCGCTGAACACGGTGGTGACCACGCCGATGGTGAACGCGACCGACAGCATCGGCAGGTCGAGCACCCGCAGGCCGTCCAGGAAGGCGCCGGTGCCGAGCCGCCACAGCAGCACCGCGAGGATGCCGGCCCCGCCCAGCAGCCGCAGCCAAGGCCAGATCGATCGCGTCACGTCGCCGTCCCCTCCGTTGTGCCCGTCCTCCCCTAGTACGCCGGGACGGGCGCAAAGGGTTCAGCCGAAGATCGCCAAAAGATCAACATGCCCGATCGTGGCGTTCGGCGGATTCGCCAGGCGGGTGTCCAGATAGGTGTCGAATCGCAGGTCAGGGCGTTGCTCGGCGGCGGCGCCGACCCAGCCGCGCAGCCATTCGGCGATCAGGGCCGCGCTCTCCGGGCCCAGCCGCCACGGACTCGGTCGGGTGATCACCGTCGCGCCCGCCTGCTCGAAGGCCGCCCGCGCGGCGGCCGGGGCGTCCGGGCCGAGCAGCCGCCGCCCGCCGTCGACCCGGCGCTGGTGGGCGTTGAAGGCCTCCTCGATCGTCGCGTCCTCGGGCAGCGCGGGGTCGAGGGTCACCGTGCCGGCCACCGAAAGGGTGAACAGCGCCGCGGTCTTCGACTCGGCCAGCACGTTCGCGAGGTTGGTGACCTCCCCGGCGGTGAGCAGGTCGAGCAGGGCCGAGCAGGTGACCAGGTCGGTGCCGGCCAGGTCGGCGCCGGTGAGCGCGGTGACGTCGCCCAGGGCGGTCTCGACGGTCACCGCCGGGAAGGGCATGTTGGCGGCGGCGTGCTCGAGGAGCGCGGGGTCGCGGTCCGCCATGATCCAGTGCTGCGGGCCGTCCAGCTGGGGCGCCAGCCAGCGGCCGAGCGAGCCGGTGCCGCAGCCGAGGTCGCGGATGGTGCGGATCGGGCCGGGCAGCAGGGTGACCAGCTCCCGGCTGCGGGCCGCGGCGTCGGCGGGCTCGCGCAGGGTCAGCCAGGACGCGCTGAACTCTCCGGTCATGAGTCGAGCACCTCACTCAGTCGTCTCGCGGTGTCATCCCAGGTCGGGAGGGTCTGCCGGCGCTGGGCGGCGGCGGCGCGCAGGCGCGCGCGCAGATCGGGGTCGGTGAGCCATCGCCGGAGGGCGTCGGCCAGGGCGGCCGGGTCGTCCGGCGGGATGAGGATGCCGGGCCGGGTGCCGTCGGGCGCCCGGCCCAGGGCCTCGGGGACGCCGCCGACGCTGGTGGCGACCACCGGCAGGCCGCGGGCCAGGGCCTCGGTGACCACCATGCCGTAGGTCTCGGCGCGCGAGGGAAGAACGAAAAGATCGGCATCGGCGTACGCGGCGTCCAGCGCCGTGCCGTGCAGCGGCCCGGCGAAGCGGATGTTCTCGCCGGTGTGCGGGACGGCGGTGCCGATCGCCCCGGCGAAGGTGCAGGTCCAGCGCAGGCCGGCGAGGCTCTTCTCGAGGGTGGCGACGAGCAGGTCCTGGCCCTTGCGGGGGGTGACCGCGGCCACGCACAGCAGCCGGTGGCCCGACTCGCCGGGAGCCGCCGGCTCGGCCGGGGACACGCCGGGCTCGACCACCGCGACCTCGCCCGGCAGCTCGTGCATCCGCGAGATGCGGGCGGCGGCGGCCCGGCTGGTGGCGATCACCAGGGCGGCCAGGCGCAGGGTGGCGCGCTCGCGAGCCCGGCGGTCGGCCTGCTGCCGCGCGGTCAGGCCGGTCTCGTCGCTCAGCGGCAGGTGGACGAGCACGATCAGGCGCAGCCGCTTCTTGTGCGGGGCGAGGATCTCGGGGACCCCGCAGGCCACCAGCCCGTCGAGCAGCACATCGGACCTGTCCGGGATGTCCGACAGGGCGTGGCCGAGGCACTCGCGGGCCCGCTCGTCCGGGGCGGGCCAGGCGCCGTCGACGGCGACCTCGTAGACCGGCCGCGTCGGGAAGTCGGCGGCGCCGGCCTGCGGGCTGGTCGCGCCGGAGAGCAGGTTGAGCACGATGCGGTCGAAGCGGTTGCCGCCGCTGGGCGCCGCCGGGTCGTCGATCGAGCCCGGCAGCACCGCCCACAGCGGACCGCTCACAGATCGCGCTCGTAGGTGGCCCACGCGATGTGCGACTCGTGCAGCGTCACCGCGATCCCGGTGAGACCGGCCGCGCCGGGGCCCAGCTCGCCGGCGGCCGCCGCGGCGGCGAGGCGGTCGGCGATCACCTTCGCAAGGTACTCCGTCGAGGTGTTGACGCCCGCGAAGTCCGGCTCGTCGTCGAGGTTGCGGTAGCTCAGACCGCCGCAGATCGCGTGCAGCCGCTCGCTCGCCCGGCCGATGTCGACCACGATGTTGTCGTCGTCGAGCTCCGGCCGGCGGAACGTGGCGTCCACGACGAAGGTGGCGCCGTGCAGCTTGCGGGCCGGTCCGAAGACCTCGCCCCGGAAGCTGTGCGCGATCATGATGTGGTCGCGGACGGTGACGCTGAACAAGTGCCTACTCCTCGGGATAGTCGATCACGTGGCAGAGGGCGGGAAGGCTACCCGCCGCGAGCCGGGGCAACACCTCGGGCAGCTCGGCGAAGGGCGAGCGGCCGGTGATCAGCGCCTCGAAGGCCGGGTTCGCCAGCAGGTCGAGTGCGAGCGCCAGGCGCTGCGGGTAACCGCGGCGGCGGCCGGGGACGATCCCGCCGACCTGGCTCGAGCGCACGGTCAGCCGGCGGGAGTGGAAGAACTCGCCCAGCGGGACCGTGACCGGCTGGTCGCCGTACCAGCTCAGCTCCACGACGGTGGCCTCCGGCGCGACCAGCTCCAGCGACCGGGCCAGGCCCGCCGAGGTGGCGCTGGCGTGCACGACGATGTCGCAGCCGTCCCGGGCGTCCTCGGGGGTGGCGAACTCGGCGCCGATCGCGGCCGCGAGGGCGGCCCGGGACGCGTCGACGTCGACGAGCTGCACCCGTACACCCGGAATTTGCGCGGCGATGGCCGCGACCGACGCGCCCACCATGCCCCCGCCCACCACCGCGATCCGGTCGCCGATCATCGGCGCGGCGTCCCAGAGCGCGTTCACCGCCGTCTCCACGGTGCCCGCGAGGACCGCGCGATGCGGCGGCACGCCGTCGGGCACGAGTGTGACCGCCGTCGCCGGGACGGTATATCGGGTCTGATGGGGGTACAGGCAGAAGATGACGCGATTCCGCAGCTCTGCCGGCCCCTCCTCGACGACGCCCACGTTGAGGTAGCCGTACTTGACCGGCGCCGGGAAGTCGCCCTCCTGGAACGGCGCCCGCATCAGCGGCCACTGGCTGCGCGGGACACGGCCGGCGAAGACCGTGGTCTCGGTGCCCCGGCTCACCCCGGAATGCAGGGTACGGACCAGGACCTCGTCGCGGGCCGGACGTGGCACCCGTTCGGTGCGGATCTCGCCCCGCCCGGGGGAGGCGAGCCAGAACGCCCTGGCGTCGGCCGGCATGGGCTGTCTCCTCAACTGCTGAACCGAACATCGCTGCCGCACGTGTTAAGCGCTGACAGCGGCAACCATACGCAGCCGATCTTGCTCTGGAGGAACGGTGACACTCGCAGCCACCCCGTCGGCGCCCGCTCGCGGCCCGATGATCGGCCTCGGGGCGCAGGCCGTCCTGCTCGGCGCGCTGGCCGCGACGCTCGGGCTCACCGCGGCCGGGCTGCTGGCCGGGGCGGTCTACGGGCTGGTGCTCTGCGGCGGCCTGGGCGCCGGGCTGCGGCGGCACGGCATGCGGTCGATGGGCCCGGCGAACGTCGTCACGTTCTCCCGCGCGATCCTGGTCGGCGGCGTGACCGCCCTGGTGGTGACGTCCTTCGCGCACCCGGTGAGCACCCCGGCGCTGGTGGCGGTGGCCGGCGTGGCGCTCGCGCTCGACGGGGTGGACGGTCAGGTGGCCCGCCGCACCGGGAGCACGACCGCGCTCGGCGCCCGCTTCGACATGGAGGTCGACGCGTTCCTGATCCTGGTGCTCAGCGTGTACGCGGGGGACCGGTTCGGCTGGTGGACGGTGGCGCTCGGCGCGTACCGGTACCTGTTCGTGGCGGCCTCGTGGGCGTTGCCGTGGCTGACCGCGGCGCTGCCGTACCGGTTCTCCCGCAAGGTCGTGGCGGCGCTGCAGGGCATCGTGCTGGCGCTGGTGACCGCCGACCTGCTGCCGCCGCTGCTGTCGCAGCTCGCCCTCGCCGTGGCGCTGGCGTCGCTGACCTGGTCGTTCGGCCGGGACGCGAGGTGGCTGTACAAGGCCTCGCGGGTGCGGGCGGCGGCCCGGGTGCGCTGGTCGGCGCCGCGTCCGGCCCTCGTCGGGTAGCTCGTCGGGCAGGCGTCTCTCCCGGCCCTGCGGTTGCGCGGGCGGCTCCGCTACGCCTTTCGGCCGATGCCGGGGCGCGGATTCGGTCCGGGGAGGGATGCGGCCGGCCGGCGCCGGCGCGGATGCTGTCGGCACCCGCCGGACCAGCATGGGGGAGACACATGAGCACGGCACCGCTTGCGCACACCGATGTGATCGTTCTGGACTATCTCGCGGCGCTGTGGGCGCAGAGCGAGGATCTGTCGCCGCAGCTGCGGGACGAGCTGATGAGCACCGTGGCGGACTACATCTCGGCGCGCCGGATGGCGTCGTCGCCGCTCGAGGACGCGGCGGCGATCGTGCAGCGGTTAGGGCCGCCGGAGCGGCTCGTCGACGCGGTCCGGCGCGGACAGCTTCCGCCGCACATCCGGCTGCCCGCCCTGGTCCCGCCGCCGATGCCGGCCATGCCGACGATGGCGGCGATGCCGGTGTCCGGGCCGGCGCCGCGGGCGGGCGTCGCGGAATACACGGCGGTGGGGATGCTGACCGCCGGGGCGTTCTTCCTGCCGGTGGTGTCGCCGGTGGCGGGCATGCTGCTGGCCAGCGCGTCCCCGCACTTCACGCCGGCGGACAAGGCGGCCGGCTGGACGCTGACGGCGGGCTCGGCGGCGCTGGGCGCGGTGCTGACGCTGTTCTTCGCGACGTTGCCGTTCCACACCGGGGCGGCCCTGCTGCTGATCTACCTGGCGATGTGCACGGGCGCGTTCGCGGCCGGGATGTGCCTGCTCAATTCGCTCCGCCGGCGCGACGGGGGCCGCTGACCGCCGACCGCTCCGCGCACGGCATCAGGGGAACACGAAACGGTCGTCGCGGCTGGCTTGCCGGGGAAATGCCGGGGCGCACGTGCAGGATGGGCTGGTGGAGACCGACCTTCAGCTGGCCCAGCGCGCGGTGATCACCGGGGCCGCGGTGGCCCTGCCGCACTTCGGCGCGCTCGCCGACCTGCCCCGCGAGCGCAAGGCCGACGGGTCCGTGGTGACGGCGGCCGACCGCGCCGTGGAGGCCGCCATCCGCGGCGTGCTGACCGCCGCCCGCCCGGGCGACGCGATCCTGGGCGAGGAGCAGGGCGGCGCCACCTCGGGCGCCGCGCGGCGGTGGATCATCGACCCGATCGACGGGACGCGGCTGTTCGTCGAGGGGGACGACCGGTGGCTGGTGCTGCTGGCGCTCGAGGAGGACGGCGAGATCGTCACCGGGGTGGCGGCGCACCCGGCCCAGGGCGGCATCTGGTGGGCCGCGCGCGGATCGGGGGCCTTCGAGGGGCGCATCGTCGGCGGCCGGGCCGTGGCGGCCACGCCGGTGCACGTCGACGGCGGCGGGCCGGACACGCTCGGGGAAAGCCGGTTCGCGGTGGTGCCCGAGGAGTGGGCGCCCCACCTGGTCGCGCCGCTCAAGGCGGTCACGCCGCCGCTGCCCTGGGCGATCCACCCGGGCCTGATGGTGGCCCGCGGGGAGCTGGACCTCGCGATCCAGACCGGGGGACAGATCTGGGACTTCGCGGCCACGTCGCTGATCCTGACCGAGGCGGGCGGGTCGTTCAGCGGCCTGAGCGGCCGGACCCGGCCCGGGGCGGGGGCGTCGCTGTACGCGCGCAGCGAGGCGTTGCGGCTGGCGGCGCTGGAGACGCTCGGGGACGCCCGGCACGCCGGCTAGCAGCCGGGGCCCGTGGCCGTCCCGTCGACGATGCGGTAGGCGGTGATGTCGCCCTTCACGTAGCCGGCCAGGTCGGCGATCGCGGCCGGCGGCTCGTCGTGCACGGCCACGTACGCGGTGATGGCCGCGTCGACAGTGCGGCAGCTAGCGCGGTCGGCGACGGCTCGGGCCCGCTTCTCGAGGCGGTCGGGGTTCAACGCTACGTAAGAGACGCCGGCCGTACTTACTGTGACGGCTGCGGCCATTGCTACGTGAGTGAGCTGCACCGGAGCAGCCTAGGCAAGATCACTAAGAGTGCAGGACCGGCCGAACGGCCGAGTCTTCCGGCCGTCCGAATCACTCCGGGTAAAAGCGCTAATTCCCTTGCCGGGTGTCTTTCGGGGCGCCGCGGAAGGTAAGGATCGCCGTCGTGGCCCGGGGGTGGGCCCGGTTGGCCGGCGTCAGGTAGTCGCCGTGGCAGCCGCCCACGAGGGTCACGAACGTCACGCCATCGGACATATCGCCGTTGTGGGGGACGATGAGACGACGAATCGTGCTGGCCGGCGCCGCGGCGCTGGCGGCGTATGTCGGAGTGGCCGGATATCGCACCCGGATGGCCGGATCGCGGCCCGTCGTCCCGCCGGCGCCGCCCGGCGCGGAACGGCTCGAACACCGGTGGTCGGCGGCCCGCGGCCGGACGGTCGGCTTCTACACGGCGGTCCCGGCCGGCTTCGGCGACGGGCGCGGGCTCCCGGTCTGCCTCGTGATGCACGGTGCCTCGAAGAATCCCGCGGACTACGCGGCCCTGGGCCTCGGACGCTTCCTGACCGATTCGGTACGGCGGGGGCTGCCACCCTTCGTGCTCGCCGGGGCGGACGGCGGGCGGCTCGCGTGGCGGCCCGTCGCCCGGGACGACCCGCAGCGGATGGTGCACGAGGAGATCCCGGTGTGGTGCCGGCAGCGGGGTTTCGACCCGTCCCGGGTGGCCGCCTGGGGGTGGTCGATGGGCGGGTCCGGCGCGTTGCTGCTGGCCGAGGCGTTCCCCGGATTCCTCAAGGGGGTGGCGGCCTTCTCGCCCGCGGTCCGGCCGGACGACGACGTGGCGGGCGCGGCGCGGCTGCTGCGGGGCACCCCGGTCGGGTTGTGGTGCGGCAAGCAGGACAGCTGGTACGAGGACGTCCTCGAGCTGCGGCGCCGGTTGCCGGAGCCGCCGCGGGCCGGATCGTTCGAGGACGGGCGGCACGACTTCGGGTACTGGTCGCGATGCTTGCCGGCGGCGTTCGACTTCATCGCCGAGGCTCTGCGCTCGTAGGCCTTTTCCAGGCCGGGCATGCGCCAGCCCGCTCCCGGGCGCCACGCGCGGGGGATAAATCCGAAATTGGCGGTGTATCGGGCCACTTCGGAGCGTGGTGAGCGAGTTTTAACCCGGCTGTCAAGTGTGATGCCCGACAATGGCGGGATGGTGGCCTCCACCCTGCCGGTCAACGGCATCGAGCTCTGCGTCGAGACGTTCGGCGAACCGGCCGACCCTCCGCTGATGCTCATCGCCGGCGCGGCGAGCTCCATGGACTGGTGGGAGGACGAGTTCTGCCGCCGCCTCGCCGCCCGCGGCCGGTACGTGATCCGCTACGACCACCGCGACACCGGCCGGTCGACGTCGTTCCCGCCCGGGCGCCCGCCGTACTCCGCAGTGGACCTGACCCACGACGCCCTGGGCGTGCTCGACGCGCTGCACGTGCGCCGCGCCCACCTGGTCGGCCTGTCGATGGGCGGTGCGCTGGCCCAGCGGATCGCCGTGGAACGCCCGCACCGGGTGCTGTCGCTGACGCTGATGTCGACCAGCCCCGGGCTCGGCTCCGCCGACGCTTTCGCACCCGAGCCGGATCCCGCCCCGTCATCGGCCCCCGCCGGGTCGCCGGAACCCGCGGAGATGCCCGCCGACCCGGACTGGTCCGACCGCGCCGCCGCGGTGCGCCGCCTCGTCGAGAGCACCCAAGAGCTCGGCGGCCCTTTCACCGCCGCCGAGCCCCACCTGCGCCGCCTGGCCGAGCGGATCTTCGACCGCACCGCCGACATGGCCGCCACCCAGGCCAACCACTTCTGCTGCGCCGACGGCACCCCGTACCGTCACCTGCTCGGCACGATCACCGCACCGGCCCTGATCCTGCACGGCACCCAGGACCCGTTCTTCCCGGCCGCGCACGCGTACGCCCTGCAATCCGAGATCCCCGGCGCCCGCCTCGTCTGGCTGGAGGGGGTGGGTCACGAGTTCCCGCCGGCGGCGGTCTGGTCCCAGGTGATCGACGAGATCATCGGCCAGGCGGCCCGGGGACGGCAGCCCGCCTGAGCCGCCGCGTCACGCGGGCTCGTCCGGCAGCGCCCGCGCCGCCGCGTAGATCTTCGTCAACGCCGACATCAGCGCGGCGCGCTCGGCCTCGGTGAGATCGGCCGTGACCCGCTCCTCGAGGAGCCGGCGCTCGGCCTCGATCGGTTCCTGCAGGGCGCGGCCGGCGTCGGTCAGCCACAGCCGTACCAGGCGGCTGTCCCGGTCGTCCCGCAGGCGGGTGATCAGCCCGGCGTCGACCAGGCGGCCGGACATCTTCACCACCGCCGGGGTCGAGACGTTGACCGCGGCGGCGATCTCGCCCGGGGTGCGGCCGTCCCGGCGCCACAGCACGGCCAGCAGGTGGTCCTGGCCCAGGTGCAGGCCGTGGCGCCGGACCGCAGCCTCGGCGGCGGCCCGGAGCACCTTGTTGGTCCGGCCGTGCAGATCCAGGAACGCGGGCACCGCGGCCTCCTCGTTGACGGAAAGTCGTTAACCGGTTAGCGTTCCCACCGACAAGCTCGTTAACTGGTTAGCGACCTCGGGAGTCCCCATGCTACTGATCACCGGCGCCACCGGGAACATCGGCCGCGAGCTCACCGCGGCCCTCGACGCGAGCGGCGCCATGGTGCGCGTCCTGGTCCGCGATCCGTCCCGGGCGGTGGGCCGGGCCGAGCGGGTCGTCGCCGACCTCGACGACCCGGCCACCCTGCCGGCGGCGTTCGACGGCGCCGACAAGCTGTTCCTGCTCACCCCGGGGATCGGCCGTACGCAGACCGAGCATGCCGTCGCCGCGGCGCGAGCCGCCGGCGTCCGGCACATCGTGCACCTGTCCTCGTCCAACGTCCTCGGCGACCCGATGCCGGCCATGGGCCGGTGGCACCACGATCGCGAGCAGGTGGTCCGGGCCTCCGGCATCCCCGCCACGATCCTGCGGCCGGGCGGCTTCATGACGAACGCGCTGGACTGGCTGCCCACCATCCGCGAGGGCGGCTTCGTGCTCGACCCGATCGGCCCCGGCCGGTACGCGCCGATCGACCCCGCCGACATCGCCGCCGTGGCCGCCCTGGCCCTCACCGCCGATGGCCACGAGGGCACGGAGTACGTGCTCACCGGCGAGCAGACGGTCACGGTCGCCGAGCAGGTGCGGATCCTCGCCGCCGCGATCGGCCGCGACCTCGAGGTCCGCCCGGTCGG
This sequence comes from Paractinoplanes rhizophilus, assembly GCF_042664765.1. Taxonomy (NCBI): domain Bacteria; kingdom Bacillati; phylum Actinomycetota; class Actinomycetes; order Micromonosporales; family Micromonosporaceae; genus Paractinoplanes; species Paractinoplanes rhizophilus. The sequence continues at coordinate 58,609 of NZ_JBHTBJ010000026.1, read as the reverse complement.
CACGCCGGAGGAGGCCGTCCGCTCCCGGTTCCCGCACGGCGCCCCGCCCGCCCTGGCCGCCGCGCTCGTCGAGGGCTTCGCGCTCATGCGCGCCGACACCACCGGATTCCGCACCGACACCGTCCGGCGGCTCCTCGGCCGCGCTCCGCGCACCTTCGCCGACTGGTGCGCACGCCACGCCCACCTGTTCCGGCCCTGACCATCGCCCCGCCCGCCGTCGCCGTGGTTGTCACGGGCTCGTGCGGCCGTTCCAGGCGAGGAAGACGGTGGTCAGCGCCGCCAGCGACAGCGCGATCCCGACGATCCCGAAGACCCGCCCGACCAGCGCCGTCGGCACGCCCCGCCGCCGGCCGGGGCCGCGGCTCGCGATCACCGCGAGAATCCCGAGGACGAGGCCGACCCCGCAGATCGACATCGGCACCGAGGCGACGCCGAGAATCAGGGCGATCCGTCCGGCGCCGGACGGCGGTTCGGTCACGGCCGCGGCGGATCCACCCCACGCGTACGCCGGTGGCAGGTCGGAAACCTGAAGTCGCAACTGCGACGCGCGCGTGGCGGTTCCGACCGCCGCCACCCGCGCGTCGTACTCGCCGACCGGCAGCACGCCCGCCTCGAAGGCGTTGCCGAGCAGCCCGAGCACCTGGGTGCGCTCGGCGTGCCCCACGCGGCGGTCCTTCGACACGCTCGGCAAGGTAACGCGCCCGCGGACGACGGCGCGGCGATTTCGCGCGAAGACCGGCCGAAAGAGACCCCGCCCGGTCCTACGCCGCCGGGGCGTGCAGGGTGATCGTCGTCCAGGCGCCCACGTGCACCTGATCGCCGTCCTTGAGCGAGCGCGTCTGCCCCGCCGTCAGCGCCTGCTGCTCGTCGTTGAGGTACGTCCCGTTCGTCGAGCCGAGATCCGAGAGCAGCCAGGCCCCGTCCACGCTCAGCGTCAGCAGCGCGTGGCTGTGCGACACCCCCGGGTCGGAGTCGGCGAGGTCGATCTCCGGGTTGGTGCCCTTCGAAGCGCTCCGCCGGCCGATCCGCACCTGCGGCGCCGGCAGGTCGACCTCGCGCGACGGCGCGTCCGCCGGGAACTCGACCCCCTCGATCGCGTTGTCCTCGAAGTACTTGCGGTCCACCTCGATCGTCGCCGTCCACTGCCCGGCCACCGGCGCCGGCGTCACCGCCGGCTGCGCCAGGGCCGGCACCTTGCCGGTGCTGTGGTCGTATCCGCAGTCCTCGCAGAACCGGCTGCCGGCCGCCCGCGGCGCCCCGCAGTTGGGGCACGGCTCGGCGGCGGGTGACGCCGCCGCCGGGGCCTGGGCGGGGACCGAGGGCGGCGTCATCGGGACGGTCCCGGTCCCGCCGATCTTGGCCCCGCACTCGTCGCAGAAGTCGTCGGTGCTGGACGCGTGCCCCTTCGGGCAGGTGTACGTGCTCACTGCGCCCGCCCCACCCGTACCGTCTTGGTGGAGCGGGTGTCCAGCGCCATCTCGTCGGCCGCCTCGACCTTGCGCCGCAGCCGGACCGTGCCGGTCGCCGCGTCCTCGATGTCGACGACCGTGGCCAGCAGCTCCTCGGTGGCCTTGTTGCCGCTGGCGTGGGCGAGCTGCGCGGCCCGGCCGAACTTGATCGTCGCCGTCCGGTCGTCGCCGGCCTTGCGGGCCTCGATGCCGGCCTGGATCGCCTCGGCCAGCTCGGCCTGGCCGGTGTAGTGCGCGACCTGCCGGTTGATCTTCGTGGACAGCGCGGTGTCCTCGGTCCACAGCGCGCGCACCAGCGACTGCGCGTGCACGGTGTCGCCCTCGACCACCGACACCCGGGCGGCCAGCATCTCGTCGCCGGCCGCGCCGGCCGGCACGTCGACGCAGATGTGGTAGTCGCGGCTCTCGGCGCCCCACGAGCCGAGCGGGTAGCGGCCGGCGCGCGGCCCGTCCTCGAGGCGCTTGCCGGTCAGGTCCATCACCTCCGGCTCGACCTGCTTGACGAAGCGGACCGTCGCGTTGACCGGCGTCCACACCTTGAGCTGGACGTCCGCGGCGGTCTTGCCCATCGCCTTGACCATCATCTGCTCGAAGGCGGCGGTCAGCCCGGACGGCTGGGCGACGATGTCGACGGTGCCCAGCATCGCCTGGGCGATCTTGCGGAGCTCGGAGACCTTCCAGTTCACGCCGACGCCGCGGCAGTCGCAGGTGAACCGGCCGGCGATGGAGTCGAGGACCTGCTCGAGGTACCCGGCCCGCTCGCCGTTGTCGCCGTCGGTCAGCAGGATGGCGTGGGCGATGTCGCCGGGCCGCTGGCCGAACAGTTGCGCGGCGAGCAGCAGCCACGCGCCCATCGCGGTGCCGCCGCTGGCCTGGAGCCGGTCGATCGAGCGGATGGCGTCGGCCCGCGACTGCGGCGAGGAGACCGCGAGCTGGCCCGGCGCCGGGAAGAGCTGCTGGGCGGTGCTGACCCCCGCGATGATCGCGAAGTTGACGCCGTCGTCGATGCACTCGACGGCGGCCTTCGCGGCCTGCCGGGCGGCGTTGATCCGGCCTTCGGCCTGCATCGACCCGGACGCGTCGACGATGATGATCTCGGTCGCGCCGGACGTGCGCCGACCGCCCTCGGCCCCGGACGAGGTGACCGTGACGATCGCGTTGACCTCGGTCGCGCCCAGGGCGAGGAACTCGTTCTGGAAGGCCTCGGCGGTGTACGGCATTCCTACTCCTTGGCGGTGTCGGTGGCGGCGGTGGTGTCGGTTTCCGTGGCGGGGGACGGGGCGGAGACGGGCGTGGACGAGACGGGGACGATGGCCACGGTGATGTTGTCGGCGCCACCCGCGTCGTTGGCGAAGCCGGCGAGGCCCCGGGCCGCATCGATCAGGGTGCCGCCCGCGCGCAAGTGCTCCCGCACCGTCGCCGCGAAGTCGGCCGGATCGGTCAGGTAGTTCCACAGCCCGTCGCTGCACAGCACCAGGTGCCCGGCCCCGACCACGGTGAACGCCCCGGTCCGCGGCAGCACCGGCGCGGCGTCGGCGCCCAGCCACGCCGTGATCGCGTGTGCCTTCGGATCCCGCATCGCGGCGATCGGATCGGCGCCCATCGCGATCGCGTGGGTGGCCCAGGAGTCGTCCTCGGTGAGCTGCTCGGCCGGCCCGTCCGGCGGGAGCCAGTAGGCGCGGCTGTCGCCGACCCAGCCGATGTTGATCTCGGAGCCGCGGACCGCCGCGGCCACGATCGTGCAGGCCGGATTGGAGACGGCCCGGCGCGGGTCGCCGGTGGCGGCGAGCGCGGCCACCGCCTCCTTGGCGCCGAGGATCGCCGCCGACACGTCCGGCGAGGAGGCGAGCAGCGCGCCCGCCGTCGTGGCCGCGGTCTCCGAGGCGACGTCCGGATCGAACGACGCGGACACGCCGTCGCAGACCACCACGTCGACCTCGCCGTCGCGGACGGCCAGCCACATGTGGTCCTCGTTGCGGTGGTGCCGCCGCCCCCGGTCGGTCACCGCCGCCGCGATCGCGCCGCAGTCCGCCTCGAGGTGGTCGCGTGGCCGGCCGGCCAGCATGCCGCAGTTCTCGCAGTACCCGTCGGCGCCGACCCCGCCCGGCGTGCCGCAGTTCGGGCACGGCTCGCCGGGCGGCGCGATCTCGGCCGGCGGCGAGCCCGGCGACGAGGCCAGGGGCCGCCCGCAGGCCTCGCAGAAGGCCGCCCCGGCGGCGCGCTCGTCAGCGCACGAGGCGCAGTCGGTCATCGTCATCGTGCCTCGTTCCTCAGGTGCCGTTCCCCGTCCGTCATGTCGCGAGCCGCGCCCCTCATGTCCGGGTCCGCGGGCGGGACGCGTTCGCGAGATCCACCAGCCGGATCTTCTCGGGGCCGTGGGCCGCCTGGGCCATCTCCCGGTACGCCTGCTCGAGCGCGAACCGGATGTCCCGTTCCCGGACCTTGCCCGTGCGGGTCGATCCGAGCACCGCGGCGGGCAGCGCCCCGCCCCCGGTGACCGTGCGCAGCGCCTGCTCCAGCAGCTCGGCCCGGAGCGCGGCCAGCTGGGCGGCCTCGATCTCGAGCCGCTCGATCAGCGCGGCCGCCGCGGACAGCGAGGTGACGTCGGCCGCCGCCGACGGATGCGCCCGCACCAGCGCCCGCACCGCACCGACCTGCGAGCTGCGGTACGCCGACGACGTGCCCGGCACCCGGTTGTAGGCCTCGACCGCCCCGCTGCGGTCGCCGGCGCCGAGCCGGCACCGCGCGAGCCCGGACGCCGCCGTCGTGTACGCCGGATCGGTGCGGCTCACCACGTCGTAGTAGCCGGCCGCCGCCGGGTCGCCGGCCAGCTCCAGCGCGAGGCCCAGCGCCAGCTGCGGCGCGAGCTCCCCGGGCAGCGCCGAGTACACGGCGTCGAACCGCTGCCGGGCGTACTCGAACTGCTCCGTCGCCAGCGCGAGCAGACCGTCGTACCAGGCCACCCGCCAGTCCGCGCCGTCGCTGGCGACCAGCGCGTCGCGCGCCGCGCGTGCTCTCTTGAAGTCGCCACCCAGGTCGATGTGCGCGCGCAAGGCCCGCAGCCGCACCTCGATGGTGTTCTCCGGAGCGCTGGCCAGCACGGTCAGCACCTTGGCCGGCTCGGTGACGGTGACCGAGGCCAGGAACGGCGCGGCCGGATCGGTCAGGTCGATCATCGGGCTGGGCAGGTCCTGCCAGCGCGGGACGTCGGACTTGAGGTCGGTGCGCAGCTCGCCGGTGAACAGCCGGGACGGCGCCGGCCGGGGCTCGCCGCGGGCCGCGAGGATCTGGCGCAGCACGCCGAGCATCTGGCCGCTCATCTCGTCGGCGTCGACGAAGCGCTCGGCCGGGTCGGTGCGGGTGGCCCGCAGCAGCAGCCGGTAGAACGACTCGTGCTGCTGGTAGACGGCGAACTCGCCGCGGTCGGGCAGGCTGTCGGAGAACGTGCTCTGGTAACCGCGGAAATCGGTGGTGAGCACCGCGAGCGTACGCCCGATGGTGTAAAGGTCCGAGGCGACGGACGGGCCGTCGGTGGCCATCTCGGGCGCCTGATATCCGACCGTGCCGTAGATCGCGGCGTCCATGTCGTCGACGTGCACGACACCGCCGAGGTCGATGAGCTTCATGTGGTCGCCGGACTGGATCACGTTGTCCGGCTTGAAGTCGCAGAAGATCAGGCCGCGGTCGTGCAGGTACGCGAACGCCGGCATGATCTCCAGGACGAACGCGAGCGCCTGGTCGACCGGTATCGGGTCGGCGTTGCCGCCGTTGGCCGCGCGGCGCTTCTTGAGCATGTCCTTGAGCGACTGGCCGCCGACGTACTCCATCACGATGTAGCCGGCGCCGTCGTGCTCGACGAAGTTGTAGATCTTGACGATGTTCGGGTGCTCGACCTCGGCCAGGAAGCGCTGCTCGGCCACCGCGGCGGCCAGAGCGTCCTCGTCGCCGGAGTTGAGCAGGCCCTTGAGCACGACCCAGCGGTCCGAGACGTTCTTGTCGACGGCCAGGTAGATCCAGCCGAGGCCGCCGTGCGCGAGCGCGCCGACCACCTCGTACTGCCCGCCGACCAGGTCGCCCTTGACCAGCTTCGGGGTGAAGTTGAACGGCTCGCCGCACGACGGGCAGAAGCCGGAGGCGCGTCCGGCGCGCTCGCCCCGGGAGCGCCCGACCGGATTGCCGCACTTCGCGCAGTACCGCTTCTCCTCGGGCACCTCGGCGCTGGACATCACGGCGGTGGCCGGGTCGGCCTGCACGATCGGGGCGACGTCGACCAGGCCGCCGCCGAAGCGGCGGCGCCGCGATCCGGTGCGGGAGCTGCCGGTGCGGCCGCTCGATCCGGTACGCGTCGACAGCGCCCCGGTCCGGGAGGACGGCGACGTGCCCCCGGTGCGCTGCCTCGGGATGGTGCCCGCGCCGGTCCCGGTGCCGCCCGCCCCGGTGCCGCCCGCGCCGTTGCCGGTCCCGGTGCCGCCCGCCCCGGTGCCGCCCGCCCCGGTGCCGCCCGCGCCGTTGCCGGTCGCGGTGCCGCCGGCCCCGTTACCGCCGGCCGCGGCCGCCCGCGCGCCGGCGGCCGGCGCCATCCCGCAGGTGTCGCAGTAGCCGTCCTCGATCGTGCCGGGGCAGTTGCGTTCGCACTTCATCGTCCGTCCCTCGCGATCGTGCCGGTGAGCGCGTCCTGGTAGGCGTTGACGGCCACGCGGGCCGCGTCGAGATCGCACGGCGCCGTGTACAGCGCCGCGTGTGCCGCGTCGGCGAGCGGCGTCAGCTGCGCGTCCTCGCCGAGCCCGCGGCGCAGCGCTTTGGCCCGGTAGGCGTCGAGCCGCCCGCGCAGCTCGTTGCGGGTGACGAGCAGGCCGTCGTTGTGCGCGGTGGCGTGCCGCAGCGCGGCCAGCCTCTCCCGCGCGCGCCGGGCCCAGTCGGCGAGGCGCGGGCTGATCAGCGCCCACTGCCCGGCGGCGGCGAGCGCGTCGACCGCCGCGAGATCCGGGCGCAGGTCGCCGCCGCGTACCCGGATGATGTCCTGCTCCCGGAACCGGTCCGCGGCCTTCTCGCCCGCGGCGTCCGCGGCCCCCTGGGCCTCGGCCAGCTCGCCGGCCAGGGCATGCGCGTCGGCGAGGCGCTGGGTGAGCGTTTCCTTCAGCTCGGCGGCCGACGTGCGCTCCGCGTCGGCCCGGGCGACCAGATCGCGTACGGCGGTCAGCTCGCGCTCGTCGACGCCCAGCGGATCGGTGGCCAGCGCCGCGGTGAACCGGCCCAGGCGCCGGTCGGCCTCGTCGATCGTCGTCTGGTTGCCGCCGTGCAACCGGATCAGCACGCGCACGTTGTCGACGGACGCGGTGGCGTCGGCGGCCGCCGGGAGCAGCCGCTGCCACACCTCGCCCGCCCGGGTCGCGACCGACACCGCGGTGTGGAACGCGGCCTCCATCGCCGACAGCAGCTCGGCCGGCGTGCAGGTGGTGTGCACCTGGCCGGCGCCGAGCAGCCCGCGCTGGGCGAGCGGCACGGTGGTGGTGGACAGCGTGATCGACTTGCCGAGCACCCGGTGCACGAACGCGGCCCGGTCGGCGTCGCTGAGCTTGCGCTGGTCGCGCAGCGAGCGGGCCTGCGCGATCAGGTCGGTCAGCATGCGGTAGCCGTCCCAGAGCTGGGTCAGCGCGTCGGTGGCGTCCGCCCAGGCCTCGGCCGTCTTGCCGGTCAGCTTGGTCTTGTCGAGATCCTTGCGGGCCGGGTTGTCGTCGAGGTCCACCAGGTTGGACGCGATGGCGGTCATCGCCGTCTCGAGGCGGAGCAGCTCGGCGTCGGCCGGCGCGATCGACGGTGCGGTCATCGGTACTCGGCGGCGGGCGGAGTCGGCGCCGGGCCGAACGCGCCCAGCCACCGCTTGTACGTCTCGGTCCAGGTCCCGTCGGCCCGGTTCTTCGCCAGCACCGCGTTGACGAACCGGGTGAACTCGGGATGCTGTTGCGACATCGCCATCCCGTACGGCTCCTCGGTGAACTTGGCGCCGACCACCTTCGCGTACGGGTCCTGCGCCGCCATCCCGGCCAGGATGGTGTCGTCGGTGGAGATCGCGTCGACCTCGTTCTGCTGGAACGCGACCAGGCAGTCGCCGAACGCCGCCCGCGCCACCGCGATCGGCTTGCTCGGGGCCTTGGCGATGTTGTCGTAGGAGGTCGAGCCGGACGCGGCGCAGACCCGCTTGCCGCCGAGGTCGGCCATGCCCTTGGCGGTGGAGTCGCTGGACACCAGGACCTTCTGGCCCGCCTCGTAGTAGATGGTGGAGAAGTTGACGTCCTTCCACCGCTCGCAGTTCGCCGTCATCGTGTCGGCGACGATGTCCACGCTGCCGTCGGCGGCGGAGCTGACCCGCTTGTCGTACCCGATGACCTTGATCTGGATCTTGTCGGGGTTGCCGAAGATCGCCTCGGCGATCTGCCGGCCCATGTCCACGTCGAAGCCCTCCACCTTGCCGGTGAACGGGTTGCGCGAGCTGAACAGCAGCGTGTCCTGGCTGGTGCCGAGAATGAGCCGGCCCCGCTTCTGGATCTCGGCCATGTAGGTGCCGGCCGGCATGTGCCCCGGCTCCGGGAGCGCGCCGGTGGGCTTGAGGCTGGCGCGCGGATTGCACGACTTGTCGGGCGCCGCGGCTTTCCCGGGCGCCTGCTCCGGCGGCGGCGTCGTGGTGGTGGCCCGCCCGGCGGCCGAGGGCAGCGGCGACGAGTCGCCGGAACACCCGGCGAGGGCGAGCAGGATGGCGCCGGTCGCGACGACAGCGAGCCCCATTCGCGTACGTGTCATCGGTACTCCTCGAGCCGGGCGCGGATGCCCATGAACGCCAGCGCGCAGATCACCAGCGCGAGCAGCGGGCCGAACACGGTCAGCAGCCCGAGGCCGCGTCCCGCCGCGTTGATCTCCCGGGTGAAATGGAGCTTGTGCACGTTGATCTCGGTGTTGAGCCCGGCCAGGAACGTCTGGAACGCCCCCGTGGTCTCCGGCCCGACGGCCAGCTTCACCGCGCGGTCGTAGTCGCCGTTGTCGTCGAGCGCGCGCACCTTCCGGTGTGCCGCGAGGTAGGCCTGGTGCTCGTCGCGCAGGTAGGCCGTGGACCGCTCGCGGCCGAGAATGCCGTCGAGCCGGGCGGACGACTGGGCGAAGTCCTCGGTGTACGTGCCGCCGCTGCCGCGCGCCGCCAGGGTGAGCGCCTCGTCGCCGCGTTCGCGCAACGCCAGGATGCGCGCCTCGGCCAGTGTCGCGACCGGGGTCGAGCCGTTGTCCTCGGCCCGGTTCAGGTGCGCGTGCTGCCCGGTCAGCACGATCTGCGCGCCGATCGCGAGGACCACGGTGAGCACGGTCGCGGCGACCAGCGGCACGTTGAACGTGCGGTGCGTGGCGCGGCTCAGGTAGCGCTGGCCCAGCACCAGGACGACCAGCAGCGCGAGGACCAGGACCACCAGCAGCAGCACCCAGCCCGTGCTGGAGGCGCTGGAGTAGCCGGCGCGGACCTCGTCCTGGGCGATGCGGAAGAGGTTCTGCGCCTGGGGGAGGAGCGTGTCCCGGTTGAGCTGCGACGCGGCGGACAAATAGGACGCGCCGATGGGCAGGCCCTGCCGGTTGTCCGCCCGGGCGGTGGCGACCAGAGCCGCGTACTTGGCGACGCCCGCGGACAGCGTGCCCACCGCGGCGGCGGCCGCGCTGCCCTCCGGCGTGCGCCGGGCGGCCGAGGCGATCGCCGTGGTGGCGCGCTCCAGATCGTCGTTGTAGCGCCGGGTCAGCTCGGCCGGCTCGAGCCCGCCGGCCAGGAACGCCTGCGCGGCCGTGGTGTCGGCGTCGGCCAGCGCCGAGTAGATGGTCTCCGCCTCGACGAGCAGCGGCTGCGCCCGGCTGCCCAGATCGCTGGTGCCGCCCGCGGCGGCGTTGCCGGTGAGGCCCGCGACCAGACCGGTGAGCAAACCGAGGGTCAGCAGGGCGCCGAGCAGGAGCTTCAGCCGCCCCGGCGACGTGTGCCGCAGGCCGCCCAGGCGCCGCAGAAGCCCTCGTCGTCGCCGCGGCGCGGGCACGCCGCCCGCCGGTCCGGCGGGTCCTGCCGGTATGCGCGCGCCCGGCGCTGGCCGGGCCACCAAGGCTGTGCTCAAGCTTCCTCCGTCGGGCCGTGTCACCGCGCGTCCAACTGTGCGGTATCCACGCAAGTGATCATTCAACCCGGCCCGGTACGCGCCCCCGCCACCGGCCCGGCCTGAGTTGCTCGCCCCGGCGCCGCCACCCCGAGGTGAGAGCAAGAGTCTACGGACGAGCGGCCCCCGGCGGGGTCCCCCGCCGGGCGCGCACCGGCCGCCGGATCGGCCGTTCGCCCGGCGCAGCCCGGACTCCCGCCGAGGTGTTGCCCGTGCAGCCCGTGCAGCCCGGACTTCCCCGACCACGTTGCCGGCGTTGCCCGCGCTGCCGGGACTCCGCAGAGCGTGTTGCCCGCGCTGCCCGCGCGCCCGGCTGCCCAAGCCGCCCGTGCTGCCGGCGCCGCCCGCGCCTCCGCTGCCCAAGCCGCCCGTGCTGTGCCCGCTGCCCGTGCTCCTCGTCGAGCGTGGGGCTGCGGGCCCGCGCTGCCCGCCTGCGCGAGCATGCGTGCCCGGGACTGCCCGCTGCCGCTGCCCGTGTTGTCTGGGCCGCGGCCGGGCGTTGAGCTGCGGGCCGGCGCGCTTGCACGCCCGCCGCCGGGCGTGGGCGTCAGCTCAGGGCGCGCTTGAGCAGTTTGCCCGTGGCGGTCATCGGCAGCGACTCGACGATCGCGACGATGCGCGGGTACTTGTACGCCGCCATCTGCTCCTTGGCCCAGGCGATCAGCTCGTCCTCGGTGACCGTCGCGCCGTCCTTGAGGATGACGAACGCCTTGACCTCCTCGCCGTGACTCGGATGCGGCACGCCGATGACCGCCGCGAGCGAGATCGCCTCGTGCGTCATCAGCACCTCCTCGATCTCCCGCGGATAGACGTTGAAGCCACCCCGGATGATCATGTCCTTGGCCCGGTCGACGATGTAGTAGAAGCCGTCCTTGTCGCGCCGGCCCAGGTCGCCGCTGCGGAACCACCCGTCCCGCATCACCTCGGCGGTCGCCTCGGGACGGTTGTAGTAGCCGCGCATGATGTTGTGGCCGCGGATCGCGATCTCGCCGATCTCGTCGGTGCCCTCGATCGTGTTCCACGACTCGTCGATCAGCTTCACCTCGACGCCCCAGATCGGGATGCCGATCGACCCGGGCCGCGGATCGCTGTCGGGGTCGCTGAACGTCGCGACCGGCGAGGTCTCGCTCAGCCCGTACCCCTCGAGGATCGTCACCCCGAACCGCTGCTTGACCTCCTTGATGATCTCCACCGGCAGGCTGGACCCGCCGGCCACGGCCACCCGCATGTTGCGGGCGATCCGCGCGACGTCCACCTCGTCGGTCAGCGCGTTGAGCAGCCCCCAGTACATCGTCGGAACGCCCGCGAAGAAGGTCACGTCCTCCTTCTCCAGCAGCTTCACCGCCGCCGGAGCGTCGAACCGGGGCAGCAGCACCAGCGTCGCCGCCGTCGAGAATCCCGCGTTCATGTTCACGGTCGAGCCGAACGAGTGGAACAGCGGCAGCACGAGCAGGTGCGTGTCGGTGCCGGGCACGCTGCCGAACAGGCGGTTGCAGGTCAGCGCGTTGAGGATGAGGTTGGAGTGGGAGAGCTCGGCGCCCTTGGCCTGCCCGGTGGTCCCGCTCGTGTACAGGATGACGGCCGGGTCGGTCTCCGGCAGCAGCACGGCCTCGAACTTCGGCGACTTGCCGGCCAGCGCGGCCCCGAGCGTCTCGGTCCCCTCGATCGGTGACGGCGCGGCCGGGTCGGCCGTGATCAGGAAGAACTGCTCGCACCCCTCGGCCTGGCCGAACCCGGCGTGGCCCTCGGCGCCCATCGGCAGCTCGGCCGTCCCCTGGAAGCAGAAGTAGGCCTTCGCCTGGGAGTCGCCGAGGTGGTAGGCGATCTCCCGCCCTTTGAGCAGCACGTTCAGCGGGACGACCACCGCGCCCGCCTTCAGGATCCCGTAGTAGACCACCGGGAAGTACGGCAGGTTCGGGCACGAGAGCGCGACCTTGTCGCCGGGCCGGATGCCCCGCTCCACCAGCAGGTTGGCGACCTGGTTGGCCGCCGCGTCCACCTGGGCGTAGGTCAGGCGCTGGTCGCCCAGCACGACCGCGGCGCGCTCCGGGTAGTTGCGGGCGCTGTCCTCCAGCAGGACGGAGAGGTTGAGCATGCGGGCGGTCCCCTTCGTATCGGCGGTGTGGCCTGGGTCTCATTCGAGCACGCCCCGCCGAGATGATGAACCCTCCGTTCCGCCCTTGTTTCATGATCCACCTCTTCCGCGTGTTCACGATGCGCCTCCGGCCGCGGCGGCCCGGTGGCGGAGCACCGGGCCCGCGGTGGCCGCCAGGGCCACCAGCGCACAAGCCGCGGTCACCGTGGCGGCGGCGCCCCACGGGACGACCAGCGGCACCGGCCGGGACAGCTCGGCTTCGGCCGCGGCCCGGACACCGCCGAGGCAGACCCCGGCGACCAGCCCGCCGAGCGCCGTGCCCACCACGACCGCGAGCACCGCCTCGGCCGAGACGACCCGCAGGACCTGCCCGGTGGTCGCGCCGGCCAGCCGCAGAGCCCGGAACTCGGGCCGGCGCGCCGCCGTCGCCATCAGCAGGGTGTTCGCCACCGCGAGACCCGTGTAGCCGACGGTCAGGCTGATCAGCACGGCCAGGAACAGGTCGACCAGGTCGCCCTCCTCGTCGATGGAGATCTGCACGTACTCCCGCACCGGCATCGCCCGCGCCCCCACCGCGGCCACCGATGGCCCGCTGAGCAGGACGGCGTCGGTCAGTGCCGCCGGATCGTGCCGCCGCACCGCCTCGCGGGGGAGCAGCAGCCCAGGGTCCGCGTCGGCGACCGCGGCCACCCGGACCCGCTCGGCCGTCCCGTCCGCCCACCGCAGCGCCACGACGCTGCCTTCGACCGCGCCCAGCATCCTGGCCGCCGCCGGATCGAGCACGAGCCCGCTCGCCGCCGCGCTTCCGTCGCCGGCCGTCGTGCCTCCCGCGGTCGCGTTCCCCGTCGGCGAACCCGGCCCGCCGGCCTCCGCAGAGTCGGACGCCGGGGCGCCGGGGGAGTTGGGGGCGGAGGCGCCGGTGGTCTCGGTGGCTTGGGTGCTGGCGGTGTCACGGGAGCCGGTGCCGGCGGTGTCGGCGGAGTCGGCGGAGTCGGTGGCCGGGATGCCGGCGGCCTCGGCGAACTCCGCGGCGGGGACGCCGGCGGCGTCGTAGCCGGTCGTGGCGCCGCCGTGGGCGATCAGCACGCGGGTGGGCAGGCGGGAGGTGCCGGACTGGGCCCGTACGGCGGCGTCGCTCAGGCCCGGCGTGCCGTCCGGCGCGACCACCGTGGCGGCCGGAAGCTTGGCGGCCTCGTCGGCACCCGCGAGGTCCTCGATCGTGGCGATCGTGCCGGTGAGCAGAACCGTGAATCCCACGGTCAGCAGGACCGGCGCGGACGTCGACGCGACCCGCCGAACCGCGACCAGCGTGCCCTCCCGCACCAGCATGCCGATCGCCGCGCTCCGCCACGGCCAGGTGACAAGCCGCACCAGCGGCACGATCACCACCGGCGCGAGCAACGCGGCGGCGGTCAGCAGGAGCATCGCCGCGCCCATGCCGGCGTCGGACTGCACGCTGACATCCATCCGCGGCAGGAAGGACAGCAACAGCACGCCGCCGGCTGCCGAGCCGGCGCCCACGATCCACCGCGCCGGCGTCATCGCCCGGCGCTCGATCGCCGCCTCACGCAGTGCGTCCAGCGCCGGCGCCCGGCTCGCCCGCCGCGCCGCGACCCACACGCCGCCCAGTGCCACGACCATGCCGAGCGCGAACGCCGCGGCCAGCGCGAGCGGCTGCGCCGTCACGGTGAAGCCGGCGGGCTCCAGCCCGGCGTCCACGAGCGGGCCGGCCAGAAGCGGCGCGGTGAGCGCGCCGATCGGGAGCCCGGCGAGCGCGCCCAGGACCGCGACGACGAGCGTCTCCGCGTACATCATCCGGCGCACCTGTCCGGGAGTCGCACCCACCGCTCGCAGCAGGCCGATCTCGCGCCGCCGCTGCGCGGCGCTGAGCGCGCAGGTCGAGGCGACCACGAAGACCGCGACGAACGCGCCGAGCCCCACCAGCGCGATCAGCAGTTGTGCCCCGAGCCAGCGCGTCCGGGTCACGCTGACCGGCTCCAGCGAGTCACGCCCCGCACCGGTCACCACCTCACCGGCCGAGCCGGCCACGCCCCGCGCCGCCTCGGCGACGGCGGCCGCGTCGCCGCCGACGGTCAGCCCGATCACGCGCACGCCGGGCGACATCCGCAGCGCCACATCGTCGGCGACGTAGAACCCGGGCCCGCCGACCGTGCCGGTCACGGTCCAGTTGGCCGGGCCGTCGGCGGTCAGCACCTCGATCCGGCTGCCCGGTGGTGACCCGGCGATCGCGACCTCGCCCGGCCTCTGCGGCGCGGTGCCCGCGGTGAGCCGATAGCCGCCGAGCGCGGCCGACGACCAGGCGTGCCCGTCGATCCGGGCGGCCTCCGGATCGCCCGTCGCCTTCCCGCCGGCCAACCGCTGCACGTAGAAGGCCGGATCGGCGGCGGCGGTGACGACTCCGGGCACCGCGCCCAGCCGAGCCGTCAGGTCGGCCGCCTGGGCCGCCGTCCACGAGCGGTACTCCGGCTCGCCGTAATCGTTGGTGCCCACCGAAGGCGAGCGCACGAGGACCGGGGAGGCCGAGTAGCGTTCCGGGGCCTCGGGCCGCGACGACAGGTAGATCGTCGTCGCGCCGGCCACCACCGCCACGCCGAGCGCGATCGCCACGAACGTGCCGGCGAAGCCGGCGAACCGGTGCCGCACCATCTGCCAGGCGATCCTCACGACGCCATCCCCGGGAACCGGGACTGCTGAGGCCGCGCCGGCTCAGGCTGTTGGCGCTCGAGCTGTGCCTCCTCGAGCCGGGCCGTGCGCAGCGCGATCTCCTGTGCGCCGGCCGGACCATCGAGCGAATCCACCAGGCGCCCGTCCGCCAGGAACAGCACCCGGTCGGCGTGCGCCGCGGCGAACGGGTCGTGGGTGACCATCACGACGGTCTGGTCGTGCCGATCGACCGACGCGCGCAGCAGCCGCAGCACCTCCCGGCCCGACCGGGCATCGAGCGCGCCCGTCGGCTCGTCGGCGAACAGCACCGCCGGCCGGGTCACCAGCGCCCGCGCGATGGCCACGCGTTGCTGCTGGCCGCCCGACATCTCGCTCGGCCGGTGGCCGGCCCGGTCGGCCAGCCCGACCTCGGCCAGCGTCGCCGCGACCTCGCCCGGCGCCGGGCTGCGGCCGGCCAGCCGCAGCGGCAACGCGACATTCTGCGCGGCGGTCAGCGCCGCGATCAGGTTGAACGCCTGGAAGACGAAGCCGACGCGCTCCCGGCGCAGCCGCGTCAGGGCGCGCTCCGAAAGGCCGGCGACCGGTGTGCCGTCGATGATAACGGCGCCCGAGGTGGCCCGGTCGAGCCCGGCCGCGCAGTGCAGCAGCGTCGACTTGCCGGAACCGGACGGCCCCATCACCGCGGTGAAGGTGCCGGCCGGGAAGGCCACCTCGACCTCGTGCAGCGCGATGACCCCGCGCTCGCCGGCGCCGTATTTCTTGGTGACGGCCTGGAGCTCGACCGCCGCTGTGTGCCCCGTTGTCATGCTGACCAGCCAACCGCCTGGGCGGCTCCGGCACAGTAGAGCCAGATGGAGAATCGCAGGTATATCCAGCACTACCCTGAGGGCGGTGCCGGACCGTCCCGCGGCGCGGTCAGGTGCTGCTCCGGTCGATACGCAGGTCGCGTTCGAGCTCGGCGATCATCGTGCGGAGGTCGTCGAGGCGCTGAGTGATCATGATGCGGTCGATGTCGTCCGGGACGCCGTCGCGGTCCTCGTCGGTGGCGAGGCTCTCGGTCATCTCCAGGCGGCGGGCCTCCTCCATCGAGTTCACGATGACCGCGATCAGGATGTTCAGCAGCAGGTTCACCGTGATGATCACGTAGCTGACGTAGTACACGAGCGTCCACGGCGACAGTTCCAGGCCGCTGCCGATCAGTTCGGGCAGTGTTTCCAGCGAGAGCAGCACGAAGAGAGTCAGCACGGCGCGCCCGATCGTCCCGTAGTGCTCCGGATCGGACTCGGCGAAGATGAGCCAGCCTGCCATCCCGTACACGTAAAAGGTCACCAACGCCAGCGCGAGAAAACCGCCGACGCCCGGCAGGCTGCGCAGCAGCGCCGTGACGATGGTGCGCAGGCCGGGCGAGAAGCGCACGAGCCGCACCACCCGGGCGATCCGGATGACGCGCAGCGCGGCGGTGTCGCCGTGCAGGCCGGGGACGAACACGGCGGCGATCACCACGAAGTCGAAGACGTTCCAGCCGTGCTTGAAGAAGTCCTGCGGCCGCCGGCCGAACGCGAGGATCCGCAGCACGATCTCGACGACGAAGATGCCCTGGAAGAGCCGTTCGAGCCAGGACAACTCCGGAACGGCCAACTCCACGTCCGGATATGTCTCGAGGCAGAGAAGTGCCGCGTTGGCGCCGATCGTGAGCACGATGAAGATTTCGAACGCGCGCGATTCCGTGATCGATGCACAGCGGCGGGACCACCCTGGGGACATCGCGCCAGCTTACGGAAGCGCGCCGACGCCGAGGTTCGAAGGTATATCCAGCACTACCGACGCGGCAGCGGCCGGCCGGTAGCGTCGTGGCCATGCCGGTTCGCAACGCGCTCGAAGCGCTCACGATGCGGCCGACAGACTTTCTCCGGTCGGCCTGGCCCTGGCGGTCGCTCGCCTACCTGTTCGGCGGGGTCCTGATCGGGCTGGCGACGATCCTCGCGGTGCTCGTGCTGGTGGCAGCCGGCATCGTGCTCTCGGTGGTGGTCGTCGGCATCGCGGGATATCTCGCCACCGTGCTCTCCGGGGTCGCGGTCGGGCGGCTGGAGCGGTGGCGGATGCGGCTGGTCGACGACAACGCGCTGCCCGACCCGCACCGGCCGGCGCCGCGAGCGGGACTGCGGGCGTGGGTCATGCTCCGCCTGCGTGAGCAGGCGACGTGGCGCGAGCTGGGCTACACGACCCTGTCCGCGCTGATCCTCTGCTGGATGGACGCGCTGGTCCTGGTCGGCGCCGTCTTCCTGCCGCTGAACTTCCTGGCGGGGCCGTTCTACATCCGCGACTCGCCGTTGTACATCACGATCCCGGTGGCGATCAGCGGCATCCCGATGGCGATCATCATGTTCTATCCGGTGACCGCCTGGGCGGGCGCCCGCGCGGCGATGGCCCGGGCCATTCTGGCGCCGAGGCTCGACGACGCCGGCGTCAAGCTGGTCGAGGTGACCCAGTCGCGGGCCCGGCTGGTCGACGCGTTCGAGCTCGAGCGGCGGCGCATCGAGCGCGACCTGCACGACGGAGCCCAGCAGCGACTCGTCGCGCTGAGCATGCAGCTGGGCCTGGCCCGTCTGGAGCTGCCCGCCGGCTCGGTCGCGGCCGAGCAGGTCGCGCAAGCCCACGAGCTGGCGAAACAGGCGCTGACCGAGTTGCGCGAGCTGATTCGCGGCGTCCACCCCAAGGTGCTGACCGATCGAGGGCTGGAGGCGGCGGTGGCCGAGGTCGCGGGGATGGCGCCACTGCCCGTCGACGTCGACGTCCGGCTGCCGGGACGGTTGTCGTCGATCGTCGAGGTGACGGCCTACTACGTGGTGGTGGAGGCGCTGACCAACGTGGCCAAGCACAGCGGGGCGCGCCGGGCCTCGGTGACGGCCGGGGTCTCGGGCGGCCGGCTGATCCTGGACGTCCGCGACGACGGGCGGGGTGGCGCGGAGCCGTCGGGCGGGTCGGGTCTCGTGGGGCTGGCCGACCGGGTGGCGGCGGTCGACGGCACGGTGGCGCTCTCCAGCCCGCCGGGCGGCCCCACCGTCCTGCACGTGGAAATGCCGGTACTGACATGAGGGGGCGTGCCGTCGTGAGGGGCGTGCCGGCATGAGGTCAGGTTCAGGTGCGGACGTGCGGTCGGTGCTGACATGAGGATGGTGGGGGAGAGCCCGGGACGGCCGGAGACGGCGCAGGCCGGACTGCGGGTGGTGATCGCCGAGGACGGGCTCATCGTGCGGGAGGGCGTCGCGGTGATGCTGCGCCGGTTCGGGCATGAGGTCGTGGCGGCGGTCGGGGACGCGGACGAGTTGCGGGCGGCGGTCGCCGAGCACCGGCCGGACATCGTGGTGACCGATGTGCGGATGCCGCCGGACTACAGCGATGAGGGGCTGCGGGCGGCGATCGAGCTGCGGGCCGCGGATCCGGGGCTTCCGGTGCTGGTGCTCAGCCAGTACGTGGCGCCGGCCTACGCGGCAGAGCTGCTCGACGCCGGGACGCAGGACGCCAGGAAACGCGACACGGGGAAGCGCGAATCGGGGGAGCACGACGCCACTCCGGGCGCCGGGGTCGGGTATCTGCTGAAGGACCGGATCGGGGACGTGGCCGACTTCGTGGACGCGCTGGTCGCGGTGGCCGAGGGGCAGACGGTCGTCGACCAGGAGGTGGTGCGGCAGCTGCTCGGGCGCCGTCGGGATCCGCTGAGCCTGCTCACGACGCGGGAGCGGGAGGTGCTCGGGCTGGTGGCCGAGGGGCGGTCCAACACGGCGATCGCCCGGCGACTCGTCGTCACCGAGGCGGCAGTCGCGAAGCACATCGGCAGCGTGCTCACCAAGCTCGACCTGCCGCCGGACGCCGACGACCACCGCCGGGTCCGCGCGGTCCTGGCCTACCTGCGAGGCTGACCGGAAGGTGATCGGCCGGCGGGCACCGCCGCCTCGGTCAGCACTCGTTCGAAGTCTTGGAACAGCACGTCCCGATCGAAGCGGTCGCGGGCGAGATCGGACGCCGCCGCCCGGGCGGCCTTCACCGCGGCGGGGTCGCGCAGGAAAGCCGACACGGCGCCGGCCGCGGCCTCGGGATCGCCGGGCGGCAGCACCAGGCCGGCGCCGGTCTCGGCGAGCAACTCGGCGATCCACCCGCCGTGGTTGACGGCGACCGGCCGGCCGGCGGCGAAGGCGTCGAACACCTTGTTCGGCGAGTTGTCGCCCAGTTCGCGGATGTCGACGAACATGGAGGTCGCCAGGTCGCAGGCGCCGAAAAAGGCCACCACCTCCGCCTTGGAGACCGCGCCCAGCATGAAGAAGTTCCGGTCGAGGACGCCCAGGCCGGTGGCGAGATCTCGGATCTCGTTCCGCATCCGCCCGTCGCCGAGGATCGCTATCCGCACGTCCGGGTCGGTGTCGGCCAGCCGGGCCGCCATCCGGGCGAGGTAGTCCACGCCATTGGCCAGCCCGAGAGACCCGGCGTACAGGACCAGTGGGCGGTCCCGCAGCCAGGGCGTGGACCGGCGCAACTCCTCGCCGGCCCGGTCGGCGCCGGCGAACAGGGCACGGTCGGAGCTGTTGGGCACGACAGTGACCGGGACCCGCGGGAACCGGCGCCGGATGCTGGCGGCCATGCCGGGGGAGAGCGCGATCACGTGCGCCGCCCGGCGGTAGGCCCACGCCTCGAGCCGGTGAGCGGCCCAGCGGGTGACCGGCGAGCGGAGGGCGCCGACCGCGATCGGCAGTTCCGGCCACACGTCGCGTACCTCGAGCACCATCGGCACTCGCCGCCGCCGGGCCGCGTAGGCGCCGGGGATCGCCACCGTCAAGGGTGTGCTGGTGGCGAAGACGAGATCGTGCCGCAGGCGTCCGGCCACGATCGCCGACCGGCAGACGAAGCCGAGGAACGACCACAGCCGGCTGCGGTAGCTCATCGTGTTGTCGTACGGCACCGGAAGCCAATGCACCACGATGCCGGACTCCGTACTGATCCGGGCCCGGCGGGTGTCCGGATCGCCAGCGATCATGTGGACCTGGTGGCCGCGCTCGACCAGACGCCGGGCGAACTCGTAGGAACGCGTCGCGCCAACCATGCTTGGCGTCTTAAAATGTTGGTGTATATACGTTATAACCATCTAAATGCCCCATAATCACGTCTACCTCGCCGGCACGCCTTTGACCGTCGTCCCCGCGCTCGCATCCCGGACGACGCAGGCGTTGGCCCCCACCGTCGCCCGGTCGCCGACGGTCCGGCCCTGAAGGATCGAGGCATTGGTGCCGATGAGCGCCTCCCGTCCGATGGTGCAGTTGCCGGAGATGGCCGCGAGGGGATTCACCTGGACGAACTCGGCCAGGACCGCGTCGTGGCCGACCGTCGCGTTGAGATTGACGTGCGCGTGTCGGCCGAGAGTCACGTTCGTGGTGATCCGGGCGCCGGCGAAAACCACGACGCCGTCGGCCAGGTCGTTCGCCGGCCCGACTGTCGCCGCCGGATGAATGAGCCGGGCCGCCGGCCTGCCGAGGTGGTCCAGCTTGGCGGCGACGTCGGCGCGGGTGCGCGGATCGCCGATGCCGATGACGTAGTGCACGTCGAGTTGTCCCAGCAGACTGCCTGGCCCGAGCCAGGCGATACCGAGCCGGTCGAGGCAGCGAAGATTCGACTCGGTCGGCGCGTCGTCGAGAAAGCCGGCGATCTTCCAGGAGTCGCCGCCGGCGTCGTTGACGGCCGAGATGACGGCGGCGACCTCCCGGCCGTAGCCACCGCACCCGACGATGACGACGGGTTCAGACACTGTCGCTCCCCTTCCTGCCGGGCTTCGTCGTGCCGGTGAACTCGGACATCGTCGACTGGCCCGGGGCCGCGACACCCTCCCGGCGCAGCAGGGCCCGGACGGTCCGCGCCAGGATCCGTCCGTTCAGTGCCAGAGATCGGTGGTCGACGTACCAGACGTCCAGCGCGAACTTGTCCTCCCAGCTCAGCGCGTTGCGCCCGCTGACCTGCGCGAGTCCGGTCACGCCGGGCCGCACGAGCTGACGGCGTGCCTGCTCCGGCGTGAACCGGTCGAGGTAGCGCATCAGGAGCGGCCGCGGGCCCACCAGGCTCATCTCACCCCTCAGGACGTTCCACATCGTCGGCAGCTCGTCCAGGCTGGTGGAGCGCAGAGCGCGGCCCAGGCGGGTGAGCCGGTCGGCGTCGGTCACCAGGCCGCGCCGCTCGTCCACGTCCCGCATCGTGCGGAACTTGACCAAGGTGAACGCCCGGCCGTGCCGGCCCGGCCGCTGCTGGCGGAACAGGACCGGCCGGCCGAGCCCGGCCGCGACGGCCACAGCGACCAGCGCCATGACGGGAGAGAGGACGACCAGGATGGCGGCGGCGACGACGATGTCGACCGCGCGTTGCACCACGTCGGTGGTGCGGGTCGCGACGCTCACCCCCGGCCTTCCAGGAACTCCGTCACGTCGTCGAGGATCCGCCGGATCTGGCTGTCGCCGAGGGCGGAGCCACTGGGCAGGCTGAGGCCGTCGCGGAACAGCAGCTCCGCGGCACCGCTCAGGGCGGTGCGGGCTCCCGCGAAGACCGGCTGAAGGTGCATCGGCTTGAAGAGGGGCCGGGTCTCCACCTTCCGCTCCGCCAGGTGCGCGGCCAGGTCGCGGGCCCGCCAGCCGGCCCGTTCGGGATCGACGACGATGCTGGTGAGCCAGCAGTTCGCCGCCGGGTCGTCGCCGCCGAGCAGGCGCACGCCCTCGACGTGGGCGAGGATTTTGGCGTACGCGTCGCGCAGCGCCCGGCGGCGTTCGATCATCTCGTCCAGGCGGCGCAGCTGGGCTCGCCCCAGCGCGGCCAGCAGATTGCTCAGCCGGTAGTTGTAGCCGATCTCGGCGTGCTCGTAGTGCTCGGCCGGCAGCCGCGCCTGGGTCGCCAGGTGCCGCGCCCGGACGGCGAGGCCGGGGTCGGCGGTGAGCAGCATGCCGCCGCCGGACGTCGTCATTATTTTGTTGCCGTTGAACGACAAGGCGGCCGCGGCGCCGTACGAGCCGGCCGGCCGGCCGTGGTGCCGGGAGCCGAGCGCCTCCGCGGCGTCCTCGACGAGCGGGACGCCGTAGTGGTCGCATATCGGGAGTATCCGCTCGTAGTCGGCGCAGAAGCCGTACAGGTCGACGGTCAGCACCGCGCGCACCGGCACGCCCTCGGCGCTCAGCGCGGCGAGCAGGCCGGACAGCAGCGCGGGGTCGAGGTTGCCGGTCGCCGGGTCGCAGTCGGCGAAGACCGGCGTCGCGCCGGTGTAGGCGACCGCGTTCGC
This sequence comes from Paractinoplanes rhizophilus, assembly GCF_042664765.1. Lineage (NCBI taxonomy): Bacteria > Bacillati > Actinomycetota > Actinomycetes > Micromonosporales > Micromonosporaceae > Paractinoplanes > Paractinoplanes rhizophilus. The sequence continues at coordinate 36,886 of NZ_JBHTBJ010000026.1, read as the reverse complement.
CGTGGCCACGAACGTGAGGGTCGGCACGACGACGGCATCGCCGGGGCCGGCGCCGATGCCCAGCAGGGCCAGGTGCAGCGCGGCGGTGCCCGAGCTGAGGGCGACCGCGTGCGGCACGCCCACCCGGTCGGCGATCTCCCGCTCGAACGCATCGACCTCGGGCCCCAGCGGCGCGACCCACCCCGACCGGAGGGCGGCCATGACGTACTCCTGCTCCAGATGCCCGACGTCGGGGGCGGACAGCAGGACGGCGTGCCGATTGCCGATCATCCCCCACCATCCACACCTGCGAGTCGGGCCACACCTGCGAGTCGGGCCACACCTGCGAGTCGGCCACCTGCAAGTCCCGCCGGCACGAGGGGGATGCGTTCGGCCTGGCGGGCCAGCAGCTTGCGTTCTCCCACGACTCTAGCCGGGTCCAGATGGTCCGGGGTGCGGATCGCGGTTGCCGGCCCGCCGTGCGTGACGCTACGGCGGGCGGCGAGCCCCGGGCCGGCTCGCCGCGCCCGCGTGCAGCGGCAGCGGGGGAGAGGCCGGCACCGCCGCGAGGAGGAGGAAGATCCAGAGGAGCCGGGCGTCGTAGTAATCGCCGGAGAAGAGGCTCGCCCCCAGGATGAACAGCGCGGAGTAGGCCGACACCCGCGCCTCCAGCGGGCGCCGCGCCCGCGGGACCGCCGCGTACTCGTGCCGCGGCGCCCAGAGGGCCGGCAGCAGCAACAGCAGGCCCACCGCGCCGCCCTCGACGGCCACCGCCAGCGGGAGGTTGTGGACGTATTTCTCCCCGGGGCCGAGGTTGGTGACGGCGTAGAAACCGTGCACGCCGACACCCACGATCGGACGCTCGAAGAAGAGCCACAGGCCCTTCGTGTACAGGACGTCGCGGTCGGAGGTGTACCCCTGATCGACGGTGGCGGCGAGGAAGCGGTTGTTGATCAGCGACATGATCGTGTCGCCCAGCAGAAGCCAGATCAGGGCGGCGATCACCGGGATCATCGCCAGGGGCTTGCGCACGCCGTGCCGGCGTCCGAAGCGCACCAGGCTCGGGAAGGCCAGCGCCGTGGTCAGGACCAGCGCGATCAGGCCGCCCCGGGATCCGGACGCGATCGCCCCGAACAGGAAGGCCGGCGCCGCGATCAGCCAGACCGCACGGCCCCGGCGGAAGTAGAAGTAGGCGGTGGCGAACAGGGCGAGCGCCTCGACCCGGACGAAGACGTTCGGGCCGCCGCCGAAGGCCGTCCACCGGTCCTGCTGCACGCGGCCCCGGCCGGACGCGGCGTACAGGAAATAGAGCCAGCCGGCCACGTACAGGCAGCCCATGGTCAGGCGCACGACCCGGTCGCGGTCCCATTCCGCGAGGCTCGCGTAGACCAGGACCAGGACCACCATCGACACCAGGTCGGCGAGGACGTCACCGACCACGGCGGTGCGGGGCACCCACGCCGCGGAGAGCATCTGGTACCCGAACAGGACCAGCACCGGCGGCAGCGAACGGCGGGCCGGGGCGGAGTGCAACGGGCGGACCCCGGCATGGTTCACCTCGAGCACGAAGACCGCCAGCACGGCCGGGAAGAGCAGCATCCGTACGTCGTTGAGGAACGGGATCGTGAACCCGGCACGGGACAGGGTGAAGTGCCCGGCGAGCGTTGCCACGAAGAGGACGACCACCAGGAACGGGCTGGGCCGCGGCGGTTTCACCGCGACGGTGTCCCCGCTGCCCGCGGGATCGCCCGCAGCATCGCCAGGTACGAGACGACGGCGAGCAGCATGGCCGCCGCGGCGAATCCCAACAACGCGGCGGGCCAGGCCGGCACCACCAGGGCGGCGAGGTAGGTCGCCACGACCTCGGCCACGAGAGCGCCCACCAGCAGCACCGTGGCTACCGGCGCCTCGTGCAGCGCGTCGATCGTCGGCCGGACCGCGTAGAACACCGCGAGCGGAACCGACACCAGCACCCCGAACCGGAGGACCGCGACCGCCTCGTGGAAGTCGGCTCCGAGAAACCAATGCACCACCGGCCCGGCGGTGACGACAACCACCGCGCTCGCCAGGGCCGCGACCCCGGCCGCGGCGAACGGCAGGATCCGCAGCCCATGGGCCAGGTCCGAGTCGAAACCGCGGCCCGCGGCCGCCGCCTCGTGGGCATGCCCGCTGATCCGGGGGAGCAGCACCGGCGTCAGCATCCCGAAGATCGAGCAGACCAGCGTGATGGCCGACGTGGTGAACCCCACGTACCCGGCGCCGGCCGGATCGCTCGCGGCGCCGGCCACGAAGAACGTGGGAAAAGCGAACAGGCCCGGCAGGGCGACGTCGCCGGGCGCGCGGCCGATCCCGTACCGGAGAAGGGTGCGCAACCGGGGCGCCGGCCGCGGGCCGGCGGGCGATTTCCCGGCGCCGCGCGGCCCGGCCCTGGTGATCGCCCATCCGGCCACCGCCGCCATCGCCGCTCCCTGCAGCGCGAGGAAGACGTCGATCTTGCTGGTCAGGGCGAAGGCCGCGAGCGGCGCCAGCGCGGACCCGGTCAGCGACGCGAGAATCGACGCCCGGACGTCCCCGCAGCCCCGCAGCGCCGCCACCGCCAGGGCGCACAGGCCGCCGCCCGCGGTCAGCAGCATCACCGCGCGGACCTGCGCCGCTCCGCCGATCCCGAACAGCCGGCCGGCGTCCTCGGCGTACAACAGGGTGATCAGGCCGAGCACGTTCAGCACGACGACCTCGAAGAGGAACGCCTGCCGGGCCAGCACCCGGACCCGGTGCCCGGCCCGGGGCAGGTAGCGGTGCAGCGCCGGCACCATCCCGGCCAGCGCGAGCGGCTGAACCGTGGCGACCGCCCCGCGCGCGACCTGGTAGTAGGCGAACCCGGCCACCCCCGACCGCTGCGCGACCAGGTGGAACAGCAACAACCCGGAGGCGAGCGTCAGCCAGGACGATGCGGCCGTGGCGACGTAGTCCCGCCGCACCACGGCCGGCACGCGGGCCAGGAACCGCATCGCCGGCACGGCGTCACGCCGCGTTGCTCAGCGCGACCGCGTTCCACCAGCCCGGCCGGTGGGCCGGCGGCGACGCCGGGCCGGGTGGGCCGTCGCCGGTCGGCAGGCCGGGGCGCCGGCGTGGCCCCGCGACCATGGTGAACACCGTGCCGAGCACCTTCGCGTCGACCGCGGCGAGCGCCCGCATGGCCGCGGTCACCTGCGCCGGGGTGGTCCGGCGCGCGCGGACCAGCAGAATCGCCCCGTCCGCGCGCGCCGCGACCACCGCGCCGTCGGTGACCGGGAGCAGCGGCGGCGAATCCAGGATGATCTTGTCGAACCGGCCGCGCAGCTCGTCGATCAGCTCGGCCATCTTCGGCGAGTCGAGCAGCTCGCTCGGGTTGGGTGGCCGGTGCCCGCCGGCCAGCAGCCACAGCCCGGTGCCCCAGGGCTGCAGCACCTGGTCGAGCGTGGCCGCGCCGACCAGCACCGTGGCCAGCCCCGGCGCGCCGTCGCGGCCCAGGAACGCGGCCAGCCGGGGCCGGCGCAGCGAGGCGTCCACGATCAGCACCCGCTGGCCCGCCTCGGCGAAGAGGATGGCCAGGCCGCACGCGGCCGACGACCGGCCCTCGCCGGGCATCGCGCTGGTCACCGCCAGGATCTTCGCCGGACGACCCGAATACTGGATGTTCGTGCGCAGTTGCCGCAACGCCTCGGCGCGCGGCGAGCCGCTCTCCGAGACGAACGGCCCCTTCCGCCGGCGGGCCTTCGGATCGTCCGGGATCAGCGCGAGCACCGGCACGCCGGTCAGGCCGGGCAGCGCGTCGGCGTCCCGGATGGATCTGTCGGAAACCTCGCGAATCACCCCGGCGGCGGCGCCGAGCAGCAGGCCCATCGCGACGGCGAGCGCGTTGTTGTGCATCGGCCGGGGCGAGACCGGGCGGGGATTGATCCGGGCGACCGGTTCGATCGGCGTGACGACCGTCGCCGGGCCGAGCGGGGCCGGGCGCGCCTCGAGGGTCTCGATCATCGGCGGAAGGAGTTTGATCACCGCCTGGGCGATTTTCTGGGCGCGCTGGGGCGACGGGTCGGTGACCGTCACCGTCAGCAGGGCGCTGTCGGCCGAGCTGATCACCCCGATTCTTTGCTGAATTTCCCCGGGCGCCATTCCGGTGTTCGACGATTTGGCGATATCGCCGGCCATGCGCGCTCCGGTGATCAATTCCGTGTACGTGCTCAGCCGGAACGCCACGAACCTGCTGCCGTCGAGGATCGAGGTGCTTTCCGGGCCGTTGGCGGACAGGAAGAAGACGGCGGTGGCCCGGTACTCGGCCGGCGTCCGCCGGTTGATCAGCTGGGTCACCCCGAGCGCGAACAGCACCACGACGGCCAGCACCCACCATTGCCGCCCGATCATCCGGAGGTAGTCGCGTAGCTCCACATCTCCCCTCCCGGCCGCCGCGTTCCCGATCAAACTAAGCGGCCGGATCGGGGCCTGTGGTGATATCCGGTAACTTCCGCTGTCCGGCCATCGGGCAATTAACCTGGGAATACCGCACGTACGCCGGAATACCGCACGACAGCGGCTCGGACGGGACCAATGAGACGGGTGGTGCGTCGTGATCGCGAGGCGATTCCTGCCGTTGCTGGTGGACGCGGTCGCCTGGGCCGCCGGGCTGCATCTGGCGGTGCTCATCCGGTACGAGTGGGGCCTCGACGAACGCGGCGAGGCCGTCCTCGTCCCGATGATCCTGCTCGCGATCCTGCTGCAGGCCGGCTTCGGCTACGCCGGCCGGCTCTACCGGGGCCGCTACCCGTTCGGCACGCTCGACGACGTCCGCACCGTCTGGCAGACCGTGCTGGCCACCACGATCGCGTTGCTGGTGCTGGACCTGCTCCTGCCGGGCTCGCGGCTGCCGCGGGGCGCGCCGCTGGTCGGCGGGCTGCTCGCCCTGGTGTGCATGCTGGCGGTGCGGCTCGTCTGGCGGCTGCGGCTGGACGCCCGCTACCGGCCCGACGAGCGGGTCGCCACCCGGGTGCTGCTGTTCGGCGCCGGCTCGGCGGGCCGCAACCTGATCCAGTCGATGCGCTACGACCCCCGGGGACGCTACCTGCCGGTCGGCGTGATCGACGACGATCCCCGCAAGCGCCGGATGGTCTTCTACGGCGTACCCGTGCTGGGGAACCGCAACGACATCGCGGCGCAAGTGAGCCGCACCGGAGCGACCACCGTGGTCCTCGCCGTGGCGAATGCCGCGGCCGAGCTGGTGCGTGACATCCGCGATCTGGCGACCGGCGCCGGCGCCGGATTCCTGGTGGTGCCGTCGGTGACCGAGCTGATGGACCGCGAGCTGAACCTGCGGGACCTGCGCGAGCCCGAGGTGACCGACCTGCTCGGGCGGCGCCAGATCGACACCGACCTCGACTCGATCGCCGGCTATCTCACCGGCAAGCGGGTGCTGGTCACCGGGGCCGGCGGCTCGATCGGCTCCGAGCTGTGCCGGCAGATCCACCGGTTCGCCCCGGCCGAGCTGATGATGCTCGACCGCGACGAGACGTCGCTGCAGGCGGTCCAGCTGTCGCTGGACACGCAGGCCTCGCTGACCGATCCGTCGCTGCTGCTGGCCTCGCTGCGGGACGTCGACCGGGTACGGGAGATCTTCCGCACCCGGCGCCCGCAGGTGGTCTTCCACGCCGCCGCGCTCAAGCACCTGCCGCTGCTGGAGCGTTATCCGGGCGAGGCGATCAAGACCAACATCTGGGGCACGCTCGCCGTCCTGTCGGCGGCCGCCGCGGTCGAGCGCTTCGTCAACATCTCCACCGACAAGGCGGCCGACCCGGTCAGCGTGCTGGGCTACTCCAAGCGGATCACCGAACGGCTGACCGCGTACGTGGCGCGGCGCAGCCCCGGGACGTTCCTGAGCGTGCGCTTCGGCAACGTGCTGGGCAGCCGGGGCTCGGTGTTCACCACGTTCAGCGCGCAGATCGCCGGCGGCGGCCCGGTCACGGTGACGCACCCGGATGTGACGCGGTACTTCATGACCACCCAGGAGGCCGTCCACCTGGTCATCCAGGCCGCCGCCATCGGCCGCGACGGCGAGGCGCTGGTGCTGGAGATGGGCGAGCCGGTGCGGATCGCCGAGGTGGCCCGGCAGATGGTCGAGCTGGCGCCGTCGGAGGTGGAGATCCGCTACACCGGGCTGCGGCCGGGGGAAAAGATCGCCGAGGTGCTCTTCGGCGAGGGCGAGGCCGACGTGCGCCCGTTCCACCCGATGATCTCCCACGTCCAGGTGCCGCCGCTCGACCCGGAGATGGTGCGGGGCATCGACGCGAACGCCGACCCCGCGCTGCTGATCGCGGAGTTGGCCCGGTTGTGCGCAGTGCCGGCGGAATCGGTGCGGCGGGCCGCCTGAGGTCTCGGCTGCCTTGGCGCGGCCGGCTTTGTGCGCGGCCGGCTTTGGACGCGGCCGGCTTTGTGTGCGGATGCCGGCTAGGACGCCTGGCGGACCGGCGTGTCGGCCAGCCAGATGTCGGCCAGCTCGGTGAGCGGGATCTCCAGGGCCCGGCTGAGGCCGACCACGGTGCCGAACGCCGGCGCGGGCAGGCGGCCCGCCTCGATCTTGCGCAGCGTCTCGGGCGAGATGCCGGCGGCAAGGGCCACCTCGACGAGGCCGCGGCCGGCTCGCGCGGCGCGCAGGGCGGCCCCGAGGCGACGGCCCGCGGCGACCTGCTCGGGGGTCAATGGTTGGCGAACCATGCCAGCAGGATAGACCTCCGCGGCGGGCCGGCCGGGCATGGTATAAAAATACCGCCACGGAGAGGGAGGCTGTCGTGATCGAGCTCAAGTCCGCCGCGGAGATCGGCCGGATGGCGGTGACCGGCCAGTTCGTCGGCGAGCTGCTCGCCGAGCTGAGCGGCATCGCCGCGGTCGGGGTCAACCTGATGGACCTCGAGCACCACGCCCGCCGCCGGATCAAGGAGCGCGGCGCCGTCTCCTGCTACTGGGACTACGCCCCCTCGTTCGGCCGCGGCCCGTTCCGCCACGTGCTGTGCCTGTCGGTCAACGACGCCGTGCTGCACGGGCTGCCGCACGATTATGTCCTGCGCGACGGTGACCTGCTCAGCATCGACATGGCGGTCGGCGTCGACGGCTGGGTCGCCGACTCCGCGCTCTCGGTGGTCGTCGGTGTCCCCGACCCGGAGGACCTGAAGGTGATCGAGGCGACCGAGGTCGCACTGGAGGCCGCCATCGCCGCCGCCCGGCCCGGCGGCCGGCTCGGCGACATCTCGGCCGCGATCGGCGAGGTCGCTCACACGTACGGCTACGGCGTCAACGGCGAGTTCGGCGGGCACGGCATCGGGCGGCTCATGCACGAGTCCCCGCACGTGGCCAACAGCGGCCGGGCCCGGCGCGGCATCAAGCTCGAGCCCGGCCTCACCATCGCGATCGAGCCCTGGTTCTGCCGCACCACCGACAAGATCCGGTACGACGAGGACGGCTGGACGATCCGCTCGGCCGACGGCTCCCGCACCGCCCATTCCGAGCACACGGTCGCGATCACGGCGGACGGCCCGCGGGTCCTGACCCGGCGTCCCGCCCCGGGCGCCACCGCGGCCGGCCCCGCCAAGAGGCCCGCCGCGGCGTCCTGATCCGCGGCGGCGTCCTGGCCCGCGGCGGCTTTCGGCCCGCCGCGGCTTTCTGACCCGCTAGGCGACCGGGACCGGCTCGGCCGGCTGCTCGCGGATCGGCGTGGGCCGGGTGGAGAGCCAGCAACCGGCGGCGACCAGGGCGAAGCCGGCCACCGTGCTCCAGCGCAGCGACTCGTTGAGGAGCAGGACGCCCAGCAGCACGGCGACCACCGGGTTGACGTAGGTGACCAGGCCGGCGCGGTTCGAGCCGGCCTCGTTGACCAGGGCGTAGAAGGCCAGCAGCGCGACCGCCGTGCAGAACACGCCGAGGGCCGCCAGGGCGGCCCAGGCGTTCGCGTGCACCGGCTCGGTGGGCCAGGTCAGGATCGCGAACGGGGTCAGCACGACCGCCGTGATCGCGGTGGTGCCGCCGGCCAGGGTCTCGGGCGGGATGTCGGCAGCCCGACGCTGGACGAAGATGGTGGCGACGCCGTAGCTCACCGCGGCCAGCAGGACCATGCCGGCGCCGAGCAGGCCCAGCCGGTCGCCCGAGACGTCGAGGCCCACCAGCACGGCCACGCCGGCGAAGCCCAGGACCAGGCCGGCCACCCGGATGCGGGTGAGGGGCTCGGACCGGGACAGCAGCAGCGCGATGACGACCGGCTCGACGGCGATCAGCAGGCCGGTCAGCGAGCTGGTGATGTGCACCTCGCCGTACGTGATCAGCAGAAACGGCCCGATGATGTGCACCACCGCGAGCACCGACACCGTTCCGAGGCGGGCGCGAAGCGCGCCGAGGGTGCCGCGGGCGGCGGCGACCGGCAGCAGCACGAGGGCGGCGATCAGGCCGCGGCCGGCGACCACGAAGACCGGGGAGAGGTCGTCGATGGCGACCTTGATGAGGAAGTACGGGATCCCCCACAGCACCGAGACGAGGAGGAAGAGCAGCCAGGCACGTCGATTCACACCTCGACCCTCCCGCTTTACAGTCATAAGCGGTAGTGGTGACTTGCTGATGCCGTTTTAAGGGGAGCTGATGATAGACGTACGCCGGCTGGCCGTGCTCCGCGAGGTGGCGCGGCAGGGCAGCTTCAACCGGGCGGCCGCGGCCCTGCGCCTGACGCCGTCGGCCGTCTCCCAGCAGGTCAGCGCGCTCGAGCGGGGCCTCGGTGTCGCGGTGGTGCGGCGCAGCACCCGCGGCGTCGAGCTGACCGAGGCCGGGCGCGTGCTGGCCGGGGCGAGCGACGCGATCACCGCCGAGCTCGCCAACGCCGAGGAGGAGATCGCCCGGCTCGCCAGCCGGCGCACCGAACGGCTGACCGTGGCCACCTTCACCAGCGGCGGCCAGCGGCTGTTGCCCCCGGCGCTGCTGCGCCTCACCGCCGCCCACCCGGGCGTCGAGCTGACCGTGCTGGAGGTCGAGCCGGAGGAGAGTCTGCCGCTGGTGCGCTCCGGCGGGGCCGACCTCGCGCTCGCCTACCACTTCGACGGGCCGCCGCCGGTCCGGCCGGGGGACCGCTCGGGGCTCACCTGGACGCCGCTGCTCGACGACCCCATGTGGATCGTCCTGCCGGCCGGGCACCGCCTCGCCGGGCGCGAGTCGGTCGCGCTGGCCGACCTGGCCCGCGAGCGGTGGGTGCACGGCTGCCTGGTGGTCGGCGACCTGCTCGACCACTACGCGGCGATGGCCGGGTTCGAGGTGGTCACGGCCTGCCGGGGCACCGACTACATCTTCGCCCAGTCGCTGGTGCGGGCCGGGGTCGGGGTCAGCATGATCCCGCAGGTGGCGCTCACCGCCGACCTGGGCGGCCTGGCCACGGTGCCGCTCGACCAGCCGTGCCCGTCCCGTTTCGTCGGCATCGTCACCGCGCAGCGCCGCCCCCGGCCGCTCGCCGACGCGCTGGCGGCGGCGCTGCACGACACGGTGGCCGGGCTGCCCCTGCCGGCCGCGTAGGAGCTTGCCGGTGGCCGTGCCGGTGGCGCCGCGGCGTGGCCCCGCCGGCCGCGCGGGAGCTTCGTGCCCCTGCGCGCCGCGCGGGGGCTGCGCTATCGGCCGCGCAGGACGTCGAGGACCAGCGGGTCGATGGCGCCGGCCACCAGGCGCTCCTCGAGGTTCTCGATGCCGGCCCAGTCGGCCAGGGCCTCGTCGAGATCGGGCTGCGTGTGGCCCTTGCCGGCGAGCAGCTCGCGGACCTCCTCGGCGGCCGGGCCGGTCAGCGGGAGCAGCGAGCCGGGATCCGGGCGCTCGAAGTACAGCGTGTGCAGCTCGAGCAGGCGGGAGAGCTCCGCGACCGGATCCGGGTGGTCGTCGACCCGCAGGTCCACCCAGACGTCGCTGGTGCCGCCGTACCCCATGCCCCTGGCCACCACCAGGAGCGCCGCGCTCTGCCGGCCACGACGGTCACCCCCGGCGAGATCGCCGGCGCGCAGCGCGGCGAGCAGCCGGTACGCCAGGCGGGCCTCGCCCGCGGACGCCTGCCACGCCACCCCCATGGCGTCGACCACCTGCGGCCCGGCCAGCATGTTGCCCTGGATCGCGAACCCGTCGCCGGCCGTCCCGCCCGCCCACGGATGGCAGTCGCGGCCGGTGAACGTGCCGCCCTCCCCGGCGGGGCCGACCACCCCCACCTGCCGCTGCGCGACCGGGCCCGCATCGCCGGCGACCAGCGCCTGCACGGTGTGCGCCGCGCTCACCCCGGTCTGCAGCAGGGTCAGGGCCTGCGGGCGGTAGGCGAGATTCGCATACGACTGGGTGGCCACCGCGCCCACCCCGGCGAGGGCGGCGGGGACGGCCGCGCCGACCCCGAGGACTTGCTGGCCACCGCGACACCGTGGGCGAGGCCGTCGGCGGAGCGGGCGACGATCGAGAAAGTCATGCGCAGTATTTAACATCCCGGACCCATCCGGCCTATGTGTACCGACACGACAGGAGGCTTATGCTCCGCTCTGGAGACGTGATCCCCGTCGGTGCCCGTCGCCGCCCTTGGCGGGCCGACGCTGGACTGAACGCCTGACGGCGCCCGGTCCGAGGTGCTGCGGGCGCGCATGGTGGTTGCCGCGACCGGTACGCCCGCAGCACGTCTATGGCTGGGGCTGTTCGTCTGGCTGGGGCTGCTCCTGCGGCTGCGGCTGCTCCTCCGGCTGCGGCTGTTCGTGTGGCTGCAGTCGTTCCCTGACGTAGGACCAGACGGTCGCGAGCACGGCCGCGACCGGCACTGCCAGCAGGCTGCCGACGATCCCGGCCAGGCTGCCGCCCAGCGTCACCGCCAGCAGCACGACCGCCGCGTGCAGGCCCAGGCCTCGGCTCTGCAGGATGGGCTGGAAGACGTTGCCCTCGAGCTGCTGCACCAGCACGATGATGCCGAGCACGATCAGCGCGTCGGCCGGGCCGTTGGAGACCAGCGCGATCAGCACGGCCACGAAGCCGGCGAAGAGCGCGCCGACGATCGGGATGAAAGCCGTGACGAACGTCAGCACGGCCAGCGGCAGCACCAGCGGCACGCCGACTATCCAGAGGCCGAGGCCGATGAACACGGCGTCGAGCAGGCCGACGAACGCCTGACCCCGTACGAAAGAACCCAGGGTGTCCCAGCTGCGGGCCGCCACCGCCGGCACATCCGTGGCGAGACGGCCCGGCAGCTGCCGGGCGAGCCACGGCAGGAACCGGGGGCCGTCCTTGAGGAAGAAGAACATCAGGAACAGCGCGAGCACCGTGGTGACCACGCCGTTGACGAACGTGCTCACCCCGGAGACCGTGTAGGTGACGATGCTGCCCACGCTGTCCTGGATCTTCTCGACCGCGGCATCGAGCGCCTGGGTGACCTGGTCGTCGCCGATGTTCAACGGCGGGCCGGCTGCCCAGGTGCGCAGCTTCTGGATGCCGTCCTCGACGCCGGTGGCCAGCTCCGGCGACTGCGACGCCACCGGCACCGCGATGCCGACGACGGTGCCGCAGGCGGCCAGCAGGAACACCACCATGACCGCCGAGGCGGCCAGGGCCGGTCGCCAGCCGTGCCGCCGGAGGAAGCGCACGGGCGGCCAGGTCAGCGTGGTCAGCAGCAGGGCCACGGTGAGCGGCCACACCACCGCCCACATCTTCCCGAGGATCCACAGCGCCACCGCCGTCATCAGCAGCACCAGCAGGGTCTGGCCGGACAGGCGCGCGGAGGTGCGCAACGCGTCGCGGGTCTTCCGGGCGCTCAACGGCATGAAGATCACCTTGCCATGGCGGGTCCCCGCTTCCCGGTATATCGACTCTGCGTGCTTCCCGCCGGGCGCCTCGGGAAGGATGCAAGGTATGCAGACTTTTGATGTGGTGGTCGTCGGGGCCGGGCCCGGGGGCGAGGTCGCCGCCGGACGGCTGGCCGAGGCGGGGCTGTCGGTGGCGATCGTCGAGGCGGACAAGGTCGGCGGCGAGTGTTCCTACTACGCGTGCATACCGTCGAAGTCGCTGCTGCGCCCCGGTGAGCTGCTCACCGAGGCGCGGCGGGTGCCCGGGGTGCGCGAAGCGGTCACCGGCAAGCTGGACGTGGCGGCGGTGCTGGCCAAACGGGACGACAACATCGGCCACCTCGACGACGCCGGGCAGGTGCCCTGGCTGACCGACCGGGGAATCACGCTCGTGCGTGGCTGGGGGCGGATCGCCGGGGAGAAACAGGTCTCCGTCGCCTCCGCCGCGGGCGTGGAGATCCTGTCGGCGCGAAAGGCGGTGATCCTCGCGGGCGGGACGGTGGCCGCCATCCCCGACATCGACGGGCTGCGGGACGCGTCGCCGTGGACGAACCGCGAGGCGACCACGGCGTCCGAGATCCCCGCGACACTCATCATCATCGGCGGCGGCGTGGTCGGGGCCGAGATGACCCAGGCGTACGCGTCGCTCGGGTGCCAGGTGACGCTGGTCGAGGGCGAGCGCCGGCTGCTGTCGCGCGAGGAGGAGTTCGCCTGCGTGCAGGTCACCGATGCGCTGACGGCGCAGGGGGTGGACATCCGCACCGGGCAGTGGGCGACGTCGGTGCGGCGTGACGGCGACAAGGTCACGGTGACGCTCGCGGACGGCGGCACGGCCACCGCCGACCAGCTGCTGGTGGCGGCCGGGCGGACGCCGCAGTCGCGCGACCTGGGCCTGGACGCCGACGGCTACATCGATGTCGACGACCGGATGCGGGTGCCGGGCAAGGACTGGCTCTACGTCATCGGCGACCTGAACGGGCGGTCGCTGTTCACCCACATGGCGAAGTACCAGGCGGCCATCGCCGCGGCGGACATCCAGGGCGGCGACATGGTCGTCGATCACCTCGCGGACGGTCCCGGCGCGCCCCGCGTGATCTTCACCGAGCCGGAGGTCGCGGCGGTGGGCTACACGGCGGCGGCCGCGGCGGCCGCCGGCATCAAGGTGCGGGTGGTCGACATCGGGACCGAGGCGAACGCGGGGGGCGCCTTCACCGGCGGCGGCCAGGGCACCTGCCGGTTCGTGGTCGACGAGGACCGGCAGGTGCTGGTCGGTGTCACGTTCACCGGCTCCGAGGTGGCCGACTTCCTGCACGCCGCCACCATCGCGATCGTGGGCGAGGTGCCGCTGCGGCGGCTGCGGCACGCCATCCCGCCGTTCCCCACGCGCAGCGAGATCTGGCTGTACCTCTTCAACGAACTGGGACTCTGACGCTCCATCGCGCAAGGCCGTCCCCGGGTCGGGGCCTCGGGACGGCCTTGCGCACGCGACGCTCGTCATGCGGCCGGAACGCGCCACATCGCGCCGATCCCGACGAACACCGTCATGCCGGTCGGCACAGGTCGCCACCGCCGTTGCCGGTGGCGCCGATGGCCGGCCGAGCCGCAGGTGAGCCTCCGGCCGCATAAGGTGAACGACATGGGTCAGCGGATTTTGATCACGGGCGCCCGCCGGGGAATAGGCGCCGCCCTCGCCGTGGGCATGGCCCGCCCGGGGAACTCCCTGCTGCTGCACCATCTCGATGCCGCGTCGGAAGCCGAGACGGTGGCCGGCCTCTGCCGCGACCTGGGCGCGCAGGCCGAGCTCCTGGACGCCGACCTCGCCGACCCGGCCGCTGTGCGGTCGCTCGCCAAGGCCGCCGGCCCGGTCGACGTCCTCATCAACAACGCCGCCAAGGCCTCGAACGTGGAAATCAGCGTGCTTGCGCTCGACGAGTGGCAGAAGACCTTCGCCGTCAACGTGACCGCGCCGATGCTGCTGGCCCAGGCCCTCGGCGCGGGGATGGCGGAGCGTGGGTGGGGCCGGATCATCAACGTCGTCTCGCCCACGGTGCGGATGGGCGGGCCGTCCGGCCCGGCCTATGTCGCCAGCAAGGCCGCGCTGATCGGGCTGACCCGCTCGCTGGCGCGCGCCCTCGGGCCGGCCGGCATCACCGTCAACGCCCTTTCGCCGGGCGCCATTCGCACCGAGGGCGAGGCGGAGCTGGCGGACGGCCGCGACGAGGAGGCCCACGCCCCGCTGGTGGCCACGCAGGCGATCCCGCGCTCGCTGGTGCCGGAAGACCTGGTCGCCACCGTGCGCCTCCTGGTCTCGGACGGCTCGGGGGCGCTCACCGGCCAGGTGATCGAGGTGGGCGGCGGCCTGATCTTCCGCTGATCGCGGCCCGTTCGCTTCGGGGCTCTGTCGCATGGCGGCCATGGTGGCCTTGATCGCCCGGCGCGCGAGTGCCGATTCCGCCGCCTGTGGACAACCGCGGTTGTCCACAGGCCGCCAAGATTTTCCCCGTCGCCGCCCGGCTCTGCCTAACGTGCTGGCCATCCCCGCCAGGGGGCAACCACAAGCCGAAGGGGTCAGCTCGATGGACAACCTCAGGTCGTATCCCGCCGCCGCCGTGCTCAGGCTGGTCTTGACCGCCCACGTGGCCGGCGTCCTGACCGTGCCCGCCGCCGCCGGGCGGCGTGCGCTCCGGCGGCCGCGGGACTGGTGTCAGTCGTGGGTGGCGTGGTCGCGCAGGTCGCGCGTGGTCTCCTCGCTCGCCGTACGCGCCGAGAGATGGTCGGCCAGGGTGGCCGGTCGCCGCGCGGGCGCCGGCGCCGGCGGCTCGTCGACCGGGCGGCGCATACGCGGGATCTTGCCCGACGTGTAGTCGCTCAGATCCGCCGGTCGTGATTCCCGCAGGTGGTCCGCCAGATCGGCGGGCCGCCGCGCGGGCGCGACGGTGGACGCCTTGCCCACGGGCGCCTTGGCCACCGGCACGTTGGCCGGCACGCTCGGCGCCCCCACCGGCGCGGGTGTCACCGGGGTGGATGCCGGAGGTATCGGTGCCGGCATGGGCACCACTGGCGTGGGCATCGTCGGCCGGGGCAGTGCTGGCGTGGGCAGTGCTGGCGTGGGCGCTGCTGGCGTCGGCTCGGTGGCCGATGCCGGCTTGGTGGAGGGTGCCTCTGTCTCGGCGGGTGCTTGCGCCGCGGCCGGTGGCTGAGCGGCGGCGGCTGCTTGCTCCGCCTCCGGTGCTTGCCCGGCGGCCGGTGCCTCTGCCGCGTCGGGTGCTTGCGCTTCGGCGGGCGCCGGCGCGGTGGCAGGTGTCTGCTCGGGTGACGTCGCTATGTCGGCAGGGGCTGCAGCTATGTCGGCAGGGGCTGCAGCTATGTCGGCAGGGGCTGCAGCTATGTCGGCAGGGGCTGAGGCAGCCGGCCCGGCTGCGGCTTGCGGCTGCGGCTGTGGCTCGGTCATGGACTGCTGCTCCGGAAGGGAGGGGATAGGCCGCCGGGGGAGCGGCTGATCGCCGAGCGTAGCCGGGCTACGCGTCGATGTCTGCCCGTCGAGGCCGTCCGGTTGCGGCGGCAGGTTCGCTACCAGGTGGGAGGCACGGGCTTGGGTGTACGCATCGAGATCGGCAGGCCTACTGTCCGTGCTCGCGGGCCGCCGCGAGGGGAACCGGTCGGCCAGCGAGGACGGCCGCCGCGCTGCTCGACCCGTCTCGTCGACGGCCTGGCGCTCGGCGGGAACCGGTTGCGCCGGACCGGATTGCGCAGTGTCCGGCGCGCTGGCCGCCTCCGCGCCGTCCGTGAGCGGGGCGGCGTCCGTGAACGGGGCGGCCTCCGTGAACGGGGCGCCGTCGGCCAACGGGGTGCCTTCGGTCAACGGGGTGGCGTCCGTGAACGGGGCGCCTTCGGCCAACGGAGTGGCGTCCGTGAACGGGGCGCCTTCGGCCAACGGGGCGGCCTCCGTGAACGCGGCGGCTTCCTCGAACGGCGGGACGTAGGACGACGGGGGGACGTAGGAGGACGGCGGGATGTAGGAGGACGGGGGAGTCCATGGGCTGTCGTAGGGGCTCGGGTCGGATGGAACCGGCGGTGGGGCGGCAGGCGGGACAGTGCTGGAGGTGGTCGGTGGGCTGAAGAAGAAGCCGTCGTCGTCGGCGACGGTCCAGTCGGGGGTGGGCTCCGACAACGGGTGGGACGCGACCGTCGGGAGCCAGGTGGTCACGTCGGACGAGAGAGGGTTGCCGGGCACGTAGGGGGTGCTGGACACGCCCGTCGGGGAGTCCCACGGGCGGACCTCGGACGCCTCGGCGAATGCCGGCGTTTCGTCGTCGGCCGCCTCCTCGAACGCGGGGGTGTCCTCGAACACGGCGGCTTCTTGGAACTCGGTGGCGTCCGCGGACGATGCGGAGGAGCCGCCGTCCGAGAAGGACTGGCGGTCGGCGAACGACCGGTCGCCGGCGATCGAGAGGTCGTCGTCGGGCGAGCGGTCGTCTTCTGCGATGGAGCCGAGCGAGCGGTCGTCAGTGAGGGAGCGGTCGGCGGTGAAAGAGGGGTCGTCACCGAAGGACTGACCGTCGGCGGCGGAATCGCTGTCGGCGGCGGAGGGCGCCTCGTCGGTGGTCTCGGATGACGCCGTGGGCGTGCCGGCCAGGGCCGGCTTCTCGGCGACGGGATCGGCCTCCTCGATGTAGGGCTCGTCGTCGAGGATGAGGGCGTCGACGATCGAGTCGTCGTCGTCCGAGGGCGGGGGCGCCGGGGTGTCGTCGGGGACTGTTTCGGCCTCCACCTCCTCCAACGGCGGGGATCCGGCCAGGTTGATGACGGCCGTGTCCTCGAAGCGGGCGAAGACCTGGGTCGCGTCGTCGGCCGAGAGCGAGCCGGCGGGGAGGGCGAACGGCGAGGAGCCGGCCGGCAGGGCGTGACGATCGGCTTCGGCGAAGGAGGCAGCCGCAGACGAGGCGAAGGAGGCAGCCGCAGAGGAGGCGAAGGAGGCGGCCGCAGAGGAAACGGCCGACGAAGAAGCGGCGGAAGAAGAGGAGGCGGAGGAGGGGGAAGAGGAGAGGGAGGAAGAAGAAGAGGCGGCGACGCCGACCGGGAGGGCTCGGGTGCCGGCGCCGTACGGCGCGTACCGGATGATCTGGGTGTCGTCGGGGGCGGCGTGGCGGCCGGGCGGCGTGGCGGGTGCGGGCTGTCCCTCGTACTCGGCAAGGCCGGCACGCTGCTGGAGCCGCCGCAGCGGGCCCGGCGCCCACCACGCCGCGTCGCCCAGCAGGCGCAGGACGGCGGGGACCAGGAGCATGCGGACGACCGTCGCGTCCAGGAGCAGGGCGATGATCATGCCGACGCCGACGAAGCGCATGGTGGTCACCGCGGAGAGGGCGAACGCGCCGGTGACGACGATCAGGAGCAGGGCGGCGGCGCTGATCACGCGGCCGGTGCGGGACAGGCCGGTGGTCACCGCCTCGTCGGTGGTGGCGCCGCGGGTGCGGGCCTCCACCATGCGCGACAGCAGGAACACCTCGTAGTCCGTGGACAGGCCGAACACCACGGCGGCCATCAGGACCACGATCCCGACCTCGAGGGGAGCGGGGCTGACGTCGAGCAGGCCGGAGCCGTGGCCCTCCTGGAAGATCCAGACGAGCAGGCCGAAGGTGGCGCTCAGGCTCAGCGCGCTCATCAGGACGGCCTTGACCGGCAGCAGGACCGAGCCGAAGGCCAGGAACATCAGCACCAGCGTGGCGCCGACCAGCAGCGCGACCATCCAGGGGAGGCGGTCGGCGGTCGCGTCCAGGCTGTCGACGTTGCGGGCGGTGGTGCCCCCGACCAGCAGTTGCGCGCCGTCCGGGACGGGGACGGCGCGGATCGCCTCGACCACGTCGCGGGCCTCGTCGCTGAAGGCGTCCGGCGTCTTCAGCGTGGCCGTGAACAGCGTGACCCCCTTGTCCCGGCGGGCCGCGCTGAGCTCGGAGATGCCGGGGATCTGCCGCAGCCGCACCGCGAAGTCGGCGGTGCTGGGGGCGTCGCGCAGCACGATCTCCACGCTGTCGCCGGTGAACTGCGGGTAGTCGGCCTTGAGCGTCTCGACGGCGACGCGGGCGGGGTCGCCGGCCGGCAGGATCCGCTCGTCGCTCTCGGCGAAGTGCACGTGCCGGATCGGGAAGGCGAGCAGCAGCAGGAGAGCGAGGATCGGCACCGCGACCGCGACCGGGCGGCGCAGCACGAAGGCGGCGACCCGGGCCCAGCCGCCGCCGGCGGTCCTGGACGTGCCGAGGGGCAGGCGGACCGGGATCTTGTCGACGCGCGGGCCGAGGACGGCCAGCATGGCGGGCAGCAGCGTCAGGGAGAGCACCGCGGCGAGGAAGACCGAGGCCAGGCCGCCGTAGGCGAGCGAGTTCAGGAAGCCCTGCGGGAACAGCAGCAGGCCGGCCAGGGCGATCATCAGCAGGGTGGCGGAGAAGACGACGGTGCGGCCGGCGGTGCCGACCGTGCGGGCGACGGCCTCGGCGGGCGTACGGCCCTGGGCCTGCTCCTCGCGGAACCGGCCCACCATGAACAGGCCGTAGTCGATCGCCATGCCGAGGCCGAGCAGGCTGGCCACGTTGACCGCGAACGAGTTCACGTCGTGGCCGGACGCGATCGCGTGCAGGATGCCCAGCGAGCCCAGCACCGCCGCGCCGCCGACCAGGACCGGCAGCGACGCCGCCACCAGCGAGCCGAAGATGAGCACCAGCAGGATCAGCGTGATCGGCACCGAGATCGCCTCGGCGGTGGCGAGATCCGCGGTGGAGCGCGACGAGGAGGCGTCGGCGAGCGTGGTCGCGCCGGCGAGCCGGACGGTCGCGCCGCCGACGGCGAACTTGTCGCTCACCGCGCGGTACGAGTCGAGCTTCGCCGAGTCGTCGTCGCCGGCCAGGGTGATCACCGCGATGGCGCTGGACTTGTCCTCGGCCGCGTACTCGGCCGATTTCGCCGACCAGTACGAGGTGGTGCCGGTGACCGCCGATTCCGGCAGCTTGGCCAGCGACTCCTTGACCCGCTTGGCCAGCGCCGGATCGTCGATCTTGCCCTTGGCCGGGGTGTAGATGACGACGAGGTCGCCGCCCTGCTCGCCGAAGGTGTCCCGCACGACCTCCGCGGCCTGGGTGGACTCGCTGTTCGGGTCGTTGTACCCACCCTCGGTCAGCTCCCCGAAAACACCCAGCCCCCAGACGCCCGCGCTGATCACCGCGACGAGCGCGACGGCCAGCACCGGCCACCGGAAGCGGGCGACCCACGATCCCCAGCCCGCGAACAATGTTTCCTCTTTTCCGGTTTGTAGCTAGATCCGGTTTGTAGCTAGAAGAGCGTGGCGGCCTCGAGGGCCACCCCGCCGCACCCGTCCCCGAAGGCCCGCGCCGTCGTCCACGTCAGATCGATCTTCGCGGCCCGGGGCGCCCGGTACGTGATCGTGTAGACCACGCCGCGGAACTGGCCGTCCCGCTGCTCCACCGTGGCCGAGGACGTCGCGCCGCCCGCCGACAGCCGGGCGTGCAACACCCCCTTCGCCGACACGACGCCGAGGTAGAGCCGCAGAGTCTGCCGCGCCGTCGAGGCCGGCGCCGAGAGCGTGAAGCCGTTCCCCGCCCCGCACGTGCGGATCCCGGTCGGCGTCCCGTCGCTGTGATCCACCGGGTCGCCGCCGGTCCACGAGAACCGCGACGGGCTCAGCGCGTGCCGGAACCGGGGCGCGGCCGGGGTCCCCTCGAGGATCGCGAACCCGCCGTTCTTGTCCCGCTCCAGGGAGAAGGTGCCGTCCTCGCCCCAATGCACCCAGTCCCGCTTGCCCTCGGCGGTCAGGTCGACCGCCGAGGGGGCCCCGCCGGTCGCGACGGCGATCGCGCCCTGGTCCACCGGCTTGCGAGTCGGCGGCGTGGACGGCGGCAGCGACGGGCTCGGCGACGGCGACGAGGAGGTCGGCGACGGCGACGCCGGCTCCAGCGGGATCAGCCCGCCCGGGCCGGTGCTGGGCAGCGCGGCCCCGCCGAGCGCGGCGGTGGGCGGCGGGTCCGGCAGCGGATTGCCGTCGGCGGAGCGCATGACCCGCGAGGCGACGATGCCGAAGCCGATCACGACGATCACGCCGGCCAGGATCACCAGGCCGGACGAGAGCAGCTCGTTCCACCCACGCCGGTCGTCGGACGCCAGGTCGGGGGAGGCCGCGGCCCGCCGGAGTCCGATGTGGGCGGTCCGTCGGTCCGGACCGCCGCGGCGCGCGGGAAAGCGACCATTACCGGTCGACGGCAAACCGACCCTCCCCTGGTCGTTCGCACGGCCCCGCCCGGCCGTGAAACTTTTTCGTACGGTCTCGCACAGTGAGCGCGTGCGGCGAGCCGGTAAACGATCTCATCTCACGCAGTGACGGTGAAGAACTATTTCAGTGACGATCCGAAAGGTCGATCACCCCCCTTGGCGGTTCGGCGGAGGTTTCCGGCGGGGTGGCCGATGCGTACGGGTACCGTGTCCGAAGTTTCCCCAGCGTCCCCTACCAGAGAGTCGACACCATATGAGCACCCAGACCGTGCGGCCGAGCAGCGGGGAGTCGGCGAAACGCCGCGGGCAGGCGTTCGCGGGCGCGATCGCCGGAGTGGCGGTCCTCGTCGTCCTGGCCGTCGTGTTCTTCGTGGTCCGGCATGATAATTCCGACAAGTCGGCGGCCGCGTCCGCCCCGGCCCCGTCGGCCGCCGAGCCGCAGGCCGCGCCCCCGGCCGCCGAGCCCGCCCCGGCGCAGGTGAGCACGCCGCCCGCGCTGGCCAAGGAGCCGGTGGTCAAGGCGGGCACCGGCACGCTCACCGACCTCGTGGTCACCCCGCTGGTGAAGGGCACCGGCCCGGCCGTCCAGAAGGGCCAGACGATCACCGCCAACTACACGCTGGTCAGCTTCAAGACCGGCGAGGTCAAGGACTCCTCCTGGTCGCGCGGCCAGCCGTTCACCACCCAGATCGGCGTCGGCGCCGTGATCAAGGGCTGGGACGAGGGCATTCCGGGCCAGAAGGTGGGCAGCCGGCTCCAGATCGACGTGCCGGCCAAGGACGCGTACGGCCCGTCCGAGGGCGACCTGCGCTTCGTGGTCGACATCCTCGACGCCCAATAGCTCCGAGCTCGTAGCTCAGAGCTCCCGCACGATCAGGTCGAGCCGGCGGGGCTGCCCCGCCGGCGCCGGCGTCTCCTCGATCTGGTGGCCCAGATCCTTCAGCGCGGCGACGACCTCGTCGACCGAGGCGGGCTCGAGGGACGAGCGGGCCAGGTCGCGCACCAGGCGGCCCTTGGTGGCCTTGTTGAAGTGGCTCACCACCGACCGTCGCGGCGATCCGTCCACCACGCGCTCGTGCAGGACCCGCAGGGTGGCCGAGCGGCCGGCGGGCGGCGTCCACATCGCCGCGTAGGCGCCGGACCTGAGGTCCAGCACCGGGCCGTCGGCGGCCGCCGGGTCCATCGCCGGTTTCAGGACCTTCTTCCAGTACGCCGTGAGCCCGCCGACCGGCGGCGGCAGCGTCACGCCCACCGACAGCCGGTAGGCCGGGATCCGATCGGCGAGCCGGACGACGCCCCAGAGCCCGGAGAACACCACGGCGCTGCGGTCGAGCCACTCGCGAGCGCCCGGCGCCAGGGTCGGCGGGTCGAGGGCTTCGTAGAGCACGCCGGTGTAGACCCGGTCGGCTCGCGCCGCCGGCGCCGAGGGCAGCGCGGCGTTGCGGGCCAGCTCGGCCTTCTGGCCGTCGGTCAGGCCGAGCACCCGCAGCGACTCCGCGACCGCGCGGGCGCTGGTGCGCCTGCTCAGCGCGACCAGGCGGGTCTGCACCCGCTTGCGGGCCGTGGCCAGGCGGGGCAGCCACAGCTCGTCGTGGCGCACCGGGTCGCCGGTGGCCGCGGGGGTCTTGCCCTCGGACGGCGGAAGCAGGATCAGCACGCCCGCGAGCGTAGACAACCGGCCGGGCGCCCGGCGCCACCAGGGCGTCGCGGGCCCGCGACGGGCGGCGGGGACCCGACGGGGGCCGGGCGTCAGCTCCTGGCGGGATCCGCCGGCACCGAGATGACGGTCTTGACGGCCGCCTGGTCGAGCTCGCCGATGCGCACCGTGAACTTGACCTCGTACCGGCCCGGGAACGGGAACGTGATCGCGCCGGCCGCGTGGTTGCGCGGCTGCAGCGGGAGCAGCGGCTCGGTGACCGGCTCGAGGTCGCGGCCGAGCAGCCGCGAGGTCACCGTCCACTCGTCGGCCGGCAGCGGCGCGCCGGCCGGGGTGTAGACGAACGCGTGGATGGTGTTGTTGTCGCCGATCTGGGTCGGGAAGATGTTGAACTGCAGCGTGTACAGCGGGCAGGTCAGCGTCTGCGACACCCCCTCGTCGCGGACCGCGCCCTGGTCGACCGCCGCGCTGCGGCCCGGGTTGACCTGCACCAGCACGGCGCTCAGCCCGAGGATCACCGCGGTGGCGAGCACCTCGGTCCCGACCGCGCGGCGCATCCTGCCCGGACCCGCGGTCACCACCTGCCGCCGGTTGACCATGCGGCGGGCGAAGAAGGCGGTGCCCAGCACCGCGGCCAGCACGGCGACCTTGGCGAGCAGCAGCCGGCCGTAGTCGGTGCGCCAGAGCGCGGGGACCGAGCCGACCTGCACGACCGCCTGCACCACCCCGCCGGCCACCAGCCAGACCACCGCCAGGGCGGCCCAGCGGGACCAGGCCGGCAGCACGACGCCGAGCACGCGCGGGTCGGTGCGGCGCAGCAGGAAGACACTCAGCGTGAGCAGACCACCGATCCAGACCGCCATCGCCGACAGGTGCACGACGTCGGAGGCGATGATCGCGGGCGACAGCGGCGCGGCGGCCGCGTGCCCGGTCAGCGGCCAGGTGACCAGCCCGCCGAGCGCCAGCACGGTCAGGGCGACGCCGCGCGGGCGGGAGAGGCCGCCGCGGGCCAGCGGGCGCAGGAGCCCGGCGACGATCGCGAGCACGGCCGTCCGGGCGATCAGGGTCAGGCCGAAGGAACTGGTCAGGACCTGCCCGAGCTCGGCGCCCGAGACATCCCACAGGGCCGACCCGCTGCTGGCCGGCGCCTGCGTCCACAGCGACGCGAGCGTCGCCACGAGAATCAGACCCAGTCCGGTGTACGCGAGCCGCACCGCGCCCGCGCGGGATCGGCGCCGCGGCCACAGGAAGGCCAGGAACAGCACCGGCCCGGCGGTGAGCGCGAGCCCGGCGTACCCGAGAAAGCGCGTGACCGGCGTCGCCACCGCGACCGAACGATGGGTCGTCCCGTCGGCCGGCGCCGCGGGCGTGGCCGACGGGGCGCCGACCGAGAACGTGATCGCGCCGCCGACCGGATGGCTGTCGGCCGAGATCACCCGGTAGCTGACCAGGTAGGTCCCGAGCGGCTGGCCGGCCCGGCGCACCGGGATGCGCAGCACGGCGCCCGCGACGCCGGGGGTGCCGGAGATCCGCTTGCCGTCCGGGCCGAGGACCTGCACGCGGCCGGTGACCGGGGTGACCGCCTCACTGAACGTCACGACGATCTCGGTGGGGGAGGTGCCGATGACGCTGCCGGGCGCCGGGGTCGAGCCGAGGAGCGCGGCGTGGGCGCTGGCCGGGCCGGCCGGGGCGGCGAGGAGCGCGCCGAGCGCGACGAGCAGAACCAGAAGTACGCGCACGGGCCTCGTCACATCTCGTAGTTCGTATCCCGTATCGGAAAGGTTCAACCGGGTATCGATAGGCTGCCAGGCAGGGTACTAAGGAGGCCAGCATGTCCGTGCATCCCCGCGCCGGGACCCCCGCCGAGGCCCGCGATCTCATCGACGTGCCCCGGGTGATCTCCCGCTACTACACCGAGCATCCCGACCCGGGCGAGGTCGCCCAGCGGGTGGCGTTCGGGACGTCCGGGCATCGCGGCTCGAGCCTGAACACGGCCTTCAACGCCGATCACATCGCCGCCACCAGCCAGGCGATCGTCGAGTACCGGCGGGCCCAGGGCACCGACGGCCCGCTGTTCCTGGGCCGCGACACGCACGCCCTCAGCGAACCGGCCATGATCACCGCGCTGGAGGTGTTCGCGGCCAACGACGTGACCACCCTGATCGACAGCCGCGACGGCTACACCCCGACCCCGGCGGTCTCCCGGGCGATCCTGGCGTACAACCGCGACCGCGCCGCCGGTCTCGCCGACGGCGTCGTGGTGACCCCCTCGCACAACCCGCCCGCGGACGGCGGCTTCAAGTACAACCCGCCCAACGGCGGCCCGGCCGACACCGACGCCACCACGTGGATCCAGGACCGGGCCAACGCGCTGATCGCGGCCGGCCTCAAGGAGGTGCGCCGGGTGCCGGCCGCCCGGGCCCGCACGTCGGAGCTGGTCACCGGCTACGACTTCCTCGGCGAGTACGTCGCCGACCTGCCCGCGGTGATCGACCTCGACGCGATCCGCGAGGCCGGCGTGCGCATCGGCGCCGACCCGCTCGGCGGGGCCAGCGTCGCGTACTGGGGCGAGATCGCCGAGCGGCACCGCCTCGACCTGACCGTGGTGAACCCGCGCGTGGATCCGACGTTCGGCTTCATGACGCTCGACTGGGACGGCAAGATCCGGATGGACTGCTCGTCGCCGTACGCGATGGCGTCCCTGATCCATCAGAAGGACAAGTTCCAGGTCGCCACGGGAAACGACGCGGACGCCGACCGCCACGGCATCGTCACGCCGGACGCCGGCCTGATGAACCCCAACCACTACCTGGCGGTCGCGATCGGCTATCTGTTCGGCAAGCGCCCGGGCTGGCCGGCCGGCGCGGCCATCGGCAAGACCCTGGTCTCCTCCTCGATGATCGACCGGGTGGCCGGCGAGCTGGGCCGGCGCCTCGACGAGGTGCCGGTGGGGTTCAAGTGGTTCGTGCCCGGCCTGCTCTCCGGCGAGATCGGCTTCGGCGGCGAGGAGAGCGCGGGCGGCTCGTTCCTGCGCCGCGACGGCTCGGCCTGGAGCACCGACAAGGACGGCATCATCCTCGACCTGCTCGCCTCCGAGATCATCGCGGTCACCGGGCGCACGCCGAGCGAGCACTACCGCGACCTGACCGCGAAGTTCGGCGAGCCCGCCTACGCCCGGATCGACGCGCCCGCCACCCGGGAGGAGAAGGCGGTGCTGGCCCAGCTCTCCCCGGCCCAGGTAACCGCCGAGGAGCTGGACGGCGAGCCGATCACCGCGGTGCTGACCACCGCGCCCGGCAACGGCGCCGCCATCGGCGGGCTCAAGGTCGCCACCGCGTCGGGCTGGTTCGCGGCCCGCCCGTCCGGCACCGAGGACGTCTACAAGATCTACGCCGAGTCGTTCCGGGGGGCCGACGCCCTCGCCCGGATCCAGGAGGAGGCCCGCGCGGTCGTCTCCGCCGCCCTGAAGGGATAAGTCTCAGTTTTTCCCGGCACCCGCCGACAGGTATGCCGCACAGTACCTGTCGACTCGGGAGCCGAGGGAGCGCATGTCAAGTCCCGTGGTGCGCGCCGCCGGGATCCGGCTGGGCGGCGGGCTCGGACCCGTGGTGCTGGCGGTCGCCTGCGTGGCGTACGTGTCGGTGTGGCTGGTCGCGCACGACTCGGACAACCTCGTTCCCGGCTATCTCGGCGCGCCGGTGGCGATGGCCGCCTCGTTCTTCGCGTGCCGGCGGATCGGCTCCCAGATCCGGATCTCCCGCCCGGTGCGCGGGTTCTGGCGGCAGATCTCGCACGCCTCGATCCTGCTGATCTTCGCCTCGTGCGCCGGGGCCGTGCTGGCCAACGACGACGTCGGCATGTCGATGTACACCGCCGTGCCGAATGTCGTCGGCATCTTCTGGGGCATGTTCGCGCTCGGCCGGCTGCCGCTGAGCGACAAGACCCCGCTCGCCCGGCTGCGGATCCTGCTCGACGCGGTCACCGTCGCCGTCGCCGGCACGCTGATCTTCTGGTACGTCGTGCTCAGCTTCGCCCCGGCCGGCACCGGGATGAGCGCCCGGGTCGCGGCCGGCATGGTCGGCGTGGCCGGGCTCCTCGGCCTGGTGATCATCGGCAAGGCCGCGGCCGTCCCCGGCGCCCCGGTCGACTCGCTCGCCCTGCGGTTGCTCGCGATCGCCCCGATGGTCGCGGTGGTGATGGCGGTGGTGCTGATCGCCGGGCCGCCCGGACCCCGCCTGGCCCTCGCGGTGCTCGGCGGCCCGCTGGTCGCGGTCGCGTTCACCACCTCGGCGTATCGCCAGCGCATCACGCTGGCCGCCCCGGCCCCGCACGGGCCCGGCTCCGCCCCGCCGGCCGCGGGGACGGCGCGCTCCCGCCGTACGCTATGGGATTTGCTGCCCTTCCTGGCCGTCACCACCACCGCGGGCCTGGTGATCACCGTGTCGGCCCGGAACATGGCCGGCCGTGAGCGGGCGGTGATCATCGGCGGGGTGCTGATCGTGGTGTGCGTGGTGGCGCGGCAACTGCTCGGGCTGCGCGAGAACAAGCGGCTGCTCGCCGGCATCCGCACCCAGCAGACCGAGCTCGAGCGCCTCGCCATGACCGACCCGCTGACCGGGCTGGCCAACCGCACCCGGTTCGCCGGCGCGCTCGCCGAGCGCCTGGGCGCGCACCGGCCGGTCACCGTGCTGCTGATCGACATCGACGACTTCAAGACGATCAACGACACGATGGGCCCGGCCTTCGGCGACCAGCTGCTCTACCAGGTCGCCCAGCGGCTGCGGCAGAGCAGCGCCGCGCACGACCTGCCGGCCCGGCTCGGCGGCGACGAGTTCGCGGTGCTGCTCGACGCCGACGACGTCCCGATCGCCGAGGAGGCGGCCGGCCGGGTGCTGCAGGCGCTCGCCGAGCCGTTCCGGGTGGGGGAGGACCACCTGCTGGCGCACGCCAGCCTCGGCGTCGCGATCGCCGGGCCGGGCGACAGCGCGGACGAGGTGCTGCGCAACGCCGACATCGCCATGTACCAGGCCAAGGCCGGCGGCAAGGCGGCGTGGGTGCGCTTCGAGCCGCGGATGCGCCAGGACGTGGTCAACCACGCCCGGCTCGGCAGCGAGCTGCACAACGCCATCATCCGCGACGAGCTGTACCTGCTGTACCAGCCCGTGTTCGACATCGGCACCGGCCGGCTGCACGGCGCCGAGGCGCTGGTGCGCTGGAAGCACCCGGCGCGCGGGTTCGTCTCGCCCGGCGACTTCATCCCGGTCGCCGAGCGCTCCGGCTTGATCGTGCCGCTCGGCTCGTGGGTGCTGCGCGAGGCCTGTGCGCAGCTGGCCCGCTGGCAGGCGGCCCACGGCGACGGCGCGATCAAGGCGATCAACGTCAACGTCGCGGTCCGGCAGCTGCGCGAGCCCGGCTTCGTGGACGAGGTCGCGGCCGTGCTGTCGGAGACCGGCCTGCTGCCGGACAACCTGGTCATCGAGATCACCGAGTCGTCGGTGGCGGACGGGCGGCAGGTGCGCGAGACGCTGACCGCGCTGCACGAGATGGGCGTGCGCCTGGCGCTGGACGACTTCGGCACCGGGCAGTCGTCGCTGTCGCTGCTGCGGGCGTTCCCGGTGGACGTGCTCAAGCTGGACAAGTCGTTCGTCGACGGCATCGCCGACGGCGAGGACCGAGGGCGCCTCGCGGTGGCCGCGGCGGTCGCCCAGCTGGCCGAGTACCTGCAGTTGTCGGCGGTGGCCGAGGGCATCGAGTCGGCGGCCCAGCTGGACCGGCTGCGGGACATGGGATACCGGCTCGGGCAGGGCTTCTTCATGGCCAAGCCGCTCCCGGCCGAGGAGGCCGGCAACTTGATGGCCGCCAACCCGATCCCGGTCGTCTAGCCTTTCGCGGTCGCTGCTTGCGCTTTGCGCTGCATGTGCGTCGTGCTGCTCGCGCCTGGTGCTGCGGGCGCCTTGCGCTGCTTGCGCCTGGTGCAGCGTGCGCCTTGCGCTGTGTGCGTCTTGCGCTGTGTGCGTCTTGCGCTTCGGCGCGATTGCCCGCGCGAACTGCGCCCGGGCCTCGTCGCCGGTGCCTCCGCGGGATCTTGATGACCTCCGGTGCGGGTCGAGCCGGGACTCATCATCCTTGCCCGCGCGAACTGCGCCCGGGCCTCGTCGCCGGTGCCTCCGCGGGATCTTGATGACCTCCGGTGCGGGTCGAGCCGGGACTCACCATCCTTGCCCGCGCGAACTGCGCCCGGGCCTCGTCGCCGGTGCCTCCGCGGGATCTTGATGACCTCCGGTGCGGGTCGAGCCGGGACTCACCATCCTTGCCCGCGCCCATCCGAGCCGAACCGACATAAACCGATATTCCCGGCGGCGGTCCCATGACGTGGACCGCTCAGCCAACATGTGGGACCCCGCCACCCGCCATGCTCACCAAGCGAGACTGCCTCCCACCTTGCAGGAGGCGCATATCACATTTCGGGATCCCCCGCATCTGCCGGGGCCGGCCGTACCCGCCCCGGCCATGGCAAGCACAGCTCCGCAAGCAGTTTTTGATCTCCGGAGCCGCCCACAGTCCATCCCCCGCCCCGGCACTGGGTGGGGACGAGTAGAGCAGGGGGGTACGACAAGAATGCGGTGGTGTCCACAGGCGGGCGGCCGCGCCGCCGGTGGACGGAGCTCGCGGGCGGGTGCCGAATCTAGGATGGCCGGGTGGGCACGGGCATCGGGACGTCCGTCGAGCAGTGGGTCCGGCGCCGCCGGTGGCTGGTCGACGGGGTGTTCGCGGCCGCCGTCGCGGTGCTGACGCTGCCGATCTCGGCCGGCGTGATCCTGGACAGCTCGTGGCCGCGCGCCCTGCGGGTGGTGACGGTCGCGGCGCTGGCGATCGGGCACGCCGCCGTCGCCGTACGCCGGACCGCGCCGCGCGCCGCGTTCGGGGTGGCCGGCGCCGTCATGCTCCTGCTGGTGGCCCTGCCCGGGGTGGAGGCCGGCGGCGTCGGCCCGTTCGCGCCCGTCCTGGTGCCCAGCGTCGTCATCTTCCCGATCGCGCTGTACTCCGTGGCCGCCTGGCGCCCCCGCCGGGTGGCGCGGCTGGCGCTGGCCCTGTCCGGCGCGGGCGCGGCCCTGGTGGTGGCGCGGCTGTGGGGCGCCGATTACCTGACGCTCACCGAGCCGGGCCTCACCGATCCGGCCGACCCGGTGCGGAGCTGGCCGTTGTTCCTCGTGCTGGCCGTGCTCGCGACGGTGCTGGCGCCGTGGGCGCTGGGGCGCTACCGCCGGCTGCGCCGTAGCTACCTGCTGGAGCTGGAGGAACGCGCCCGGCGCGAGGCGGAGGACCGGCGGGAGAACGCCCGCCGCGCGGCGCGGGACGAGCGGGTCCGGATCGCCCGCGAGATGCACGACGTGGTGGCGCATTCCCTCTCGGTGATGGTGACCCAGGCCGAGGGCGGCCGGCTGATGGCCCGCAAGGACCCGGCCGCGGCCGTCCCGGTGCTGGAGACGGTCGCCCGCGCAGGGCAGGAGGCGATGGGGGACATGCGGCAGCTGCTGCGCGCCCTCGACGACCACGACGCGGCGCCGGCCGACGCCGCCCAGCCGGGCCTGGACGACCTGGCCGAGCTGATCGACCGGGTCCGGCAGGCCGGTCCGGCGGTACGCGTCACCGAGCGCGGCGAGCGGCGGCGCCTGGGCGCGGCGGGCGAGCTGGCCGCGTACCGGGTCGTCCAGGAGGCCCTCACCAACGTGCTCAAGCACGCCGGCCCGGAGGCCGAGGCGAGCGTCTGCCTGGACTGGCAGCCCGATGCCCTGCGCCTGACCGTGCGCAACGGTCCCGGCCGTGGCCCGGTGCTGGCCGCCCCGGGCGGGCGGGGGCTGCCCGGTCTGACCGAGCGGCTGGCGCTGCTCGGCGGCACGCTGACCGCCGCGGCCAACGGCGACGGCGGGTTCCGGGTCGACGCCGTCCTGCCGGCGCGGGCGGCCGGGGCCTGACCGGATCATCCCTGGGACGGATGCGCCCGCGACCTGAGACCGACGCCGGCCGGGGCCCCGGCGAGCCACCCTCGATGTGACGGAGCGCCACCGTGGCGCCCGGTGACCTCGAGGGAAAGACGATGACCTCCACCGTTTCCGGCCGGCCCGTTCCCCGGCAGGCCGTGATCCTGGCGCACCTGGTGCCGCTGACCGTGCTGCCCGCGGGCGTCTGGCGGTCGATCATGGGCTTCGGCTTCGGCCTGGGCTTCAGCGCCGACGCCCTGCGCGCCTCGCACATCCCCGGGTGGGGGTCGGCGTGGGTCTTCTTCCTCACCATCGCGTCCGAGGCCCTGGCCCTGCTGACCCTCGGCCTGGTCCGACCGTGGGGCGAGGTGGTGCCCGCCTGGGTGCCGTGGCTGCGCGGCCGGCCGATCCCACCGGCGGCGGTCGTCGTCCCGGCCGCGGTCGGCGGGATCCTGCTGATCGCCATCTGGGGCTTCGCGGTCGCCCGCCTGTTCCTCGCCGGCGTCGAGGAGTTCACCGGCGGGACCGGATGGTGGGTGCTCATGGTCGGCTGCTACCTGCCGGCCCTGCTGTGGGGCCCGCTGCTGCTCCGCGTCACCTACCTCTACCACCGGCGGCGGGCCGGAACCGCCGCGCGCCCAAGCCCGGTCCGTACGATCGGAGGATGACCATCCGCGTCTTCCTCGCCGACGACCAGGAGCTGGTCCGGTCCGGTCTCGCCATGATCGTCGAGTCGCAGGACGACCTCGAGGTGGCGGGCGAGGCGGCCGACGGCGAGGCCGCGGTCGCGGGCGTGCTGCGCGCCCGGCCCGACGTGGTGCTGATGGACGTCCGCATGCCGGTGCTGGACGGCGTGCGGGCCGCCGAGCGGATCCTGGGCCACCCGGATCCGCCGCGGATCGTGATGCTGACGACCTTCGACGTCGACGAGCACGCCTTCGCGGCGCTGCGGGCCGGCGCCAGCGGGTTCCTGCTCAAGAACTCGCGGGCCGAGGACGTGCTCCAGGCGATCCGGGCGGTGCACCGGGGCGACGCGGTGGTGGCGCCGAGCACCACCCGCCGGCTGCTCGACGCCGTCGCCGGCAGCCTGCCCGGGCCTGCCCGGGTGCCGCCGGAGGTCGCCCGGCTCACCGAGCGCGAGCGCGACGTCCTGCTCGAGGTCGCCACCGGCGCCTCGAACGCCGAGATCGCCGCCCGCCTGTTCCTCTCCGAGGCGACCGTGAAGACCCACGTCGGCCACTTGCTCACCAAGCTGGGCTTGCGCGACCGCGTCCAGGTCGTCGTCCTGGCTTACGAGACGGGCCTGGTCCGCCCCGACCGCTGACCCCGGGACGCCGTCGCGCAAGCCCCGTATTCGGCGAGCGCACCACCCCGCGATCGCCCCGCTGATGAGGAGACAGTCGGCTTTCCGTCGCCGCGGGGTTTGCGGCGCCGGAAAGCCGACTGGCTCCTCATCAGCGTGAAAGGGGCGATCGCCCGCGGAGCGAAGCGGAGCCAGCCAGCTCAGCTCATCATCCGCCCCGTAGGGGCGATCGCCCGCGGAGCGGAGCGGAGCCAGCCAGCTCAGCTCAGCTCAGCTTTCGATCTCCGTGCGGTCGTCGGTGGCCCAGAGGGTGTGGAACGAGCCGGGCTTGTCGACGCGGCGGTAGGTGTGGGCGCCGAAGAAGTCGCGCTGGCCCTGGATCAGCGCGGCCGGCAGGCGCTCGGCCCGCAGCCCGTCGTAGTAGGCCAGGGCGGACGAGAACCCCGGCGACGGGATGCCGTGGGCGGCCGACGTGGCCACCACCCGCCGCCACGCGTCCTGGGCGCCGCTGACCGCGTCCAGGAAGTAGTCGTCGACCAGCAGCGTGGCGAGCTCGGGCTGTTTGTCGTACGCCTGCTTGATGAAGTCCAGGAATTTGGCCCGGATGATGCAGCCGGCCCGCCAGATCTTGGCCATCGCGCCCGGGTCGATCTCCCAGTCGTATTCCTTGCTGGCCGCCTGGATCTGCTGGAAGCCCTGCGCGTAGGCGACGATCTTGGAGGCGAACAGAGCCTGCTCGACGTCCGCCTGCAGGTCGCCCGGGTGCGCGGCGGCCGCGCTCGGGCCCGGCAGGCCCGCGTCGGCGGCGGCCTTGCGGACGTCCGCGCCGCCGGAGAGCGCCCGCGCGAACACCGACTCGGCGATGCCGCTGACCGGGACGCCCAGGTCGAGGGCGGCCTGCACGGTCCAGCGGCCGGTGCCCTTCTGCTCGGCCTGGTCGAGCACGATGTCCACGAACGGCTTGCCGCTCGCCGCGTCGACCTGCTTGAGCACCTCGGCGGTGATCTCGATCAGGTACGAGCCGAGCCGGCCCTCGTTCCAGCCGGAGAAGATCTCCGCGATCTCGCCCGGCTCGTGCCCGCCGACCTGGCGCAGCAGGTCGTACGCCTCGGCGATGAGCTGCATGTCCGCGTACTCGATGCCGTTGTGCACCATCTTCACGAAGTGACCGGCGCCGTCCGGGCCCACGTGCACGCAGCAGGGCTCGCCGTCCACCTTGGCCGCGATGTCCTCCAGCAGCGGGCCGAGCGCGTCGTAGGACTCCTTGGGGCCGCCGGGCATGATGCTCGGGCCGTGCAGCGCGCCCTCCTCGCCGCCGGAGACGCCCGCGCCCACGAAATGCAGGCCCTTCTCCTTCAGCGCGGCCTCGCGGCGGCGGGTGTCCAGGTAGTGGGCGTTGCCGGCGTCGATCAGCATGTCGCCCGGCTCGAGCAGCGGCGCGAACTCGTCGATCACCGCGTCGGTCGGCCCGCCGGCCTTCACCATGATCACCACGCGGCGGGGACGCTCGAGGCTGGCCACGAACTCCTCGGCCGTCTCGGCCGGGATGAACGTGCCCTCGTGGCCGAACTGCTCCACCAGCTCCTTGGTGCGGCCGTAGGAGCGGTTGTGCAGGGCCACGGTGTGACCGTGCCGGGCGAAGTTGCGCGCCAGGTTGCGACCCATCACCGCCAGACCGGTGACCCCGATCTGTGCCTTCTCCGACATCTTCCCCAGTCCTTCCGTAGCTGCTTCGACGCCCCCATTCTTACCTACGGGCTTGGGGCGATCTTGGTTCGATCCGGGTGCGGCCCGCGCGCGACCGGCCGGTGATCGCGAGAGGGGCCCGCGGCGCTTTTTCCGACTCGGTGTCGGTATAGCTTCCGACGCTACGTCGAAAAACCTGCGGCTGGAGGATGGATGTTCCTGGCACTGCGCGAGCTCCGCCCTCTTCGGGAACATGCTGGTCAACGCCCGCAGCGCCGAGGGCGTGCCGATCGACCTGGCCATGTTCGGGGTGGAGCCGGGCTCGTTCCTGGCTCCGGCCGCCGCACAGGGCACCGGACTGGGCAGCCCGGACGGCATCGTGGTGTCCCGCACCGCCCTCGACGCCGGCCTGCGGCTCGGCGACACCGTCGTCATCGACCGGATCGGCACCCGGTTCACCGTGGTCGGCGTGACGGCGGACCAGCACACGTACGGCCACGTCGACGTCGCCTACGTGCCCCTGGACGCGTGACAGCGCCTGCACGAGGGCGCCGGCCCCGGCGAGGACCTGCGCGGCTCGGCGGCCACCGAAGCCACCGCGATCGCCGTCCAGGCGGACGACGACGCCGACCTGGCCGCCGGCGACGCTGTGGCCGGCACGACCAGCTTCGGCAAGACCGAGGCGTACGGCGCCTCGCCCGGCTACAGCGCCGAGACCTCGACGCTGAGACTCATCCAGGTGTTCCTCTACGCCATCTCGGCACTGGTCGTCGGCGCGTTCTTCACCGTCTGGACCATCAACCGCAAGCACGAGCTCGCGGTGTTGCGGGCGACGGGCGCGGCCCGGTCGTACCTGCTGCGGGACGACCTCGTCCAGGCGCTGGTGGTGCTCGGCGCCGCCACCGGCGTGGGTATCGCCCTCGGCGTCGGGCTCGGCGCGCTGATCAGCGGCAGCGCGGTGCCGTTCGCCATCGAGGCGCCCGCGGTGACGATCGCCGGCCTCCTGCTGGCCGCGCTCGGCCTGGCCGGCGCCACCGTCGCCATCGTCCGCGTCGCGGCCATCGACCCCCTCACGGCTCTGGGAGCACAGCGATGAACAACGGCGACCGTACCGGCCTTCGGCTGTCGGGCGTGACCGTACGTCTCGGCGACGGCGACGCGATGGTCACCGCGCTGGACGATGTCGATCTGACGGTGGCGCCGGGCGAGCTGGTCGCCGTGGTCGGCCCCTCCGGCGCGGGCAAGTCGAGCCTGCTCGCGGTCGCCGGCGCGCTGACCGTCCCGGACCAGGGCACGGTCACCGTCGACGGCCGCGACCTCGGCGGCATGACTGTCAAGCAGCGTGCGGAGTACCGGCGCGACCACATCGGATTCGTGTTCCAGAGCGGCAACCTGATCCCGGCCCTCACCGCGATCGAGCAACTGCGGCTGGTCGCCAAGCTCAGCCGCCGCCGGGCGGACGGCCGGGAACCGGCCGGACTGCTCGCCGACGTCGGCATGGCGCACAAGGCGGCCCGCCGGCCGCACCAGCTCTCCGGCGGCGAACGCCAGCGGGTCGGGATCGCCCGCGCGCTGCTGGGCCGGCCGTCGCTGCTGCTGGTCGACGAGCCGACCGCCGCCCTGGACCGGGCACGCAGCCACGACGTGGTGCAGTTGCTCGCCCGCGAGACGAAGGAGTGCGACGTCGCTACCGTTATGGTGACTCACGACCACGACGTGCTGGAGCACTGTGACCGGGTGGTCGAGACGACCGATGGGCGGCTGTCCGCCGGCTGAGCGACGCGAAAGGGGAGGGCCCGTGCCGCGCATCGACGCACCCACGATCGCCGAGCACCGTGCGCACCGCCGCCGGGTCCTCCTCGACGCCGCACGCGCCCTGCTGGTCGACAACCCGCACGAGACCCCGAGCCTCACCGCCGTCGCCACCCGGGCCGGGGTGCCCCGGTCCTCGGTGTACGAATACTTTGCGTCGAGCAATGACGTGCTCCTCGAGCTGGCACAGGAGGTCCTGCCGAACTGGTCCCGCCGGGTCAAGGCCGCGATGGACGCCGCCGGCACCCCCGGCGAGAAGGTGCTGGCGTACGCCGCCGCCAACCTGCGCCTGGTCGCCGAGGGGGAGCACGCCCTGGCCACCGCACTGATCCAGTCCATCCCCGGCGATCAGGTCAACGCCAGCACCCAGCTCATGCACGACCAGATGAGCCAGCCGTTGTCCGCGGCCCTGGAAGAGTTGGGCGTGCCCGACCCCGCCACCACCGCGGCCCTGATCAGCTCGGTCGTCTACACCGCCAGCCGCATGATCGAGGACGGAGCCGACCCGGCCCCCATCGACGCGCGGGTCCGCGAGCTGCTGGCCCCGTTCCTCCACGTCAGCTAGCTGCGGCACGGCCAGGCTGAGGAATTCGGATCTGCCGATGAGCCGATGTCATACCACCCGAGTGGATCTACCGTTCCGGCCGCGACTCGTGCCACGATTGGCGCCCGACGAATGACGGTGGGAGCGAGAGGTGGCAACCAGTTGGACGAGGGCGGAACGCTGGGCTGTCGGCATTTCGATCGCATCTTTCTTGTTGTCGGCAGCGTTGGCTGCGCTGACCGTCGTCACCGCCCTCAATTGGCATCTCCCAGGCTATCAATCTCCTGAATATCTGGTGGCGAAGAAGTTCCTCTCGGCATACACCCTGGGCACCGTGGACGGACTGGCGGAGGCCCAGGGCTATACCGCCGTCGGCAGCCCGGCACGTAATTTTGCTCGTACCGAATACCTCACCTGGGTGGCCCAGAGACGTGTCGACTCCGAGGCAAAACCTCCCGCATACACGTTACGCAGATCCGGCACCACCCTGATCAAGTGCCCCACGGAGGCCAAGTCGAGCGAAGAATGCGACACCTACTCCAACTTCATAGTCGACGCCGCGTCCGGCCTCCTTTCCGACTTCAGCGTGAACCGCTTCTCCATCAGGTCCAACGTCGTACAGCCCAGTGATGAACAATGCCAAGACTCTTGGTGCACTGACCTAAACTTTGGTCGGTTTGGTTGTTTTGGATAGGTCTGGCGAGGTGATGGCTGTCTCGTACGTGACGTCGCGGGTACGTTCTGTTTCGCGTTGAGTGGGCGTGCGGGGTCCGTTGCGTTGTCGGTCGTGGCGGGTGAGGGGCTGGCCGGCGATGGCGGCGATCAGTGCGGTGGCCGGATCGGAGTCGTGGTGTCCACAGTTGACGCAGGGGCCGCTGTCGGCGGTGAACCGGTCGCGGGTCAGGGCGAGCACCGCGGTGAAGCTGATCGCGTCAGGGTCGACGTTCAGATCGGCTGCAGTGGTCACGGCAAGGCGTACGAGGGCGTTATAGACGGTGAGTAGGGCCCAGAGTTCCTGGTAGGCCAAGTCCGGGGTCTGCCCGCGCAACCGAGTGCCCGGCTCACGCAGAGTCGTCTTCAATCTCGCGTAGGTCAGTTCGATCTGCCATCTTTCGGCGTAGAGCGCGGCAATCTGATCGGCGGGATGGCGGGTGTGGTCGAGCAGGGTGGTCAACACCCGGTACCGGCTGGTCTTGACCGGCCGGCCGGAGCGGTCGCGGCTGGTCACGGTGAACTCGACCAGCCGGGCGAGCGTCGGGGCCAGCCTGGGCAAGGTCTTGTCGTCACAGGTTTTACGGCGCCGGGCGAGCATCTGTCCGGACTCGTGCAACACGACCCACGCGGAAGCGTCGGGCAACGTCCGGTCCAGACGGGCGGGCAGACTCCGGGCGCCGTTCTTGACCCGCCACACCAGGTGCGCCCCGGTCGCGGCGGCGCGGATCCACCGGTCCATCGAGAAGAACCCGCGGTCGGCGAGGTTGATCGTGCCCGCCTGTAACTCGCCGATCAGCGAGTCGGCCAGGACCTGCTCGCTGGTCCCGGACGAGCCGATCCGGGCGGCGAGGATCCACCGGTTACCGCAGGTCACCAAGGCGACCATCCGGGCCTGAGGGAACCGGCCTTTCGAAGGGGTGGTGAACACGGCCCGCATCGGCGTGGTGTCGGCCAGGTCGAACGGGCGTGTCGGTAGGTCTGTGTAACGGATGAGTGGATTATCCGTTTTCCGCCAGATATGACCTGATGGGGCAGACAGGATCACGATCATGACACTGACCGATGAGTTTGAGCACGTCGCCTTGGGCA
>NZ_JBHTBJ010000025.1:0-111122 GCF_042664765.1 Paractinoplanes rhizophilus | reverse complement strand
GGGCCTTCTTCGCCCAGCCGCCGCTGACCGACGCCGACGTGTACACGTAGGTGCGGTTGAACTCGGTGCAGCCCAGCCAGTAATAGGTGCTGTTGCTCGGCCGGTAGTTGAACGCCGACGCCCAGATACCTTTGACGTACGCGCGGCCGCCGCTGAGGTCGTAGGCGGCGGAGTCGAAGTCCAGCCGGGGCACCGAGTGCCCGGCGTACTCCCAGTTCACCAGATCGTAGGAACGCAGGATCGGCGCTCCCGGCGAGTAATGCATCGTCGACGCCGAGTAGTAGTAGACGTCGCCGACCCGGATGATGTCGCCGTCGGCGAAGTCCTGCCACACCACCGGATTGCTGAAGGTCGACGTCCCGCCGGTGGGCGGGGTGGTGGGTGTCGAGGTGCCGACCGGGACGAGTTGCCACTGCTGGTTGGTTCCGCCCCAGTCGTCGTACTGGACCACCGGGGCGCCGTCGGTGGTCGCGGCGTTCTGTACCTCGAGGGCCTTGTTGCTGTTGCGGTTGATCAGGCGGATGTACCCGCCGGCGGAGTCGGCCAGGCGCCATTGCTGGTTGGTGCCGTTTCCGTCGGTCCACTGCACGACGGCGGCGCCGTTGGCGGTCGAGAAGTTGTAGTCGTCGAGCACCTTGCCGGAGTGTTTCGCCCGGAGCCGGTAGTAGCCGTTGCCCGAGTCCACGAACTGGAACTGCTGGTTGGCTCCGCCCGAGCTGGTGTACTGCTGCACACATGCGCCGTCCGACGTGGACACGCCGCACACGTCGAGGGCTTTGCCGCTGTTCCGGTTGATCAGCGTGTACCAGGCGCCGGTGTCGACCGTCGCGGCCGAGGCCGACGACGCGGTCATCACCGCGAGCACCCCGGCGGCCAGCATGGTGGCTCCGGCCGCCAATATCGCCATCCATCGGCGCCGGACGTCAGTCGGGGGCGAGCCGCCGAGGTCTTCCACAGCCACTCCTTCGGTTGGGGTTGACCCGATCCCGCCCGGCGCCTGTGTCCTGATGGCCAGGAGCGGTAGTTAACGTTCACAGATCAGCTGGACGCATCGGGTGCTGGTGTCCGTGCATTCGTGGACGTCTACATTTCCAGACTGTTTCGGGTAAATCAAGAGAGGACTTCTGACCGAATAGGCGCAGGCTGGGGCGTAGCTAATGAGTATCTCTGACCATTCTGGAGAGCCCGGCATAACAGCTTTTCAGCCCGCTCTTCGGTGGCCCTGAATCAGTCGAACACCTCTCACGCGAGAGCCGCGATGTGAACGTGCACATACCTGCGCGTCCGCGGTCACGTCGCCGGCATGCCCGGCCGGACTCCAGCCGCGGCGACGCTCTGCGCAGCCGTCACCACACGATCCGCCGAAGCCGTACTAAGCCTCGACGGCAAGGGCGACCCCCACGCCCACCAGGACCCCACCGGCCACGCGCTCCATGACGTGCCTGACTCGCGGCCGCAGCACCCTGGTCGCCCGCTCGACCGCGAGGATGATGGCCCCGAACCAGAGCAGGTCGAGCGTGACGACGACAACGGCCATCAGCGCGCTCGCCGGCAGCACGGCGGTGCCCGGGGTGAGGAACTGCGGGAACAAGGCTATGAAGAACAGCGCCAGCTTCGGGTTCGACAGGCTGGTCGCCAGGCCAATCTGCCATCCCGCTCGTCCGGAGCGTCCGGAGCGTCCGGAGCGGGCGGGGCGGGCGGCCGGCTCGAGCAGGTCGTCGGCCTTCGCCCCGCCGAGCAGCAGCAGCGATCGCACGCCGAGGGCGACGAGGAAGATGGCGCCGCCGATGCGTAACACGGTGTGCGCCACCTCGGAGGCGATGATCAATGAGGAGATGCCGAGGGCCGACAGGAGCGCCCAGGTGAACAGTCCGATGCTGTTACCCACGACCGCGCTGAAGGCGGATCGGCGACCGTCGCGCACCGCTACCCGCATGATCGCGACTGTTCCTGGACCGGGCGTGATGGTCACGATGATGGCGACGAGCAGGAATTCCGGAACGGAGCGCATGGGGAGGACTCTAGCGCAGCGGGTGAGTGCGCAAATGGCGCGGCCGGCGGCGCCCGGCGCCTGGCACCTCGGTCTCATTGATCAATTCGGCCGGTGCCCGACGATCTCCGAACGGCCGCGAACCGGGCCGGGAGCCCCGTCCCGGATATTGGGCAGAGACCCTCACGTCCGTCAATGTCTCTGTTATGCTCGCCGCTGATCCGAAATTGCCTTTGACACACGTCTGAATGATCTGTCGCACCTGAAGCCTGACCTATGAAGGGAACGGCACGTGGGTCTTGTCGGAGTTGTGGGTGCCGGCGTTATGGGCATCGGCGTTGCCCAGGTTCTCGCCGAGCACGACCACGAGGTCATCGTGGTCGATCTCGATGATCGAGTGATCGAGCGGGCGCGACGGCAACTCGCGCAGAACGTTCGCTTACAACGCCTGTACGGCGGATCGGACGTGTCGGCCCAGCCGGATCAGGTCATGGGCGCCGTGCGCTTCTCCGCCGACTGCACCGAGCTTGGCAAGGCCGGGTACGTCATCGAGAACGTAACCGAGAAGTGGGACGTGAAAGAGCAGGTGTACCGGCAGTTGGACGACGTCTGCGGGGACGAGTGCATCCTCGCGGCGAACACCTCGGCGATCCCGATAACGCGCATCGCGGCGGTCACCCGGCGACCCGGGAAGGTCATCGGCATCCACTTCATGAATCCGGTCCCGGCGAAGGGCACCGTCGAGTTGATCCCGGGCTTCCACACGTCGGAGGAGACCGTACGGGAGACCCGCGAGCTGCTGGCTTCCATCGGCAAGGAGGCGATAAGCGTCGGCGACAGCCCGGGCTTCGTCTCCAATCGGGTCCTGATGTTGACCATCAACGAGGCGGCCTGCCTCGTTTACGAGAACGTCGCCGATGCCGCGACCGTGGACCGGGTGTTCGTGTCCTGTTTCGGTCATCCGATGGGCCCACTGGCCACGGCTGACCTGATCGGCGTGGACACGATTCTCTACAGTATCGAGGTCCTGTATGAGAATTTTGGCGACAGCAAGTACCGACCGTGTCCGTTGTTGCGAAGAATGGTTGATGCGGGCCTGCACGGGAGGAAGAGTGGTCAAGGTTTCTTCTCCTATGCCTAGCGCAACGGAAACGAGGTAAGTGGTGACGTCTGTCGATGGCGACATCCGAAACTTCATAGCGGCCAGATATCCCACGGCTGACATCGGCGACAACGACGACATCTTCGCGCTGGGCTATGTCAACTCGTTGTTCGCGATGGAGCTGGTGGTCTTCATCGAGCGCCACTTCGCCATCGCGATACCCAACGACGAGCTGAGGATCGACAATTTTCGGACGGTCAAGGCCATGACCGGCCTCGTCGAACGGCAGTTGCCGGCCGGCGGGGCGGGACGGTGAGCGGTGGACAAGGAACGGGTCCGATCGTGGTGACCCTCGACTCACTCGGCCACCGAGCCGGCGCTCGCGCGTTCGTCGATGCCGAGCTGACGCCGTACGCGGCCGAGTTCGACGCGGAGCAGCGGACTCCGCCTCGCACGCTTGAGCGGCTCGCGCAGTCCGGTGTCTTGGGTGCCGTCGTGCCGACGACCTCGGGCGGCCTCGGCTGCGACCTGCGGGCGATGTCGGTGTTGCACGAGGAGGTCGGTCGGGCCTGCTCGTCGGTTCGGAGCCTGTTGACCGTGCACAGCATGGTCAGCTGGTCGGTCCTGCGGTGGGCCGAACCGGACGTGCGGGACCGGTGGCTCGGTCTGCTGGGCCGGGGCGAGATACTGGCCTCCTTCTGCCTCACCGAGCCGATGGCAGGCAGCGACGCGGCGTCGGTCGCCGCGACGGCCACCCGTCGCGACGACGGCTGGGTTCTGCACGGCCAGAAGAGGTGGGTCACCGGCGGCCAGGTCGCCGGTCTGTTCCTGGTCATATGCCGTACCGACCGTGGGGTGTCGGCGTTCCTCGTGCCCCGCGACGTGCCCGGGCTGTGCGTCACTCCGGTCACCGGCCTGTTGGGCACCCGGGCGAGCATGGTCGCCCAGGTCGACCTCGACGGGTGTGCCCTGCCGGCCGACGCGTTGGTCGGGCCGGACGGCTTCGCGCTGCCCACCGTCATCGCCGGTGCGCTGGACATCGGTCGGCTGAGCGTCGCGTCCGGTTGCGTGGGCCTTCTGCAGGCCTGTCTCGACGCGTCGCTGGATCACTCCGCCCGACGCCGGCCGGACGGCGTCGCGCTGAGCGATCACCAGCTCGTCCGGCGCAAGATAGCCGACATGGCGACCGAGACGGTCGCGGCCCGCCTGCTGTGCGAGCGGGCGGCAACGCTGAAGGACGCCGGCGATCCCGAGGGCACCACGGCGGTCTTCATGGCCAAATATTTCGCCTCCACCGCCGCGATGCGGGCAGCCACCGAAGCCGTGCAGATCCACGGCGCGAGTGGGTGCTCCGACGGCAGCGACGTGGCCCGATATTTCCGGGACGCCAAGGTCATGGAGATCATCGAGGGTAGCTCGGAGATCCAGCAGCTGGTGATCGCCGCTGCCGCCTACCGGGGACGGAGCTCGTCGTGACCGGCGACCAGGAAGGCCCGTCGCCCGAGCGCGGGCGGATCAAGTGCGTGGTGTGGGACCTGGACGACACGCTGTGGCGCGGTGTCCTGCTCGAAGACCCCAAGGTGGTGGTCGACGAGCGGGTTCTGCAGACCCTGCACACCCTCGACGAGCGCGGCATCCTCAACTCCGTCGCCAGCCGCAACGACCACGACACCGCCATGAGCCGGATCGCGGACGCCGGATTGGGGACGCAGTTCCTCTACCCCCAGATCAGCTGGGGGCCCAAGTCGGAGTCGGTGGCACAGGTAGCGCGTTCTCTGAACCTCGGGCTCGACAGTCTCGCGTTCGTCGACGACCAGCCGTTCGAGCTGGCCGAGGTGGCCTTCGCCCATCCCGAGGTGCTCACCATCCCGGTCCAGGACGTTCACGCCGCGGTCGCCACCCGGCCGGAGTTCCTACCACGGTTCATCACCGATGAGTCCCGTCGGCGCCGACAGCTCTACCTGGCGGATGCGGCACGCAAGGCCGAGGAGGCGGAGTTCGTCGGCACCAGCGAGGAGTTCCTCGCCACCCTGAACATGAGCTTCCGGATCTGGCCGGCCCGGGGCGAGGACGTGCGCCGTGCCGAGGACTTGACGGTCCGCACCCACCAACTGAACTCGACGGGGCGGACGTACTCCTATGAGGAGCTGCAGGAGCTGCGCGCGCGAGACGATCACATGCTGCTGATGTCGTCATTGGACGACCGCTTCGGCAGTTACGGGACGATAGGCCTTGCACTGGTCGAATGCCAACCGCGCGAGTGGCGCCTGCGGCTGCTTCTGATGTCGTGCCGGGTCGTGTCGCGGGGTGTCGGCACGGTGATGCTCAACCACGTCATCCGCCTGGCGCACCGCGCGGGCGCGACCTTGTACGGCGAGTTCGTCGACAACGGGCGTAACCGCATGATGTACGTGACATACAAGTTCCTGGGGTTCGAGGAAGTGTCCCGCAACGGGGATCACGCCGTGCTCGCCCTGCCGGCGCGGTATGCCGCCCCCCGCACCGATCCGCCGTACCTGCGCTTGGAGTTGTCATGACGGCGTCGGAGACGATCGCCGACCTTCTCGGCCGCCAAGCGGGCAGCCGGCCGCGCCGACCGGCGCTGACCGCTCCCGGCCGGGCGTCCGTGACCTACGGCGAGTTGGAGCGGACCGTCGCGGCAGCCAGGCTCGCCTGGGCCGGGCTCGGGTTCACCCGCACCGATCGGATGGCGGTGGCGCTGCCGAACGGGATGGACCTCGCGGTGACCCTGCTCTCGGTCATGGGCGTCGCCACCGCGGTACCCGTCGATCTTGACGGCCCACCGGCCGAGCTCGTGCGCCACCTGCGGGGATCGCGTGCGACCGCGCTGGTGGTCAGGGATACGGCGGGAAACGCCGCGGCCCGAGCGGCCGAAACCCTGGGACTTCCGGTGATCGAGGTACTACCGACGGGTCCCGCGCCGCGCGCCGGACTGCAAGGAGGGAATCCCCGGGAACACGCGCACGAGCCGCCGCGGGCCGCCGATGCAGCGCTGCTGCTGCGCACCTCCGGCACCACGGGCGAGCCGAAGTTCGTCGCCATCTCGCACGCCCGGCTGTGCTTGTCCGCGCGGAACATCGCGTCGGGGCTGGAGCTCACCGAGGACGACCGCTGCCTGAACGTCATGCCGCTGTCGCACGCGCATGGCCTGCTCACGCCGCTACTCGCGACGCTCAGCGCGGGCGGACAGGTCGACTGTCTGCCCGGGTTCGACGCGGACGGGTTCTTCGCGGCCATGTCCCGCTGCAAGCCCACCTGGTACTCGGCC
Source organism: Paractinoplanes rhizophilus (assembly GCF_042664765.1). Lineage (NCBI taxonomy): Bacteria > Bacillati > Actinomycetota > Actinomycetes > Micromonosporales > Micromonosporaceae > Paractinoplanes > Paractinoplanes rhizophilus. Next base: position 104,741 of record NZ_JBHTBJ010000025.1, on the reverse strand, counting down.
GTCCCGACCATCCATCAGGAGATCCTCGCCCGGGCCGGCGGACAACGGGAGGTGATCGGGGCGACCACTCTGCGCTTCGTACGGTCGGCCTCCGCCCCACTTCCCGCGCACGTCCGCGACAGGTTGGCGGAGACGTTCCGGGCGCCGGTCATCGAATCGTACGGAATGACCGAGACGACCTCCGTGGTGGCGAGCAACCCGTTGCCGCCGAGGGCGCGCAAACCCGGATCGGTCGGGCTTCCAGCCGGCTGCGAAGTCGCTGTCCTGGACGGCAACGGCCATCCGGCACCGGTCGGACAGGTGGGAGAGATCGTCGTACGCGGCCCCGCCGTCGCCGACGGGTACGACCATGACCGCGAGGCAACCGCGACGGCGTTCGTGGACGGGTGGTTCCACACGGGCGACCTCGGCCGGTTCGACGAGGACGGTTACCTGTACCTGGCGGGTCGCACGAAGGAGACCATCAACCGCGGCGGGCTCACGGTGTCCCCGTTCGAGATCGAGCAGGTTCTCCAGTCCCATCCGGCCGTCGCCCAGGCGGTCGTGTTCCCGCTGCCGCATCCCACCCTCGGCGAGGACATCGGCGTAGCCGTCGTACCTGCCGAGGATGCCCAGCCGACCGAGCGGGAGATCCGCGCCTACGCCGCGCAACACCTCTCGCCGGCGTTGATCCCCAGCCGGGTCGTCCTGGTCGGCCAGATCCCGCACGGCGCGCACGGCAAAGTTCAGCGGCGGGAGTTGCATACGCGGCTGCCGCTGCCGCCGGTGGGGTTCGCCCCGCCGAGAACGCAAGTGCAGCGGACCCTTGTGGCGATCTGGCAGGACCTCCTGGGCCGGGAACGGATCGGCGTGCACGACAACTTCTTCGACCTCGGCGGTGACTCGTTGCGGGCCGTGCCGTTGGCCGAAGCCATCACCAGGCACACCGGGGTGCCCGTCAACGTCGTCGACATCTTCGCCTTCCCTACCGTGGCGTCGCAGGCGGAGCTTGTCGACACCGGACGGACGCACACCCCGGCCCCGGACGGTGCGGCGGGATCGGCGGATCCGGACGGCGCGGCGGTACGAGCCGGGCTGGCACGGCTGGCGCGGCGCCGGGGGAGGGGAGGCGGCAATGGCTGAGCGGACCGGCTTCGAGATTGCGATCGTCGGCATGGCATGCCGCTTTCCCGGAGCCCCCGACCTGGACGCCTATTGGCGGCTCCTGCGCGACGGAACGGAGTCGATCACCTTCTTCACCGACGCGGAGCTGCGCGCGGCCGGGGTGAACCGGGACCTGCTTCGCCGGGCCGACTACGTGAAGGCACGCGGGATGCTGCCCGACGCGGAGAGCTTCGACGCGGCGTTCTTCGATATCCCGCCCACCGAGGCCGCCGCCATGGATCCGCAGCACCGGGTGTTCCTGGAGCTGGCCTGGACGGCGCTGGAGCACAGCGGACACACCCCGGAGAACTTCGACGGCGCAGTGGGCGTGTATGCGGGCACCCACGAGAGCACGTACGGGGCCCGGCTGCGCTCCGGCTCGGCGGCGTCGGGAAAGCTCGGTCCGTTCGCCACGAAACTCGGGATCGAGAAGGACTACGTCGCAACCCGCGCCTCGTACAAGCTCGGGCTAGGCGGTCCGTCGTTATCGGTGCAGACCGCCTGCTCAACCTCCCTGGTCGCCACCCACGTCGCGGTGCAGGGACTGCTGGCCGGCGAATGCGACCTTGCGCTGGCGGGCGGCGTCACGGTGCATGCCGCGCAACGATCGGGTTACTTGTACGAGCCGGGTGGCATCTTCTCACCGGACGGGCACTGCCGGCCCTTCGACGCGGCCGCGGCGGGCGCGGTCGGCAGCAGCGGTGGCGGTGTGGTCGCGCTGCGCCGGCTCGACGACGCTCTGGCCTCCGGCGACACGATCCACGCGGTGATTCTCGGAACGGGAGTCACCAACGACGGGGCCCGCCGCGTCGGATACACCGCCCCCGGCGTCTGGGGCCAGGTGCGGGCGATCCGAGCCGCCCTGCTGGCGGCTGGGATTCCGGCGGAGACGATCACCTACGTCGAGGCGCACGGCAGCGGGACCCGCCTCGGCGACCCGATCGAGGTGTCCGCGCTCACCGACGCGTTCCGGATGACAACCGACGCCACCGGCTTCTGCGCCCTGGGTTCGGTCAAGGGCAACATCGGACATACCCATGTGGCCGCCGGTGCCGCCGGCCTGATCAAGACCGTGCTGGCCCTGCGGCACCGCCAGATTCCCGCGAGCCTGCACTTCACGCAGGCCAACCCGCGGATCGACTTCGCCTCGTCCCCGTTCCGGGTCAACACCCGGCTCACGGAGTGGTCGGCGCCGGCGCCGCTGCGGGCCGGCGTCAGCTCCTTCGGACTGGGCGGCACCAACGCACACGTCGTACTGGAGGAGGCCCCGCCGCCGGCACCAGCCGTGTCGGCGCCCCGGTGGGAGGTCATCACGCTGTCGGCCCGCAGCCTCCAAGCCCGGACGGAGCAGGAGAACGAGCTCGGCGGCCTTCTCGGCGCGCCGGCCGGGTCGGTGCCCCTGGCGGACGTCGCACACACCCTCCAGGACGGCCGCCGGGCGTTCGAGTACCGCACGGCCGTGGTCGGCCGCGCCCGCAACGAGGCGGCGGAGGCGCTGGTCGGCCGGGCGCCGGGCCGGATGCGCCGGGACCAGCCGGCCCGGCCGGACCGGGATCTGGCGCTCCTGCTGCCCGGCGTCGGCGATCTGAGCGCGGGCATGGGACGGGAGCTCTACGCCGAGCAGCCGGTCTTCCGGGAGCACTTCGACGCCTGCGCCGAGCTGCTGCGGCCGCTGATCGGCATCGACCTGCGCAAGGAACTGATGGGAGCCGCGGCCGAGCCGGCCGGCCTCGACCTGGCGGCGCTGCTGGGCCGCCGCGCCGCGGAACCCGTCGAAGACCCGTTGACCCGGACCCTCACCGCCCAGCCGGCCACGTTCGCCTTCGAATATGCGCTCGCCCGAATGTGGTTCGCGTGGGGTGTCGAGCCCAGCGCCATGCTCGGCTACAGCATCGGTGAGATCACCGCCGCCTGCCTGGCCGGCGTCTTCCGGCTGGAAGACGCCCTGGCGATGGTCACCGAACGGGCCCGGCTGATCGAGCGAACCCCGGCCGGGAGAATGCTGGCAGTGCCGTTGCCCGCCGGGTTGGTCGAGCAACGAATGGACGGCGAAGTCTGGCTCGCGGTCGACGAGGGGCCCTCCTTGTGCGTCGTCTCGGGTGCGGCGGACGCGGTCGGGGCGCTCGCGCGCCGCCTGCACGGCGAGGGGGTGCCCACCCGGCCGCTGCGCACCAGGCACGCATTCCACTCCCCGCTTCTGGACGGGATAGCCGAGGAGCTGCGGTCGCTGGTGGCCGGCATCGCCCGGTCGCGCCCGCGGGTGCCGTTCCTGTCCAATGTGAGCGGCGACTGGATCACCGACGACGAGGCGCTGGACGAGGACTACTGGAGCCGGCAGATGTGCTGGCCAGTGCGGTTCCGGCAGGGCCTCGACCGGCTCTGGCAGGCACCGGGCCGCGTGCTGCTCGAAGTCGGGCCTGGGCAGGCGCTGACCAGCGCGGCATTGCAGGCCCTGGCGGACGGCGGTGGAGATCGGTTCGCGGTCGCGTCGATGGCGGCGTACGGCGCACAGCCCGAGATGGCCACCGTGCTGACCGCGGCGGCCAAGCTGTGGCTGGCCGGAGTGCCGATCGCCTGGTCCGCGGTCCGCGGTGGCCGGTCGGCGCGTCGCGTCCCGCTACCCACATATCCCTTCCAACGCCGGCGGCACTGGGTCGAGGAGCAGCCCGCGGCCGTCCCGCTCGACGTCACGAGCCGTTCCGATCCCTCCACCTGGTTCTCCGTGCCGAGCTGGGTGACGGCCGTACCGCCGCCGAAGACCAGGCCTCCGGCCGGCGCGACCTGGCTGGTCGTTCTGGACAACCGAGGCGTCGGCAGGGCACTGGCCGGCCGACTCACGGACCTCGGCCAGGATGTGGTTGCCATCCACGCGCGGCAGGATCCGGCTGCCGTCCTCGCCGATCTGGCAGATTCCGGCCGGCTGCCGGACACCGTCGTGCACCTGAACACGCTGCCCACCTCCGACGCCGCCGTGGAGCTCGGCGATACCGGCGCGTTCCTGGAGCGCGGCTTCTTCCACCTGCTCCGGCTCGCGCGGTGCCTGGCCGAGCACGCCGCCGTGCGCCCGCTGCACCTCGCGGTCGTGACCGCCGGCGCGTTCGCGGTCACCGGGACCGAGAACGTCATCCCGGCCAACGCGACTGTCCTCGGACCGTGCCGCGTGCTGCCCCAGGAGCATCCGCAATGGACGACACGCTGCATCGACCTGGGCGCCGGGGAAGACGATCCGGAGGAGACGGCGGACATCCTCGTCCGCGAGCTGATCGGCGCGCCGGGTCCGCAGGTGGTGGCGTACCGGGGGCGTCGCCGCTGGCTACCGGAACTGCGGCCCGTGCGACTGGACCCGCCCGGCGACCGGATCGCGGGGCTGCGGCCCCAGGGTCATTACCTGATCCTCGGCGGATTCGGCGGCATCGGAACGACGCTGGCCGGCTTCCTGGCGGATCGGGTGGGTGCGCGCCTCGTACTCGTCGGTCGGACCCCGCTTCCGCCCGCCGCCGACTGGGATGACTGGCTCGTCGCGCACGACGCGGAGGACCGGGTGAGCCGACGGATCCGGGTGATCCGCGACCTCGAGGCCCGCGGCGGGCAGGTGCTGCCGGTATGCGCGGACATGACGAGCCTGCCCCGGCTGCGCGCCGCTCTCGAGCAAGCCGAAGAGCGGTTCGGTCCGGTGGACGGAGTGATCCACGCCGCGGGCATCCTCGCCGAGGGCTTGGCGCAGCTCAAGGACTCGGCCTCGGCCGCCGACACGCTGGCCACCAAGGTCGAGGGCACCGTGATGCTCGACACGCTGCTGCGCGACCGACGGGTCGATTTTGTCGTGTTGTGTTCCTCGACCGTTGGCGTCTTCGGTGGAATGGGTCAGCTCGACTACTGCGCGGCCAACGCCTTCCTCGACGCCTACGCGCAGCGCCGCGGACCGCAGGACGACAGGCTCACGGTCTCGGTCGACTGGGACAGCTGGCAGCACGTCGGCATGGTGGCCGATGCGTCGGCGCTGGCCGAGACGCTCACCGACGCGAGGTACCCGCTGGAGCGGGTTGCCGGCCATCCGCTGCTCGACGCCCGCCAGATCGGCGCCGGTGGGCGGACGGTCTACCGCGCCGAGCTCACACCGGAGCGGCATTGGCTTTTGGGCGAGCATCGGATGCACGGCCATCCGGTGGTAGCCGGCACCGTCTACTTGGAGATGGTGATCGGCGCGTTGCGCGACCTCGGGTACCGCTGGCCGATCGAGTTGCGAGACATCACCTTTTTGGCGCCGTGTGTCATCCCCCCGGGCTCCCAGCGGCGGCTTTACCTGATTCTGGAACCCGACGGTGACGGGCACCGATTGAGCCTCGTCAGCCGGAGCCCTCGCCCGGGCACCGCCACCTGGATCCAGCACGTCACCGGGCACGCCCGTGTTGCCGGCGACCACCGGCCGTCGACGCCACCTCGCGCCGACGGCGGGGCGCCCGTCGCCGTGCCGGGCCACACCGGCCCGATGACGCTGGGGCCTCGCGCACAGTGTCTCGGCGAGGTCCGGGCCGGCGGTGAGTGGATGGCCGCGCAGATCCAGCTACCGTCGTCCTACGGCGCGGACCTCGATCAGCTGTATGTCCACCCCACCCTGCTGGACATCGCGACCGGTTTCGCGAACATGTACCTCAGCCCAGTGTTCCGGATGCCGTTGGCGTACGCCCGCATCACCGTTGCCGGTCCGTTGCCGGCCGCCTTCACCAGCTACATCCGAGCGCGGGACGACTCGGCGCAAGCGGACCTCGCGACGTACGACCTGATCCTCGCCGGTGATGACGGCGCCGTGCTCATGGAGATCGACGGCTTGACCATGAAGCGGCCCGCCGGCCTCGCCGCCAGGCTCGCGTCCCTCGCCGACGGCACCGCGACGGACGCCGCCACTTACACACCGGACCGGGGCGACGACCGGCTCCGGCCCCCGGCGGCCCTGATCGGCACGTCGCGGCAGGGACTTACCCCCGAACAGGGGTGTGCCGCTTTCGCCCGGATCCTGCATCGCGGCCTCGCCCCGCAGGTGATCGTGGCCCCTCGACCGATCGAGGCGGTGACCGCCGAGCTCGGCCGCTCGATGGGCGACCTGCCCGCGGGCGCGGCGCTGGGAGAGGCGGCCGACGGTCCGCGGGACACCGAGCCGCATCCGCGGCCGACGTTGACGAACGAGTACGCGGCGCCGCGCGACGACTTGGAGGAGCAACTTGCCCGGCAGTGGCAGGACCTGCTCGGCGTCGCCCGGGTCGGGGTGCACGACAACTTCGCCGAGCTGGGGGGCCATTCCCTGTTCGCGGTGCGACTCGCGGGCCTGATCCGGGAGACCCACCAGGTCGACCTTCCTTTGCCGGAGGTGCTTGCGGCCGCCACGGTGGCACAACTTGCGCAACGAATTATGAAAGCGAAATGCGGCCGATGACGTAGGAGCGGACGAGCGGGCGACCGCCGTCGCGCCACGTCGTACCGGGGAGGTTGGCAATGTTCGGAAGGCTTCGCGACGCGGTCCGGTTGAGCGGCCCCGGTCTGGTGTGGGCGGCTGCGGCCATCGGCTCCGGGGAGGTGGTCATCGGGACGAAGGTCGGCGCCGAGCACGGGTACTCGTTCCTGTGGGCACTGTGGTTGGGCCTGCTCCTCAAGTGGGCGATCCATCGCGGTGTACTCGATCTGACGGTGCGTTCCGGCAGGTCGGTGGTGGACCTCTGGCACGATCTCCGGCTGGGCCGCCTGATCAGTTGTTACTGGTTGGTGTTCTTTCTGCTGACCATAACCGGGCTGTCCGGGCTGCTCGGACTGACCGCCGCCAGCCTCCATGAGGCGTTCTCCGTCATCGGCACGTCGGTGTGGGCGGTCATCGTGGCGGCCGCGGTGGCGGCGTTCATCTATTTCCAGCGGTACCAGGGCTTCGAAAAGATCATGCTGATCATGTGTCTGCTGCTGGTGATCGGAGTCATCGGCAGCGTGATACTGGCGCGGCCCGCGCCCCTCGACCTGGTGCGTGACTCGTCGCTGCCGACATCCGTCTCGGCCGGACTGCTGCTGCTGTCACTGATGGGGTGGGGAGCGGGTTCCGGACCCGACCTGATCCTTCCGTACAGCACCTGGGTGCTGGAGAAGGGCCGCACCGATTGGGAGGAGCATCTGCCGACCACCGCGCCGGCAACCTCGACGAGCACCACGATGCTCGAGCGAACCCGGCAGGCTCCGCGGATCCTCCGGATCGGTCGCATCGATCTGGCGAGCGGCTACGTCGTCACCGGTTTCGTGGCGAGCGGCTTCATGATCGCCGGCGGCGCGCTGCTGGCGCCGCGGCACCTGACGCTCACCAACGCCGACGTGATCCCCACGCTGTCGACGATCCTCACCGGATCGTACGGTCAATGGGCATTCGTCATCTTCATCACCGGGGCGATCGCGGCGTTCCTCAGCACGTTCGCCGGCGTCCTGGACGGCACCTATGTGACCGGGCACCGCCTGGTCTCCAGGTTGCGGGGGGTCGAGGCCGAGGTGGTCGCGGACCGCGGACGGACCCTCCCCCGCGCGCTGTCGCTCGCGGTACTCTCCCTGATCCCGCTGTTGCTGTTGTTGGCGGTGGAGCAACCGGTCACGCTGGTCATCATCTCCGGCTTGGTCTCGGCCGTCTCCATGCCGGTGCTGGGAACGCTGGTGCTCTACAGCCTCATCCGGTCCACCGCCGAGGAACACCAGCCGTCGCGGGTCTACCTCGGCGCCATCGCCGTTGCGACGTTCCTGTACCTGGTCCTCATGGTGATCAGCATCGTCCAATTGTGGTAGGTACAGCCGACCCGATGCGCAGCCGGCACTCGACGTGACCGACCCGCTCACCCATGGACGGGTCTCCGGCTTCAACCGCCTTCGCCGCCGGCCTCGCCGTGACATGTCGGAGGCGTACCGCAATCGTGTCGGGCGTAACAACCCCGAAATCTGCGGGCCGCACAGGTGAAATCAACGGCCGTGAGGCTCTGTGGGCGGCAGCGTGGCCGGACAGTCCACTTGTTCGAGCCGTGGAGGCCGCATGCCCGCGTCGATCGACTCCGGAGACACCGCCTGGCTGCTGATCAGCGCTGCGCTCGTGCTGCTGATGGTGCCCGGCCTGGCCCTCTTCTACGGCGGCATGGTGCGCGTTATGAGCAGCCTGAACATGCTGATGATGAGCTTCGTCTGCCTGGCCGTGGTCACCGTGGTGTGGATCGCCTACGGATACTCGCTCGCGTTCGGCCCGGACGCCGGCGCCGGCTTGATCGGCGGCCTGCACTACGCCGGCATGGGCAACATCGTCCCGGGGTCGGCGTCCGGCTCTACGCCGACGTTCGTGTTCGCGGGATTCCAGCTGATGTTCGCGATCATCACGGCCGCACTGCTGAGCGGCGCGATCGCCGATCGGGCCCGGTTCGGCACCTGGATCGTGTTCGTGGCCGCCTGGGTCACCCTGGTCTACGCGCCGGTCGCCCACTGGGTGTTCACGCCGGACGGATGGATCGCGGCGCACCTGCGCATCCTCGACCTCGCCGGCGGCACGGTCGTCGAGATCAACTCCGGTGCGTCCGGTCTGGCCCTGGCGCTCGTGCTCGGCCCGCGGCTCGGCTTCCGGTCCGAGCCGATGCGTCCGCACAACATGCCGCTGGTGGTGCTGGGCGCCGGCCTGCTGTGGTTCGGCTGGTTCGGCTTCAACGCCGGTTCGGCGCTGGCCGCCAACGCGTCCGCCGGGATCGCGTTCTTCAACACCCAGGCGGCGGCCGCGGCCGGCGTCGCCGGCTGGCTGGTGGTCGAGCGCCTGCGCGACGGCAAGGCCACCACACTCGGGGCTGCCTCGGGCGCGGTGGCCGGCTTGGTCGGCATCACCCCGTCGTGCGGGTCGGTGAACCCGATGGGGGCGCTCGCGATCGGCGCCATTGCCGGCGTGGCGTGCGGCTACGCGGTGACGCTCAAACAGAAGCTCGGGTACGACGACTCGCTCGACGTGGCCGGCGTACACGGCGTAGGCGGCCTGTGCGGCACCGTGCTGATCGGCCTGCTGGCCACCGCCACCGTCACCGGCGGCCCGCGCGGGCTGCTGTTCGGGGGCGGCCCGTCGCTGCTCGGACGCCAGGCCCTCGCGGCGGTGACGGTGGCCATGTTCTCGTTCACGGTGACCTGGCTGCTCGCCACCCTGCTCCAGAAGACCATCGGCTTCCGTGCGGCGCCTGCCGACGAGCGCGGCGGTCTCGACCTCGTCGTGCACGGCGAGACCGCGTACGACCTCGGGCCATCGACGTCCGGCGGAGGGGTGCACTTCGGGGCGCCCGCTACCAGCCCGCAGCGAACCCCGGTTCAGGGCTGAGGCGCTTTGACCGCACGGAACGAGATGTCGGCGAGGATCTCCTCGCCGTCGTCGGTGGTAACCGGCGACCAAAGCCGGCGAGCGGACACCCGTCTTGGCCCGCCTGGTTCGGTTCGTGAGTTCCGGGCGCACCCGGCTGATCCACCACCATGCGCGGGACGGGACCGAAATTGCTAGTGTCTGCGGAGTCTCCCCGTAGACACGTTGGCATAAAATTGTATGCGATCCGCGGTTCAGCGGGTCCGGAAGCTGGAGGACCGGATGTCGACCGCCTCGCATCGCGCCTACGAGGAGATCCGCCGGCGGATCTCCTCGGGTGAGTACCACGCGGGGCTCCGCCTGCGTGAGGAGGAGCTGAGCAGCGCCATCGGGGTCAGCCGGACCCCGATCCGCGAGGCGTTGCGCCGGCTGGACGCCGAAGGCGTCGTGGTGAACGTGCCGAACCGCGGAGCCCACGTGGCCTCCTGGTCCGACTCCGAGCTCACCGACATCTTCGAGATGCGGGCGCTGCTGGAATGCTATGCGGCCAAGCGGGCGTCGACCCGGATGCCGGCGACCTCCATCGACGAGATGGCCACCTTGGCGAACTCGATGGACGAGTGCCTCGAATCGCTGCCGGCCGACGAGACGTACGCCCGGATAGCCGAGCTGAACAACCAGTTTCACCAGCTCATCATGGTTGCCGCCGGCAGCCCGCTGCTGCGTACGCTGACCACGGCGACAGTCCAGGTGCCCCTGGTGCACCGCACCTTCCAGCGCTATTCGCGGCGAGGCCTGGAGCGCAGCTTCGCACATCACCGGGAGCTGATCGAGGCGTTCCGGGTCAAGGACGGCGTCTGGGCCGAGTCGGTCATGCGCTCACATATCCTTGCGGCCCGGCACATCTTCGACGCTGCTCTGGTCGAAACGGCCGGTAGCGACGCGCCGGATTCTGTATACACTTCGCTGGACTATGCGCACGGCATGCCCTGAGCATCGCTGTCCGCGCGCACCGGGGCGGATCGGCCGCCATGGATTCCAGTGGGGGCGCGTATGCCCGACATCACCGGGTACCGAGCCAAGATGGCGGTGATCGTGCCGTCCACCAACACGGTGGTCGAGCACGACATGAATGTGATGCGCCCGCCGGGGGTGACCTTCCATGCCGGCCGGATGTATATCGAGCAGCCGCAGATCGCCGACGACGAGCAGTTCGAGGCTCTGCTCGTCCAGATCCGCGCCTCCCTCACGGTGGCGATCCGCGATGTGCTGACCTGCGCGCCGGACCGCCTGGTGATGGGGATGTCGGCGGAGACCTTCTGGGGCGGTGTCGAGGGCAATCGCGCCTTCGAGCAGCGGGTCACCGGGATGTCCGGCGGTCTGGGCGTGTCCACCGGCGCCACCTCCTGCCGGGACGGCCTCACCGCATTGGGTGCGCGCCGGATCGCGGTGTTGTCGCCCTATCAGCCGATCGCCGACGTCAACGTGACCCGGTTCTTCACCGAAGCCGGGTTCGACGTGGTGGGGTTCGCCGGGTTGCGGTGCCCGACGGCGCTGGACATCGCCGCGGTGCCGCCGGACCGGCTGATCCGGGTGTTACGCGACCTGGACGGGCCGGACGTCGACGCGATCGTGCAGGTGGGAACCAACATGTCGATGGTGGCGCTGGCCGACGAGGCCGAGCGCTGGCTGGGCAAGCCGGTGCTGGCGATCAACGCGACCACGCTTTGGCACGCGCTGCGGTCCCACGGCGTCACCGACCGCGTCCACGGCGCGGGGTCGCTGCTCCGCGAGTGCTGATCGCGTTCTGCTTAATGTATGCAGAATGATTGGCGGCGAAGCCCCGCGCAGGTCCTTCGCAGGCACTTTGCCGGGAAGATTGCTATCGGTGGCTCAGATTGCATACAGTGTGACCGAGGCAAGGAGGGGTTGATGCCGGAGACCGTCGACATCGTGGAGGTCGCACCACGGGATGGGCTCCAGAACGAGTCCACCGTTCTCGACGTCGAGACGAGGATCGCGCTCATCCATCGGCTGATGGAGGTCGGCGCCCGCCGGATCGAGGCGGTCAGCTTCGTCAGCCCCCGGCACGTCCCGCAGATGGCCGGCGCCGAGGCGGTGATGGCGGGCGTGCAGCGCCGTCCCGGGGTGGCGTTCGCTGGTCTGGTGGTGAACGAGCGCGGCTTCGACCGTGCGGTGACCGCCGGCGTCGACGAGATCAACTTCGTCGTGGTGGCCACCGAGACGTTCAGCAATCGCAACCAGGGCACCGGTGTGGCGGGGACACTGGAGCGGTGGGCGGCGATCGCCGGTCGGGCGAAGGATGCGGGGATGCGCCGGTCGGTGACCATCGGCGCCGCGATGGGCTGCCCGTTCGAGGGTGAGGTGGCCGTCGACACCGTGGCCCGGCTGACCGCCCGCATCGCCGAGATCGGGGTGGACGAGCTCGCTCTGGCCGACACCATCGGGGTGGGCGATCCGGTCGGCGTGACGGCCAAGCTGTCCGCCGCCGCCCGTGAGGCGCCGGGCGTGCCGCTGCGCTGTCACCTGCACAACACCCGCAACACCGGGCTGGCCAACGCATACGCCGCCGTCGAGGCGGGGGTACGCGCCCTCGACGCCTCGCTCGGCGGGATCGGTGGCTGCCCGTTCGCGCCGGCCGCCACCGGCAACGTGCCGACCGAGGACCTCGCGTACATGCTCGAGCGGATGGGCGTGCACACCGGCATCGACCTGTCGCGCGCGGTCGACCATGTCCCGTGGCTGAGTGAGCGACTGGGCAAACCGTTGCCGGGGATGCTGTCGCGCGCCGGTCTTTTTCCATCGGTTGCCGTGGGGCCGGCGTGAGGCCGCCGGCCGCGGGCACGCTGGACGAGCTGCTTGCCCGCACCGGGCAGGTGATGGCCGGTGCGGTGACCCGGCCCGGCGACGGTGAGCTGCGCGTCGGGGTGGACCTCGGCACCGCCTACACGGTGGTGGTGGTGACCGACGAGCGCGGCTGGCCGGTCGCCGGGGCGTACCGGTTCGCCAAGGTCGTGCGGGACGGCGTGGTGGTGAATTTCCACGGCGCCGTCCGGCTGCTCAGCGCGCTGAAGTCCGATGTGGAGGAGCGGCTGGGGCGGCCGCTGACCCAAGCCGCGAGCGGCTTCCCGCCGGGCGTCGCACGCGGTTCGGTACGCGCGGTGGAGCATGTGCTGGAGGGCGCCGGGCTCACCTGCTCCGGCCTGGTGGACGAGCCGAACGCGGCGAACGCGGTGCTGGGCGTGACCGACGGCGCCGTCGTGGACGTCGGTGGCGGCACCACCGGTATCGCGGTCTTCCGGAACGGCGAACTGTGCACTGTCGCCGACGAGCCGACCGGCGGCACGCACGTGTCGCTGGTGCTGGCCGGCGCGCTGGGCGTGCCGTTCGACGAGGCCGAGGAGCTCAAGCGCGACCCGGCCCGGGCCGCCGAGCTGTTCCCGATCGTCCGGCCGGTGTTCGAGAAGATCGGCGTGATCGTGCGGGACGTGGTCGCGCCGTTCGAGGTGGAGACCGTCCACCTGGTCGGCGGCACCTGCCGGTTCCCCGGCATCGACCGGGTGGTTGCGGAGACGACGGGTATCCGCACCACCGTGCCGAGCGACCCGCTCTTCGTCACCGGGCTCGGCTTGGCATATCACGACCGGGCTCCGGTCACCATCGCGACGGAGGACCGGCAATGACCGATATCCGTGCCTACGTGTTCATCGACCAGGCCCAGCCGCAATTCGCGGCGTACATCGGCACGGTCACCTCCGGTGATCTGTTGACCAAGGGCATGTCCGCGCTGTACGTCGAGGTCGCCCCGGGCAACGAGGTCTTCCGCCTGGTGGACGTCGCGCTGAAGTCATCCGACGTGCGCCTCGGAGCGCAGATCGTCGAGCGCGAGTTCGGCACGATCGAGGTGCACAGCTTCGATCCGAGCGCGGTACGGATGGCCGGCGAGACGATCCTGGGCCACCTCGGCAAGAGCCCGGCCGACGCCCAGGCTCCGGAGATCACGTCCACCGAGCGGATCAGCAACGTGCACGCGTACCAGGCGCAGTTGTTGAACCGGTCGCGGCGCGGCTCGATGGTGGTGCCCGGCGACTCGCTCGCCGTGATCGAGTGCGCACCGGCGGCGTACGTGAACCTGGCGGCGAACGAGGCGGAGAAGGCGGCGTCGGTGACGCTGGTCAACTGTGCCTCGGTCGGCCGGTACGGCCGGCTCTGGGTGAGCGGCCGGGAGAGTGACGTCGAGGCGGCGCAGGCGGCAGCAGTAGCCGCGCTCCGGCGCCGGCCGGGGGAGCGCTGATGTCCGAGCTGGACGCGAACTACGCCGCCGCCGGCTTCCACGCCGCCCTGGATCCCGGCACCCGGCCCGCGCTGCTGCTCGTCGACATGGTGCGGGCGTACCTGGAGCCGGAGTCGCCGCTCTACGCGGCCGTGGAGAGCACGCTGGCTCCGGCCGCCGCCGTGCTCGCCGCCGCCAGGGCGGCCGGCATCCCGGTGGTCTACACACAGGTCAGGTACGCCGAGGACGGCCGAGACGGCGGCATCTTCTTCCGCAAGGTGCCGGCGCTGGCAGTCTTCGCCGGCGACCACGACCTGGGCCGGATCGCCCCGGAGGTCGCCCCCGAGCCGGGGGACACGATCGTGGTGAAGCAGTATGCCAGCGCGTTCTTCGGCACCTCGCTGTCCTCGACACTCACGGCGCTCCGGATCGACACCGTCATCGTCATGGGCTACAGCACCAGCGGGTGCGTGCGCGCCTCCGCGGTGGACGCCCTGCAGTTCGGTTTCATCCCGCTGGTGGTCCGCGACGCGGTGGGCGATCGGCACCCCGACCCGCACCACGCGAACCTCTTCGACCTCGCCGCCAAGTACGCCGATGTCTGGCAATCGCACCGGGTGGTGGATTACCTCAGCACGCTGCCGAAGGAGTGACCGGATGACCAACACGGTGGGATATCGCGCTCAGATGGGCGTGATCATCCCGTCCACCAACAGCGTCGTCGAGCATGACTACAGCCTGATGCGGCCGCCGGGCGTCACTTTCCACTACGGACGCATGTATATCGAGCAGCCGACCGCGGACGACGACGACGCGTTCGAGCAGCTGATCCAGCAGATCCGGGCGACCACCGCGACGGCGGTCCGGGACGTGCTCACCGTCAAGCCGGACTATCTCGTCATGGGGATGTCGGCGGAGACGTTCTGGGGCGGCAAGGCGGGCAACGACGCGTTCACCGAGAAGGTGCGGGCGCTGTCCGGGCTGGATGTGGCGACCGGCGCCGATGCCTGCGGCCGCGCCTGCGCGGCGCTGGGCATCCGCCGGGTCGCGGTGGTCACGCCGTACCAGGAGGTCGGTGACGCGCAGGTGCGGACGTTCTTCGGTGAAATCGGGCTGGACGTGGTGCGGCTGGAGGGGCTGAAGTGCCCCTCCGCCACCGCGATCTCCGAGGTGCCCGAGGAGCGGCTCCGCAAGGCCCTGGTCGACCTGGACGGGCCCGACGTGGAGGGCTTCATCCAGGTCGGCACGAACCTGTCGATGCTCACCCTCGCCGATGAGGCGGAGCGCTGGCTGGGCAAACCCGTGCTGGCCATCAACGCCACGACGATGTGGCACGCCCTGCGGTCCAACGGCGTCAACGACCGGCTGATCGGGTTCGGAACTCTGCTGAGGGAGCTGTGATGACCGGCAGCGTGACCCGCTCCACGGACGCGGAGCTGATCCGGATCGACCGGGTCGAGGGGCGGCCGTTGAGTGCCCCGGCCGAGATACGGGTGCTCGCCGAGCACGACCGGATGCTGATGGTCGAGGTGACCATGCCGCCGGGCGCGGGCTCGCCCCGGCATGTGCACGACCACGAGAGCGTCGGCTACGTGGTCCGGGGCCGGGTGCGCGCGGTCATCGGCGGCGTGACGAGCGAGCTGTCGGCCGGGGACGGCTTCCTGCACCCGCCTGACGTCCCGCACGAGATGCTGGCTCTGGACGAGGGAGCGGTGTGGCTGGAGATCAAGTCGCCGCCACGGCGCACCTGGTAACGGATGGCGGACCAGCCGGTCGGCGAACCCGCCGAGGAGGCCGGGCCACACGGACGGCTCACCGTCCTGGCGCTGGTGGTGGGCATCGCCGCCATCCTCGGATGCAACATGGTGGCGCTGAAGTTCGCGCTGCGCGAGTCCGACCCCCTCACCATCCAGGCGCTGGCCACCGTGGTGGGCTTGATGACGCTGGTGATCGCCGCCCGGGCCGGCCGGAAGCCGCTGCGGCTGCCCCGGCACACCCTGCCCGGGGTGATCGGCGTGTCGATGGGCATGACGGTGGGCTCGTCGCTGGGGGTCGGCCTGGGCGTTCAGCGGGTCAGCGCCGGGGTGGCCGCGCTGCTGATGGCGACCACGCCGATCATCACGCTGGTCCTGGACTTGGTGGTGCTGCGACATCGGCACACCTGGCACGGCCCGGTGGGAGCGTTCCTGGGGCTGGCGGGAGTCGCCGGCATCGCCTGGGGCACCGGCCAGGGCGAGGTGCTGGGCGTCCTGTTCATGCTCCTCGGGTCGTTCGGCTGGTCGGTCGGGCTGCTGGCGATGAAGTCGGTGCAGGGGCAGGTCCCGGTCACCTCCTTCCTCGCCATGCAGATGGCTCTCGGTGTGCCGGTGCTGCTCCTGGCGAGTTATCTGGTGCACGGCCTCGCGGCGAACTGGACGCTGATCTTCGTGGCGGCGGTGATCTACAGCGGCGCGATGGCGAAAGGGGTGAGCTTCCTGCTCCAGCTCATCGTGGTGCGGCACGGGACGGCGCTGCACGCCAGCCTCTCGGCGTTCCTCATTCCCGTCTTCGCCTTCCTGGCCGGCTTCGCCTTTCTCGGCGAACGGATCCGGGCCGTCGAGCTGGTCGGTGCGGTGGCCATCCTGCTGGGCGTGGTGCTGGTCCTGCGCTCCGGCGGGCGGTCCGCTGAGCCGGAGCCGACAGGCTGAAATGAAATCGTGTGTGTCTGGCGCCACAGCCGCCAGATTGTATACGTTAGCGAGGTGTCTCGATTGGTTATGAGTGCACCGACCAGGCAATAGATAACCACAACTACGAGTTCGGGGACCCAGATGCATACCAGGGTCGCGGAGGCGTGGATATGACCGTACTGAAGCTGATCGGCCGACGGCTGCTCCTCCTGCCGGTGTCGCTGTTCGTCCTGATCACGCTGTCCTTCGGCCTGGTGGAGCTGATGCCCGGCAACCCGGCCGTGACGGTCGCCGGCAACTTCGCCTCGCCGGCGGAGATCGCCGCGACCGAGCACCGGCTCGGGCTGGACCGGTCGATCGGGGTCCGCTACGTCGACTATCTGTGGCACGCGATCCAGGGTGACCTCGGCACGTCGTTCTTCACCGGCCAGCCGATACTCACCGAGTTGGGCAACCGGCTCCCGGCCACGATCGAGCTGGTGGCGCTCGCGCTGGCCTTCGCGGCCGTGTTCGGTCTGCTGCTCGGCACGATCAGCGCCTACCTTCGCCGCAGCTGGTACGACCGGTTCTCCCGTGCGGTCGTCTCGCTGCTTCAGTCGGTGCCCGACTTCGTCCTCGCGCTCGGTCTCATCTTCGTGCTGTTCTACCTGGCCGGGGTGGCGCCGCCGCCGGTCGGCCGGATCGGCCTCGGCGCCGAGGCGGTACCGACGGTCACCCGGTTCCTCCTGATCGACACCCTGCTGGCCGGCCGGCCCGACCTGTTCGGCCAGGCGCTGTGGCACCTGATGTTGCCGGTGATCGCGCTCGGTGTGGTCTACGCGGCGTTCTTCGCGAAGATGACGCGCTCCACAATGGTCCCGGCGCTGAACTCACCCCAGGTCGAGTTCGCCCGGGCATGCGGGCTCTCCGAATGGCAGGTCGTCCGGTACGCCTACCTCCAGGCCCGGGCGCCGATCATCACCTACGGCGCGATCCTCTTCGGCTCGCTGGTCGGCGGCGCGGCGATCGTGGAAACGATCTTCTCCTGGCAGGGCGCCGGCCAGTGGGCACTGGACTCGATCCTGGCCGTGGACATGCCGGCGATCCAGGGCTTCGTGCTGGCCACCGGCGTCATCACCATCGTCCTCTATCTGCTGCTGGACGTCATGATCATGCTTCTCGATCCCCGGGTCAGGTACGAATGAGTGAGACAATGGAGGCCGCCGCGGCGGCGAACATCGCGCCCGGGGCGGCCCGGCGGCGTCAGATCCTCACCAAGGCCACCTCGCGGCCGGCGATTCTGGTCGGGGTGGGCGTCATCCTGGCGCTCCTCGCGGCCGGCTTCTGGTTGCCGCTGCCCTACAGTCCGACGGCGCCCGACCCGTCGGCCACCTCCCTGCCGCCGAGTGCCGCCCACTGGTTCGGCACCGACGGCGACGGCTTCGACGTGTTCTCCCGCACCATCGCCTCGGCCGGCCGGGATCTGCCGCTGGCGGTGATCGGCACGCTGGTCTCGCTCTTGGTCGGGGTCCCGCTCGGCCTGCTGGTCAGCACGAAGGGGCGGTGGCCGGAGCGGGTCATGCGCGGGCTGGACGTCTTCCAGGCGTTCCCGCTGGTGATCATCGCGATCGCGATCGTGACGCTGACCGGCAACAAGCTCCAGAACGTGATTCTCGCCGTCATGATCATCAACGTGCCCCGATTCATGCGGCTGATCCGCAGCGAGGCGCTGGCGATGCGGGAGAGCCGGTTCATCGAGGCGGCCTGGGCCGCCGGCGCGACGCGATATCGCGTTCTGGTCAAACACATCCTGCCGAACGTCGCCGGGGTGACGCTCGCGCAGTCGTCGCTGGCCGCGGCTCAGGCGATCATCGTGATCGCCGCACTGAGCTTCCTCGGCGTCGGCGTCTCGCCGCCCAATCCGAGCTGGGGCCTGATGATCCAGGAGGGCGCTCGCCAGATGACCATCGGCCAGTGGTGGGTCGTGGCGTTCCCGGGCCTCGCGGTGCTGCTCACCGTCATCTGCTTCAACCTCATCGCAGACGGCCTGCAGCTGGCCTCGGAGTCGGACTAGGGGTGGTCACATGCTGACGGTGAACGGCATCACGACGCATTTCGACACCCGCCGTGGACTGGTGCGAGCGGTCAACGACGTTTCGCTCGAGGTGCCGTCAGGGCAGATCGTGGGGCTGGTCGGCGAGAGCGGTTGCGGTAAATCGGCGACTATCCGCTCGGTGCTCGGGCTGATCCGGCCTCCCGGGCACACGGTCTCCGGCGAGGCGATCTTCGAGGGCGCGGACCTGTTGCGGATGTCGAAGCGCAAGCTGCGGCAGGTGCGGGGCAACGAGATCGGCTTCGTGGCGCAGAACCCGTTCGGCGCCCTGAACCCGATCCTGCGGATTCGCGACCAGTTCCACAACGTCATCACCACGCACCGGGGGCGGATGCCGCACGCGAAGACCCGGGCCATCACCCTCGACACCCTGAAGGCGGTCGGCATCCCCGGTCCGGAACGGGTGGTCGACGGCTATGCGCACGAGTTGAGCGGCGGTATGGCGCAGCGGGTGGTGATCGGCATGGCGCTGGTGCTCGATCCGCGGCTGATCGTGGCCGACGAGCCGACCACCGCGCTCGACGTCACGATCCAGCGCCAGATCCTCGACCTGATGCGCGATCTGGTCCTCACCAGCGGCCGCTCCATGTTGCTGGTCACCCACGACCTCGGGGTGGTCGCCCAGTACTGCGACCAGGTGGTGGTCATGTACGCCGGCAAGGTCGTCGAACGCGGCCGGGTCGACGAGGTCTTCGTCCGGCCGGCGCACCCCTACACCCTCGGCCTGCTCAACTCGGTGCCCCGCCGAGGCGCGGAGGTGCACACGCTGCGCGGCCGTGTCGCCGATCTCGTCGACTATCCACCGGGTTGTCCGTTCGCCGACCGCTGCAGCTTCGTGCTGGAGCAGTGCCGATCGGTGGTGCCGGAGCAGCGGACGGCGTTCGATGGCGGCCGGACGGTCGCCTGTCACCGGGCCGAGGAAGAGGTGAGCGTTCGTGTCGCTCGTGCGGGTTGAGGGACTGTCCAAGGCGTTCCATCGGGCGAACGGCGAGCCTGTCCACGCGGTCAACGACGTCTCGTTCGCGATCGGCGAGGGCGAGACCCTGGCGCTGATCGGTGAGAGCGGATCGGGCAAGTCGACGATCGGCCGGCTGCTGCTGCGCCTGATCGAGCCGGACGCGGGCACGATCGAGATCGACGGGCAGGACGTCCGCTCGCTCGGCCGGGAGCCGCTGCGCCGGATGCGCTCCACCATGCAGGTGGTCTTCCAGGAGCCGTACGAGTCGTTGAACCCGCGGATGCGGGTCGGCGACATCATCGCCGAGCCGTTGGCCATCCACGAACCGCAACTGAGCCGTGCCGAGCGCCAGGAGCGAGTGTTCGAGACCATGCGCGAGGTCGGCCTCGAGAGTTCCTATGCCGATCGTCTCCCGCGCGCCATGAGCGGCGGCCAGCAGCAGCGGGTGGGCATCGCCCGGGCGATCGTGACCCGGCCGAAGCTGCTGGTGCTGGACGAGCCGACCTCGTCGTTGGATCTGTCCGTGCAGGCTCAGATCCTCAAGCTGCTGCACCGGCTCCAGGAGCAGCTGGGCATGTCCTACCTCTACATCTCCCACGATCTGTCCACAGTGAACTATGTCGCGCACCGGGTGGCGGTGCTGTATCTGGGCCAGGTGCGCGAGATGGGTCCGGTGGCCAGGGTGGTCGACGACCCGCAGGACCCCTACACCCGCGCGCTGTTGAGCGCTTACCTGAGCCCGGACCCGCAGGTGGGCCGGGACTACGAGTTCGCCTTGCGCGGCGAGATCCCCAGCCCGACCAGCCTGCCGGCCGGGTGCTTCCTCTACGGGCGGTGTCCCATCCGGCTGGACCGGTGCGCCGTGCCACCGGTACCGCTGCGTGGCATCGATCCCGGGCATGTCGTCCGGTGCGTCCGCGCACCCCTGTCCGAGCCGATGCCTGTCCATGAGGTCGCTCGATAGTTGCATGCAAAGCCAGGCGTGGCGAGCTAGATGGTTGAGATTTACAAGCGAGTTTGTAACGAACCTTGACCTGGAAGGTTCAACATGTATACAACTTTCCCGTGCGTTGGTCGCCCGTGTGCGCGCGGACGGCGGTCGAGTTCGACCGGTCGGTCACCTGACATCTCTGCGACGAGAAAGGGGACCCTGATGTCTCCTAGAAAATTTCGCCGTCTCCGCTGGCTCGGCGTCGTGCTCACCGCGGCGTTGGCCGCCGGCACCGCCGCTTGCTCCGCCGACTCCTCCACCAGCCAGGGCGGCACCACCAACCCCACCTTCGTGTACGCCGCCGCCGGCGTGCCGGCCGGTCTGGACGTCTGGAAGCACTACGAAGGTGACGCGAGCCGGCTCGTGATGTACGAATGGGCCTCGACGCTGGTCGAGTTCGACGCGAACAAGGTGGCCGGCGGCGGTTGCGACCGGCTCGCCGACGCGTCCAACCTGAGCCCGCGGCTGGCCGAGAAATGGGACTACAGCCCCGACCGCAAGCAACTCCTCTTCACCCTGCGGCAGGGCGTGCAGAGCCCGGCCGGCAACGCCATGACGGCGCAGGACGTGGTCTGGACCCTGGACCGGGCCAACAAGCTGAGCAACGTCGCTCGCTTCCTCATGTTCGACGTGGCGAAGTTCGACAAGACCAAGCCGTTCGAGGCCAAGGACGACCGGACCGTCGCCGTCAACCTGACCCAGCCGACCTCGCTGGACGTCGCGATCTTCACGTATCCGATGCTCGGCGTCATCGATTCGACCGAGGCCAAGAAGAACGCCAACGGTGAGGAGTGGGCGGAGACCTACCTGGCGACCGCGATGCCGAACTTCGGCCCGTGGAAGCTCGACCAGCTCCAGCCGAGCAGCCAGATCGACCTGTCGCCCAACCCGAACTTCTGGGACAAGGCCAACCGCGGCAACCTCGGCAAGCTGGTCATCCGTAGCGTGCCGGACGCCTCGACCCGCCTCCAGCTGGTCGAGACCGGCCAGGCCGACTACGCCGAGAGGCTGTCCTTCGACCAGTACACGCAGGTGGACAAGAGCGACCGTGCCCAGCTCATCAACTGCGTCTCGCCCAACCGCGACACGCTGATGCTGAACCAGAAGTCCGGTCCGTTCACCGACCCGAACGTCCGTAAGGCGATCTCCATGGCCATCGACCGGCAGGCGCTGGTCACCGGCGTGTACAAGGGCCTGTTCAAGCCGGCTACCACCGGTCTGAGCGAGGTGTACTGGACTCCGGGCCCGGACGCCAAGAAGTTCGAGTTCGATCCGGAGCAGGCCAAGACCCTGCTGCAGCAGGCCGGGGTCGGCAACCTCAGCTTCGAGATCCTGGCCTCGCCGACCCGCCCGGGCGCCTACGCGCAATCGCTGGCGGTGCAGATCCAGAACATGCTCAAGAACGTCGGGGTCACCGCCTCGGTCAAGGTGATCCCGGGCGCCACCGAGTTCAGCGACACCTACTTCAAAGGCAACTACCAGGGCGTCATCTACCTGGAGCCACCCGCGGTGGGTGACCCGTTCTACTCGCTGAACCTCTACAACACGACGGTCAGCTTCCAGAACAGCTTCGGTTACAACAACAAGCAGTACGACGAACTCGTGGCGAAGGTGCTCACCACCGCGCCGGGGCCGGACCGGGACGCCTTGCTGGCGCAGGCCTCGGACCTGATCGTCGAGACCACGCCGCAGGTCTATCTGGTCGAGCAGCGCTATCTCCACGCGCTGGGTGCCAATGTCCAGGGTTACCAGAACACGCCTACCGGCCAACTGTTCACCTACCGCATGAAGAAGGGCTGACATGGGCGAGAGCATCCAGCCGCACGCAACCCGCCGGATCGCCGGATTCATCGACTCGCTGACCTATGCCGACCTGCCGGCCGAGATCATCGGTCAGGCCAAGCGGCTGCTCCTGGACTACCTGGGCGCCGGACTCGCCGGCGGCACCCGGCCGCACGTCGTCAAGGCCCGGGAGATCTCGCTGCGGCTCGGTGGCGGCAACGAACAGTCCACCGTGCTCTCGACCGACCTGCGGGTGGCGATGGACCGGGCCGCGTTCCTGAACGGCGTGGCCGGGTCCTCCACCCCCCAGCTCGACGACGTGTGCAAGGAGTCGCTGGGGCATCCCGGCGTGGGCACCCATCCGGCCGTCCTGGCGGTCGGCGAGGCGCAGGGCAGCTCCGGGCAGGAGGCGCTGGTCGCCATCGTGGCCGGCTACGAGCTGTCCTGGCGGGTCGGTGCCGCGGTCGGGCTGGACGCCTTCAACACCGGCTGGCACCCGCGCGGTGGCTGCAACGTCTTCGCCGCCGCGGTGGCCGCGGCGAAGATGCTCGGGCTGCGCGGCGAGGACACCTATTGCGCCGTGCTCGGCCTGGCCGGCAATCAGGCGGCCGGCTTGATCTCGGCCTGTTTCTGGCACGACGCGTGGTACCTGCTGTCCGGTCACGCCTCGCAGAACGGCGTCTATGCGGCGCTGCTGGCCCAGGCCGGCTACACCGCGGGAGACACCGTGCTGGAGGACCCGTACGGCGGTTACTGCAACGTGGTCTGCACCGACGGCGCCGACTACGACCGGCTGATGGAAGGGCTCGGTGAGCGGTTCGAGCTGCCGTTCACCGGCCAGAAGGTGCATTCGTCGTCGGCGGCGACGCACGCCGCCGTGGACGCGACGCTGGCCCTGACCGAGCGGTACGACCTCCGGCCGGACGACGTCGACCGGATCGAGGTGCACACCTACCAGGTGGCCGCCGAAACGCTCGGGAAGAAGCATCCGGACCGGCACGTGCACGCCGCGATGAGCATTCCGTACCTGGTTTCGGCGGCGATCACCGACCGGCAGGTCTCGCTGCCGCAGTTCACCGCCGAGAAACTCGCCGCGCCGGGCGTCGCCGCGCTGCAGGACCGGGTGGAGATGATCCTCGACCCGGAGCTCGACGCGATGGCGCCCAAGCATCTGCCGGCCCGCGTCGTGATCGTCACGCGCGACGGGCGGACCCTCTCCGAACAGGTCGTGGCGGCGAAGGGCGACCCGGACAACCCGCTGACCGACGACGAGACGGCGGAGAAGTTCCGCAAGCTGAGCGCCGGCATCCTCACCGACGCGGCGATCGATGACGTGATCGCGATCGTCGGCCGGCTGGAGCAGGTGGACGACCTTCGCGAGTTGACCACGGCGCTTCGCGACATCCAGCGGTAGCCGTTCGGCGTCGAGGCCGGGCCGCCATTGTCGTCGGCCCGGCCTCTCCGTGGTTCGTGGTGCTCAGACCACCAGCCGTCCCTCGTCCACGACGGTCTTTCCGTCGAATGCGACAGTCGCCGAGCGGGCGGTCATGTCCACGTGACACGGTGCCCGGGTGACGCCGCCCAGGTGGACGTCGGCGCCCAACGCCATGCTCAAGGCACCCCACGTGTGGGTGTCCTCGCACGGACCGGCGTAACCGGCGGCGACACATCGGGCGTTGGTGCCGATGCCCAGCTCGGTGAGGTGGTAGGCGCCGGGGTGGTCGAGCGAGCTGAGGTAACGCCTCATCCGCTCCGCCTCGACTCCGCCGTCGATGTCGGTCACCAGGCCGTCGACCACGGTGAAACCGATCGGGTCCAGAAGCTCCTTGTACTCCGGTGCGTTGACGCTGCGGTCGATGACCAGCCGGCCGCTGACCGAGCCGATGTCCGGAGCGGTGGAGATCTGTCCGCCGGGCCAGATCTGCACGCCGCCGATGCCCCGGCCCTGCATGTGCACGCCGGTCGACCAGTTGATCCGGTGCGCGCCGATGCGCATCCGCAGGTCGGTGCCGTTGGCATCGCCGATGGTCACCTCGGTGGTGGCGGCCATCGCCTCTCCGACCACCGTCGAGGCCTGATGCAGCTCGGCGACCTCGTCGGCGGAGGACGGCAACAGACGCTGGATGTTGTCGGCGTCCAGGTACGGGATCCAGCCGATCCGGGTCCCGGACAGGGTGGCGAGGAAACGTGGGTCGAAGAGCAGCCGCAGGTCGGCGTTGAGGATGAGGCCGACGTCGGCGGCGCCCAGGGCGGCCAGCAAGGTCTCCGGCGCGTGCCGGTCGTCCGCCCATACGCTGGCCTCGGCGAACCGGCCGAACTCGCGCATCGAGACGAACGTGCGAGGGGCATAGCGCAGCACCGTGACCTCGGCGCCCAGGCCGCCGGTGGCGGCCACGAAGGCGTCGACGGTGTCCGGTGCGGCGGTGTCGTCGTGAACGATCAGGACGCGATCGTCGGCCCCTACGTGCATGCAATATTCAAGGGCGATTCGAGCTGCTCTGGCAATTAGCTGGTTCAATCTGACCTCCGATGAATGCGACTTCTTGAAATGTATACAATTCATCGGTAGGGTCTCAAGCGACGCGGGCCAGCCGCGCCCACTCGGACCGGAGGTGTCGACGGTATGGACCTGGGTCGGATCGGACTCTTCAGCGGCCACCTCAACCTGATGACGGCGCGCGCGGCGAACGAGACCGTGCAGGCGGCAGCCGATCTCGGCTTCGGCACCGTCTGGCTCCCGGAGTCGGCCGGCAAGGAGGCGCTCACCCACGCGGCGGTGACCCTCGGCGGCACCACCGGCATCGCGGTCGCCACATGCATCGCCAACATCTGGGTCCGGGACCCGATGGCGATGGCCAACGGCGCCCGCACGCTGATCGACGCCTACCCGGACCGGTTCCTGCTGGGCGTGGGCATCGGCCACCGCCCGTCGGTCGCCATGCGCGGGCACGACTTCTCCCGGCCGATCGCCACCATGCGCTCGTATCTGCAGATGATGGACTCCGCGCCGTTCCGCTGGAACGGTCCGGTCGGACGGGTGCCCCGAGTGATCGCCGCGCTCGGGCCGAAGATGCTGGAACTGGCCCGGGACCACGCCGACGGGTCCTGCCCCTACCTCACCATGCCGGTGCACACCGCCGGCGCCCGTAAGCTGCTCGGCCCGGACGCGATCCTGGCTCCGGAGCTGGCGGTGGTGGTGACCACCGACGCGGAGAAGGCCCGGCGGATCGCCCGCGAGCACTTCGCCAACTACCTTCGCCTCGAGAACTACCGGAACTCGCTCCTGCGGGCCGGATGGACCGAGGCCGACCTCGCCGACGGCGGCAACGACCGGCTGACCGACGCTCTGGTCGCCTGGGGCGAGCCGGCGGCGATCCGCGACCGCGTGCAGGAGCACCTGGAGGCCGGCGCCAGTCACGTCTCGATCCAGATCCTCGGGCCGAACCACGGCTACTCCGCCTGGTCTTACGCCTCGCTGGAGGACGAGGACATGCGGCGGGGCGGTGACGAGTTCCCGATGGACGACATGCGGCGGCTGGCCACGGTTCTGTTCCGCTGAACGGTGCGGCGCGCTCACCCGGCGTTCAGTCGGTGAGCGCGCCGGCCAGCCCTCCGATGTACGGGGTGACCAGCTCGGCGATCTTCTCCCGCGGCTGACCGAACAGGCTCTCCCGCACCCGGAACACATGCAGCGCGGGCATGCCGTACGTGTCGCAGACCTGCCGCACGATCTCCTCGACCGCGGCGGTGCAGACCACCGCCGACGGCAACCCGGCCAGCTCGGCCCAGATCGCGTCCCGGATCCCGCGCGACATGCAGGTGACACAGTCGCCGCCGACCACCACCAGCGCGTCGTGCCGGGTCGCCATCGACGCCGCCCAGAGGTCGGGGGGCGGGTTGTCGAGCGGGTTGAGCGACACCCGGCCGAAGACCGCGCCGGGCAGCCGCGTGCGCAGGTTCGCCTCGGCGGCGTCGAGCATGCCCTGCCCCCAATGGCTGCCCTTGTTCAGCGTCCCGTCCACCAGGCCGATCCGCGGTTCGGCGCCGAGTGAGCGCGGGCACAGCGGACGGTCGTAGTGCCTGGTCCCGGTGGGGTCGATCAAGGTCATGAGGCACTCCTCGTGGTGACGGGCCGGGCGGCCGCCTCCACCGCGGCGGTGGTGGTGCTGCCGGAGCCGAACAGCGCTGCCGTGTAACCACCGAAGTCGCCGCCGGCCACGGCGACGAGGATCCGGTCGGGGGAATCGACGATGGACACCGGGCCGTCGTCCAGCCAGGTGGGCGGGAGCAACTCATCCAGGTATCCGTAGAGACCCCGCCCGCGCAGCCGGTCCGGGTCGAGCCGGGCGTGCTCGAAGACGTGCAGCGCAACGTCGGCGCGGGAGAGTCCGTCCCGGGCGATCAGCCCCGCGTGCTGCGGGGACAGCACCAGCCACAGGTCTTGCCGGAAATAGGCGTTGTAGGTGCCCGGGATGGCCAGGCTCTCGCAGATGGTCCGGAGCACGGCGGCGCCACTGTCGTGGCCCATGTCCACAATGGTCAACGGCGCCTCGGCGGAGAAGACGCTGACCCAGGATCGATCCGGGTCGAGGCCGCGCTCGGTGTGCCAGCTGTCCCACGGGCTCAACGCCAGGTGCTCGGTGAAGCAGTAGCTGTACTTGCCCGGATGACCGAGGGTGGCGTGGTCGAGCCCGCCGGTGCGGTGGCTGCCGACGTTGCGCAGCACCAGCAGCAACGCCCGGCCGATGGTGGCGTTGGCGCGGGCCTTGGACCCCAGTGCCTCCCAGTCGCCACTGGCCTCCACCGCTCCACTGGCCGGCCCGTTGACCAGCAGCACCGGGCTCTGGCTGGAAGCTGTGGTGAGCACCCGGTCCAGGTTGAACGCCGGCTCGGCGGCGGCCCGTACGGCGGCCTCCACGATGGGCAGGTATCCGGGCCGGCACCCGGCCATCACGGCGTTCGCCGCGATCTTCTCCCGGGTGGCCACGCCGCCGGCCGGGGCGAGCAACGCGATCGGCTCGTCCCGGCGGTCCACCGCGTCGCCCAGCATCGCCTCGACACGGTCCGGCGTGGGCGGCACGACGGGCAGGCCGTCGGTCCACCCGCGCCGGTAGCACTCCTCGATCAGGTCGGTCGCGTCCACCGATCAGGCCTGACCGAACAGCTTCAGCAGATCCGGCCGGAGCGGCGCGTGGAACTCCAGCGCCACCGCGTCCTCCAACGCCTTGCAGGTGTGCCAAGTGTTCGCCGGGTGGTACCAGGTGTCGCCGGCCTCCAGGATCTGGACCGGGCCGTCGCCCACCTTCATCTCGAACTTCCCGGAGACCACGTATCCGATGCTCTCGTGGTCCGGGTGCATGTGGCCGTCCTGGTCGAAGCCCGCCTCGGCCTTGAGGTGCACCAGCAGCGTGCCGGCGCCATGGACCAGGAGCTCGCCGCTGCCGCGGCCCTTGATGGTGTGACCGGCGATCTCGGCGCCACCGAACGTCACTTTCGCGCCGTCGCCGATCGACTTGACGAAGTAGGTGTCGGACTGGGTCATACATGCCTCCCGGGATTGGTTCGCGTCCGCGAACTGTACACAATCAGGCAGCTCGATAGTCTCCGAAACGGTCCGGCTACGCCAGCGTTGGCACTAAAATAGCGGAGCTTACAGAGCAGTCGGTAGTGCTGCCGGCGGCCGACCCCTAGCGGCCGGAACGAAATTTCGTATACAAACCCTTGCGCTGGTGGCTCCCGCATGTTTGCCTGATCACGTCGCTCGACACCGAGGGGACGCATGGAACTCGCACAGGTGGTCGGATCGGTTGTCGCGACCACGAAAACAGCCGGCCTGGAAGGGCGCAGCCTGCTCGTGGTCGTTCCGGTCGAGGTGCCCGGCGCCGCATCGGGGCCGGCATACGTGGCGGTCGACCGGGTGGGCGCCGGTGTCTCCGAGGTGGTGCTGGTGACGCGTGGCAGTGCCGCCCGGCGCGCCGTGGGTGCCGACAACGAGGTCGACGCGGCGGTCGTGGCGATCGTCGACCGCATCGACGTGCCGGGCATGGCCGGCGGAGCGGGGAACTGAGCATGGCCGACTCGGTAGGGACATTGCAGGTGCGTGGTCTCGCCTCCGCGTTCCGCGCGGCCAACCTCGCCGCGAACACCGCCGCGGTGACCGTGGCCGGATTCGCCTACATGCACGAGGGCCAGGTGGTCGTCACCTTGCGCGGTGCGGTGGACTCGGTCCGGGCGGCGGTGGACGCGGTGCTCGGCGGCCTCGGGCCCGACGTGGTCACCGCACACAGCGTGATCGGCCGGGTCGCCACCGATCTGGACCCGGTCCTGCGCGAGCGCACGGTCCGCGTCGGGGGCCGGGTCGGAGCGCCGGTCGTCCGCGGCCGGGGCCGGGCGTACGCCGAACCGGCGCCGGAGACCGGAACTCCGCCGGACCGGAACGGAACTCCGGCGGGCGGAAGTGAAACTCCGGCGGACGGACGCGGAACTCGGGCGCCGGGCGGAGCCGCAGCACGGAAGGCGCCGGGCGGCAGGCGTGGCAAGGCGGGTGGCCCGCCGGCCGGTGACGACGGCCCGCAGACCCCGGGTCAGCCCTAACCGACAGGAGATCAGGTGGATCAACGCGCACTCGATCAGCTCGTCCGGTCGATCACCCGGGAGCTGGCCAAGCAGCAGCCGGAGCAGAACGGCAGCGGTGACACGCGGGCGGCCCGGCGTCCCGCCCCGGCGCGGCCGGCGTCCCGCCCCGGCCGGGCCGGGCGGCCGGACGACCGTCCGCGTGCCGAGCAGGCGTGCTGGTTGATCGACAACTGGCGGGTCCGCGAGTCGGAACGAGATCAGTTCCTGGCGTTCTACCGCACCCACGTCGCCGAGGTGCTCCAGCGGTTTCCCGGCTACGTCTCCGGCCGAGTGCTGGTGGCGCCGCCGAGCAGCGACTACGCCTGGCACGTCCAGGCGATGTACGAGTTCGAGTCGGACGCCGTACGGGACAGCTTCGACCAAGAGTTCGACCGGCAGATCCGCAAGGTGGACCCGCGGATGACCCGGGAGAAGGTGCTCGACGAGATGGACAAGTGGGTCCTCGGTCACGAGGACGGATCGCTGACCGAGGTCTGGCGCTGACCCGCCAGAACGATAGAGGAGGACGACAGTGGCAGACAGCCAGCAGAGTGCCCTGGGCATGGTGGAGACCCGTGGACTGGTCGGCGCGATCGAGGCGGCCGACGCGATGGTGAAGGCGGCGAACGTTCTGCTCGTCGGCTCGGAGTACATCGGCGGCGGGTACGTGACCGTGCTTGTGCGGGGCGACGTCGGTGCGGTCAAGGCGGCGACCGATGCCGGTGGCGCGGCGGCGGAGGCCGTCGGCGACCTGGTCTCCGTGCACGTGATCGCGCGGCCGCACAGCGAGGTGGAGGCGATCCTCCCGCAAGGGCGCGGGCGCGCGTCCTGATACCGCGCCGTCCGCCCGCCAGGAAACGTGTCTGACCACAGGGGAGTGAGATGGGGCGACTGATCCGCGTCGGGGACGTCGAGCGCATAGCAGCCAGCGGCGGTGACTCGCTCGCTGTCGCGCCCGGCGAGATCCTGTCACCGCTCGCCCGCGACCGGGCCCGGGATCTGGGCATCGAGCTCCGCGCTCGCCCGGTCGACGGCGGCCCGGCGGCCAGAACCGAGGAGCTGGTCCGGCAGGCCCTCGGCGAGGTGCTCGCCCGGGTCGGCGACGGCGATCTCGAAGAGGTCATCCGTCAGGTCGTGGCCGAGGTCGGCGCTCGCCGGTCGGACCGATGGGCGCCGCCGGGCGCGGCGAGCGACGTAGGGCCCATCCTCGCCGGCCGGGTCGCGCTGGTGACCGGGGCGTCGTCCGGTATCGGAGCGGCGGTGGCGGTCGCCCTCGCCGCGGCCGGAGCCCGCGTGGCGGTGGGCACCTTCGCCGGCGATCCGCATCCGGCCGACGCGGTGGCCGAGCGGATCCGCCGCGACGGCGGGGAGTGCGTCGTCGTCCAGGCCGATGTCACTAGCACGGAGCAGGTCGACGCCGCCTGCGAACGGGCGGCCGCCTCGTGGGGCCGGCTGGACATCGCGGTGGCCAATGCCGGGGTACTGCGCCGTGACCCGATCGGTTCGCTGTCCGACCAGCGATGGCGCGACCTGCTCGACGTCGACCTGGGCGGCGTCATGCGCACCGCGCGGGCCGCGTCGGCACGGATGGCCGCCGGGGGAGCGCTGGTCTGCGTCTCCTCGATCGCCGGCGGCGTTTTCGGCTGGGCGGAACACGCTCACTACGCCGCCGCCAAGGCCGGCATGCTGGGGTTGACCCGCAGCCTGGCAGTCGAGCTGGGACCGCGCGCGATCCGGGTGAACGCGGTGCTGCCCGGCCTGATCGAGACGCCCCAGTCGCTGGACGAGGGCGCCAGCGTGGGAGCGGCGGGGCTGCGCGCGGCGGCCGGGGCGGTGCCGTTGCGCCGGATCGGCGCCGCGGCCGAGGTGGCCGACGCGATCCGCTTCCTTGTCTCCGATCAGGCGAGCTACATCACCGGACAATCGCTCGTGGTCGACGGCGGGATCAGCATCGCGTTGCCGCTGTGAGCCGGCGCCGCGTGACAAGTCGGGTTGAAGGGGCGTCCACTGTGTATCGCTTGGGTGTTGACGTGGGAGGGACGTTCACGGACCTCTTGTTGATTGACGAGTCGTCCGGCCGCACGCACCGGGTGAAGACGCCGTCCACGCCGGCCGACCCGTCGGAGGCCATCCTGACCGGAGTGGCGAAGGCGTGCGCGGCAGCCGGGATCCGGCCCGCGGACATCACCAGGGTCATGCACGGCACCACCGTGGCGACCAACGCGGTGCTGGAGGGGAAGGGCGCCCGGGTGGCGCTGCTGGTCACGTCGGGCTACCGGCAGGTGCTGCAGATCGCCCGGTCGCTGGTGCCCGGCGGGCTCGCCGGCTGGATCGTCTGGCCGAAACCGGAGCCGCTGGTCGACCTGCGGGACACCATCGAGGTCCGGGAGCGGATCGGCGCCGACGGCTCGGTGGTCGCGGCGCTCGACGAGGAAGCATTGCGCAGCGGCCTGCGGGTGCTTGCCGGCCGCGGCATCGAAGCGGTCACCGTCGCCTTGCTCAACGCGTACGCCAACGACGCGCACGAGCGGCGGGTGGCGGAGATCGTCCGCGAGGTCCTGCCCGGCCTGCCGATATCGCTGTCCAGCGTGGTCCTTCCGGAGATCCGCGAGTACGAGCGGACCATGTCCGCGGTGGTGAACGCCTACGTCAGCCCGGTCGTGAGCCGCTACCTGACCAACCTCGCCGCCAACCTGCGCGAGCGGGGCGCCGAGGGCGACTTGCTGGTCCTGCGGTCCGACGGTGGCCTGGCATCGATCACGCAAGCCGCCGAGGCGCCGGTGAACCTGTTGATTTCCGGCCCGGCCGGCGGCGTGACCGGCGCGCTCTGGGCCGCCCGGCTCGCCGGCCATGGCAACCTGCTCACCCTCGACATGGGCGGCACCTCCACGGACGTGGCGCTGATCGAGGACTTCGCGCCCCGGATCCGGCGCGAGACCGAGGTCGGTCACCTGTCGGTCCGGGCGCCGTCGGTGGATGTGCGGACCGTGGGCGCCGGCGGCGGATCCATCGCTCACGTGCCGGAGCTGACCCGGGCGCTGCGGGTCGGGCCGAGCAGCGCAGGCGCCGATCCCGGACCCGCGGCGTACGGGCACGGGGGAACCGAAGCGACGGTCACCGACGCCAACGTGGTGCTGGGCTACCTCCCCGCGGCGCTGCTCGGCGGCGAGATGACGCTCGACCGGGACGCCGCGCGGACGGCGGTGCGACAGGTGGCCGACGCGATGGGCGTCTCGTTGGAGCGGGCCGCCGCCGGCATCATCGAGATCGTCAACGAGGCGATGTTCGGCGCGCTGCGGCTGGTCTCGGTGCAGCAGGGGTACGACCCGCGGGACTTCGCGCTGATCTGTTTCGGCGGGGCGGGACCGCTGCACGCCAACGCGCTGGCGATGTTGCTGGGCAGCTGGCCGGTGATCATCCCGCCGTCGCCGGGGATTCTCAACGCCTACGGCGACGTCACCACGCAACTGCGGAACGAGGCGTCCCGGACCGTGCTCCGGCAGTTCTCGGAGATCCCGCCGGGTGAGCTCGCGACACTGCTGACCGCGTTGCGCGAACAGGCCGCCGCGGCGCTGGACGAGCTGCAAGTGCGACGATCGGACCAGCAGGTGGTGCTGGAGGTGGACGTCCGCTACCACGGGCAGGGCTTCGAACTGACCGTGCCGGTGGACGAGACCGCCCTAAACGGACTGGACCTGGCGAAGATCGGTGAGGTGTTCGACGCCGAGCACGTCCGGCTCTTCGAGTTCAAGCTGGACAGTGAACGCGAGATCGTCAACGTGCGGGCGATCGTGCAGGGCGTACCGGACACCGTGCCGCCGGCCGAGCTGCCGAGCGGTGGGCCGGACCCGGCCGCGGCCCGGGTGCGCGAGACCCGGATCTGGTTCGCCGGCAGCGAACATCCGGCCTGGATCTACGACCGGGCGAGGCTGGCGGCGGGCAACCGGATTCCCGGCCCGGCGATCGTGACCGAGATGGACTCCACCACGCTGGTGCTTCCCGGCCACGTGGCCGAGGCCGACCGTCATGGCAACCTGCTCATCCGGCCGGTGAGGTAGCCATGGCCTCCGTGGTGCAGACCCGCTCCGCTCCGGCGACCGTCGAGGTCGACCCGGTGACGCTGGACATCATCGAGAACGCTCTGCGCAACATCCGCGAGGAGATGGACGCGACGCTGTTCCGCACCGCGATGTCGCCGGGCATCCGGGAGCAGCACGACGAGTTTCCGCTCATCACCGACCGCCAGGGACGGATGGTGGTCGGGCAGTTCGGCTCGTTCATCCACGGGTTCCTCGAGGCGTACGACGGCGAGATCCGCGACGGTGACGTGTTCTTCACCTCTGACCCGTACCACTGCGGCGGCGCCATCAGCCATGCCAACGACTGGCTGATCCTGCTGCCGATCTTCCGGGACGGGCTGCTGGTCGGCTGGTCGTCGATGTTCGGTCACATGACCGATGTCGGCGGAAAGGTGCCGGGGAGCCTGCCCACCGACGCCACCTCGATCTACGAGGAGGGCGTGGTGGTGCCGCCGTTCCGGCTCTTCCGGGCGGGCGAGTTCAACGCCGAGGCGTTCGAGGTGATCCTCAACCAGGTACGGATCCCGGAGTGGAACCGGGCCGACCTCAACGGGGTGGTCGCGGGCTGCCGGGTCGCCGCACGGCGGGTGCTGGAGCTGTGCGACCGGTTCGGCGAGGAGACGTACCTCAGCGCGCTGGACGCTCTGCTGGACCGGAACCTGCGGGCGATGCGGGAGCTGATCACCCGGCACATCCCCACCGAGCCGGTGACGTTCGCCGACTACGTCGACGACGACGGCCTCGGCCGGGGCCCGTTCAAGCTGATGTGCACCATGTGGCGCGAGGGCGACCGGGTGGTCCTCGACTGGACCGGCACGTCGCCGCAGGCCACCGGGCCGATCAACTACTACCTCAACAAGAACATCCTGAAGATGTACTTCGGGATCTACATGATCATGGTCTTCGACCCGCAGGTGCTGTGGAACGACGGGTTCTATCCGCTGGTCGACGTGCGTTACCCGGAGCGGAGCCTGCTCACCCCGGAGCGGCCGGCGGCGCTCTCCTGCCGCACGCATGCGCTGGGACGGGTCTTCGACGTACTGGGCGGGCTGCTCGGCCAGCAGC
Source organism: Paractinoplanes rhizophilus (assembly GCF_042664765.1). Lineage (NCBI taxonomy): Bacteria > Bacillati > Actinomycetota > Actinomycetes > Micromonosporales > Micromonosporaceae > Paractinoplanes > Paractinoplanes rhizophilus. Next base: position 70,724 of record NZ_JBHTBJ010000025.1, on the reverse strand, counting down.
AGCCGCATTTCCTCAACGGCGCCGGGTTCTCCTCCAGCCCGCATCTGATGTACTCCGGGCGTTACGACAACGGCGACTGGTTCCAGCTCTACCAGATCGGCTTCGGCGGCGTGCCGGGCCGTCGGGTCGGCGACGGTCCGGACGGACACTCGATGTGGCCGTCGTTCACCAACGTGCCGAACGAATATCTGGAGCGGTACTACCCGTTGCGGATCGAGCGCTACGAGACGGTGGCCGACTCCGGCGGGGCCGGACTGCATCGCGGTGGCAACGCCGTCGAGGTGGCGTACCGCTTCCTGCAGGACGGCGAGGTGTCCATCCACGACGACCGCTGGTTCACCTACCCGTGGGGCGTCAACGGGGGACAGCCCGGGGCGCGCAGCCGCAAGCTGCTGGAGAGGGCCGGCCGCGGCGTCGAGGTGTTGCCCGCCAAGTGCGACCGGGTGCAGGTGCGCAACGGCGACCTGCTGCGGTACATCACCTGGGGCGGCGGCGGCTGGGGCGACCCGCTGGAGCGCGACCCGGAGAACGTGTGGGTGGACGTGGCTCGGGGACTGGTCAGCGCCGAGGGCGCGCAGCGCTACGGGGTGGTGATCGGAGCGGACGGGTCGGTGGACGCCGTCGCGACCGACCGGCTCCGCGACAAGATCCGGCGTACCCGGCCCCCGACGACCACGTTCGACCTCGGCCCGGCCATCACGGAGCTGCGCGAGACCTGCCTGGCGGAGACCGGCCTGCCGGCGCCGTTGGATCCGGCCGGGCCGGGGGAGCCGGCCGAGCCGGCCGCATCCCGGTCGGTGACCTCGGAACACGCCACCGGCGGCCTGGCCGGCAAGGTGGCCGTGGTGACCGGAGCGGGCACCGGCCTCGGGCTGGCGGCGGCAGCGGCGCTGGCCGAGGCGGGCGCCACGGTGGTGCTGCCCGCCGATCCCGCCGATCGGCAGCCTGCCGAGGTGGCTTTCGTGGTCGCCCGGGCGATCGGCGCCGCCGCGTTGGTGGACGCCGACCTCTCCGGCGCCGACGGGGTCACCGACTTCCTGGACCGGGTGCACGAGCGCTGCGGCCGGCTCGACGTGGTGGTGGCGGTGCCGCCGGATCAGGGCGACCAGAACGGCGACCTGTCCGGCGACGGCTGGTCCGGTGCGCTCGACGGCGGTCTGCTCGGCATGCTCCGGATCGTGCGTGGAGCCGCCGGCCGGCTCGGTTCCGGCGGCAGCATCGTCTGCCTCGCGTCGTCGCTGACCGGTGCGGCCTTCGGGCAGGCCGGGCGGTCCGGGGAGGCGGCTGCCAACGCCGCGGTGCTCGGCCTGGTCCGCAGCCTCGCGGACGAGTTGGGACCGCACGGGATACGGGTGAACGCGGTGGTGCCCGGCCTGCTGGCCGGCTCCGACGAGGTGGATGACGGCAAGGTGGCCGAGCGGGTGCCGCTGCGGCGGCCCGGCGACCCGGTGGACGTGGCCGCGGTGGTGCGCTTCCTCGCTTCCGGCGACGCGGCGTACGTGACCGGACAGAGTTTCGTGGTGGACGGCGGCCTGAGCAGCCGACTCGCGGTGTGACCCAAGGAGGAGCACGAAGATGACCCAGCGGTTTCGGATCACGATCGACGGTGCGGACGGACTCACCGAGCAGGAGTTGGAGGTGGCCCGGGTCTACAACCTCGGCTTCACCATCCGCGACAAGGAGAAGATGCAGCGTCACCTGGATGAGGTGACCGGCGTGCACGTCGACTGGCCCGAGCGCCCGCCGATCATCTTCCCGATCAGTTCCTGGGCGACCATCGTGGACTCCGACGTGCCGGTGCAGTACGACACCACCAGCGGCGAGATCGAGATCGTCACCGTCGTCACGCCGGAAGGGCTGCTGGTCGGCACCGGCAGCGACCATACCGACCGGAAGCTGGAACAGACCGATGTCCCGTGGTCCAAGCAGGCCGCGCCGAACGTGCTGGCTCCGACCCTGTGGCGCTGGGCGGACGTACGCGACCACTGGGATGAGGTGCAGTTGGAGAGCTACGTCGACGGCCGGCCGTACCAGAAGGCGTCGGTCGCCGAGTTCTGGACGCCCCAGGAGATGGTGGACAGCGTGGAGGGACGGCTCGGCGACGTGCCCGGGACCAAGGTCTTCTACAGCGGCACGGTGGTGTCGCTGGACGAGCGTCTCGATTTCGGCCGTCAATGGTCGCTGCGCATGATCGACCCGGTCACCGGCAAGACGATCCGGCACGACTACACGGTCAGCGTGTTGAGCGAGGAGATCAGCAAATGAGCACGCGGAAGCCCGGATCGGGCGCCGGTGGCGGCTCGGGCGACAAGATGGACACCTTCGACCTCCCGCTGTTCGAGCTGCTCAAGACGGTGGATCCGGACATCAAACGGATGTTCGAGGAGTTTCTCAACTACACGATCTTCCACGAGCGGCCGCTCGCCCTCGACCTCAAGACCCGATACCTGGTGCTGGTCGGGATCACCACGGCCGTGCGCAACGACCGCGAGGGCATCGAGTGGAGTTCGCAGCTGGCGATGAAGCACGGCGCCACCGAGCGTGAGGTGCTCGAGGCGATCTCCCTGACCAACCTGCCGGCCGGCACGCCGGCGATGGAGTATGCCGCCGACGTGTGGCACAAGATGCGTCAGGGTGAGGCGAGCGTGCAGCGGCGAGGCACCGAACGACAGGACCGCGGCTTCCGCGCCTGGAGCTCGTGGAGCCGGGCGCGCGACGACGCCGCCTGATCGAGATCAACGGATGGGCGGGGTTCCCGCTCGCCGATTGTTGTATACAATCCTCTTGAATGACGCCCGGGATGTCCAAGCACGCCGCGAAACGCGCTCGCAATCGTATGCAGTCACGAAGGAGGCCACATGTCGACGAAGGAAGCGGGTGCGGGGCTGAAGGGTCTCCGTGTGGTCGAGATGGGGCAACTCCTCGCCGGACCCTTCTGCGGCCAGCTCCTGGGCGACTTCGGCGCCGAGGTGATCAAGATCGAGCCGCCCGGCGAGGGTGACCCCATGCGGAACTGGGGCCGGGAGCGTCCGTACGGCAAGTCGCTGTGGTGGCCGGTGGTGGCCCGCAACAAGAAGTCCGTGGAGCTGAACCTCCGCGGGCAAGCGGGCCAGCAAGCCGTCCGGGACCTGGTCGAGAAGTCCGACGTCCTGATCGAGAACTTCCGGCCGGGCCGCCTCGAAGGCTGGGGCCTGAGCCCCGACGCGCTGCTGGCGCTCAACCCCCGGCTGATCGTCATCCGGGTCACCGGTTACGGTCAGACCGGACCGTACGCCAAGCGCGCCGGCTTCGGCTCGATCGGTGAAGCGATGGGCGGCCTGCGCTACATCGTCGGCCAGCCGGACGGCTTCCCCAGCCGAATGGGCATCAGCATCGGCGACGCGCTCGCCGGAACCATGGGCGCGCTCGGCGGCCTGGTGGCGATCAACGCCCGGCACCGCACCGGCCGGGGGCAGGTGGTCGACTCGGCCATCTTCGAAGCTGTGCTCTCCTACATGGAGTCGATGATCCCGGAGTACGTCATCGGCGGTTACATCCGCGAGCGGACCGGCTCGGTGCTGCCCAACGTGGCTCCGTCCAACGTCTATCCGACCCGGGACGGGCAACTCGTCCTGATCGCCGGCAACCAGGACACCGTCTTCCGGCGATTGGCGGCCGCGATGCAGCGCGACGATCTCGCCAAGGACGAGCGCTTCGCCACCCATGCCGCCAGGGGAAAGAACGCGGAGCTGCTGGACGAGATCATCACTGAGTGGACCGCCTCGATCGACTCCGATCCGCTGCTCGACCTGATGGAGGATTCGGGCGTGCCGGCCGGGCGAATGTACCGGGCGCCGGAGATGCTGGCCGATCCGCACTTCGCGGCGCGTGAATCGATCATCAGCCTGCCGCACCCGGACTTCGGCGAGCTGCCCATGCAGAATGTGGCTCCTCGCCTGAGCGACACACCCGGCCAGGTGCGCTGGGTGGGCCCGGAACTGGGTGCCCACAACGACGAAATCCTCAGAGGACTGCTCGGCATGACCGATGAACAGGTGGCTCGAGCCCAGGCTTGACCCGCCGCGGGAGGACGCATGATGTACTTCACACCCGTGCCCGTCGACGAGATCGGCGAGCCGCTGCGCAGCAAGGTGCGCGCCATCGACGAGCTGGGCGGCGACAGCGGTTTCCACCGGTTCGCCGCGCACGCGCCGGAGATCGCGGAGTTCTACTGGGGGCACTTCTACCGGGACGTGTTCTTCGCTGGCCGGCTGCCGGTCCGGCTCAAGGAGCTGGTCCGGCTGCGGCTCGCCGGGCTCAACGGCTGCCCGTTCTGCCAGGCGGGCGACACCGCATCGGCGAAGAAGCACGGCATCTCCCAGGAGGAGATCGACGCGGTCTTCGCGCTGCGCGACGACGGGTTCACCCCGGCCGAGCGGGCGGCGCTCGAGGCGGCGACGCGGATGGCGAACGTCGAGCCGTACGACCTGCTGACCGAACAGAACAAGGCGGCGCTGGCCACCCACTTCGACCAGGCGGAACTGGTCGAGCTGACGATGGTGATGGCGGTGCTCACCGGCATGGGGCGAATGCTCGCGGTGGCCGGCTTCATCGAGCGCTCCTGCCCGGTCCCGGCACCTGCGGCGGAGGCGTGAACCTGCCGCGACGCAGCAGGGCATGGCTGGAGGAGGGCCGGGCTCAGATCGTCGGCATGATCCGGAGCGCACTTGGCGACGGCCGGGCCGGGCGGCTGCCCGGGCCGGTCGTTGGTCCCTATCCGCTTTCTCCGCCGGCGCTGATGCTGGTTCTATGACCACCGTTGAGCACACCCGGCCGCTCGCCCCGCGCCGCGCCCTGGCCGGCGGCGGAATTCGTGAACGCCTGATCGCGGTGTCGGCCGTGGCCGCCCTGTCCGGGCTGGTGGCTGCCGCATTGCTTCCCCGCGGGCCGACCACCGGCACCGAGGTCGTCGCGCTGATGGCGGGCACGCTGATCGTCGGCGTCCTGGCCGGCGTCCTGTCGCAGTCGCGGTGGGCCGGTCTGCTCGGGCCCGTGGCACACCTGACGGCGTACGAGTTGGCCCGGTTCACGGTTTTTGAAGTTCCCGGCCCGACGCTGGACCGCCCGCGCCTCGACGTGACCTTGGGTGTGCTGCTGTTCCTGGCCGTCCACGTGATGTACGCGGTCGTGGCGCTCCCGCCCATGGTGCTGGGCTGGATCGTCGGCGTGACGGCCACCCGCCACGACAAGCGGCCGGCAATCGTCCACATCGGAGCAGTCCTGCTGGCGATCGGCGTCGCCGCGCTGGCGGTGCAGCTGGTCCGGCCCGGCCGGGTCGCACCCGTGCTGGACGCCGACGGCCGGCCGGTGCCGGGCAGCGTCGCCGCGCTGGAGAAGGTACGCCTCGGCGGCGTCGACCAGTGGGTGTCCCTGCGCGGTCGCAGCCGCTCCAACCCCGTGCTGTTGCACCTGTCCGGCGGGCCGGGCAGCTCCGACGTGGGCTGGGTGCGCACCTTCAACCAGCCGTTGGAGGAGCACTTCACGGTGGCGGTGTGGGAACAGCGCGGCGTCGGCAAGTCCTATCCGGCGCTGGATCCGGCCGGGACGCTCACCCTCGACCGGATCGTCGCCGACGGCATCGAGCTGTCCCGCCACCTGGCCGCGCGCTTCGGACAGCCGAAGATCTATCTGACCGGCAACTCCTGGGGGAGCACGCTCGGCGTGCTGATGGTGCAGCGCAATCCCGAGCTGTTCTACGCGTACGCCGGCACCGGCCAGATGGTCAGCCAGCGCGCGACCGACCGGGTTCTCTACGAGCAACTGCGGGCGTACGCCGACGACAGCGGCAACACCGGGCTGCGGGACCAACTGCGGGCCTTGGGACCGCCGCCGTACCGCGACGTGCTCGGCTACGCGAAGGTGATGGAGCACTACGACGCGATCGAGCCCTACCAGCACGGCGCCGAGTTCGAGCGGGCCCGCGGTCTCGGCGGCTTCTTCCCCGGCGAGTACAGCCTGCTCGACACCTGGAACGAGGTCCGCGGCTTCGCCGACATGGGCGGCCTGCTCTACCCGCAGCTGCAGGAACTGGACTTCCGGGTCACCGTGCCACGGCTGGACGTGCCGGTGTACTTCATGCAGGGCCGGCACGAGCTGACCGCCCGTAGCCGGTTCGCCGACGAGTGGATCGCCACCCTCCGGGCGCCGATCAAGCGGGTGTACGTGTTCGCCGACTCGGGCCACAACCCGGACGCCGAGGAGCCGGCCCGGTTCAACCACCTGATGGTCGACACCGTGCTGGCCGAGACCTACCGCCGATGAAGTCCGGCCGGCCGACGGGAGGCTGATGCTGTGAACGCCCCGTCGGCGGTCGCGCTGATCGCGGTGGTCGCGACATCCGGGGCGATCACGCCGCGCACACCGGTTTCGGCCAGTGCGCGAGCGTGTCGGCGAACCGCCCGCGTACCTCGGCGATCCGCTGATCGAGCTCGTCCGCCGGCCAGTCGCCGGCCGGGATCGGGTCGAGCACAGCGACGTCGACCGTGCCGGGGTTGACGAACAGTGAGCGGCGCCAGGCGAGCTCTCCGGTGTTGCGCAGCACGATCGGGACGATCGGCACACCAGCCTGCCGGGCGATGTGGAAGGCGCCCTTCTTGAATCGGCCCAGCGCCGGCGTCGGCATGCGGGTGCCCTCGGGGAAGATCAGGATGGACGTGCCCGCGCGCAGTCTGCGCACCACACCGTCCATGCTCTGCTTGGCCCTCGTCAGGTCGGAGCGGTCGATGAACACCGGGTCGAGCACCGCGCTGACCGCCAGCATCCGCGGGTCGTGGCGTGCTTCCTTCTTGGCCACGGCGGTGAAGTCGTGGCGCAGCAGGGCGCCGAGCACCACCACGTCGAGGGTGCTCTGATGGTTGGCGATGAACACCGCGGGGCGGGCCTTCTCCAGCTTGTCCGCGCCGACCACCTCGAGCTTCACACCCGCGTGGGCCAGCGCCAGATCGGCGGACAACCCGATGCCGGTGTTGACGCCGAGTCGGTGGTCGCCGGTGAGCCAGCCGTAGGCCAGACCGGTGGTCAGCCCGATGTTGACGCCGGCCAGGCCGCCGATGGTCCCCAGCACGGCGCGCAGGCCGGGTGACCGCGGCTCGCGCAGCGTGAGCACCGGCCAGGCCCGATCGTCGGCGGCGCGCCGCAGGCCCGGGTGCGGATTCACCGCGTACGGGTGGGCGACCGCGCCGAGGAAGGCGACATCCTCCGGACCGTTGGCGTAGCCGTAGCTGCGCTTGAGATCGATGCGATGCGCCCGGGCGAACTTCCGCACCGCCGCGGCCTTCGGCTCACCCCAGAGCAGGCCGGTCGTGCTGCGCCCGGTCATGACCCCGTCCTCGTCCTCCACTTCGGTGCAGAGGATGTGGGTGATACCCAGGTCCCGGGCCACCGGCTCGATCTGGAACCGGGTCGCCGAGGATGCAACCACGACAGTGTGGCCCATCTCCCGGTGCGCGCGGACGAGGTCGCGGGCCTCGGGGCGCATCGTGCCGGCGATCCGCTGCGCGAACAGCCGCTCGCCGGTCTCGGTCGCCGAGGCGACCGTACGTCCGCGCAGGGCCGCGAGACCGGTCTCCGCGACGGCGTGCGCGGCGCCGCCGTTCCGGATGCCGTCCAGGGCGGCGGCGCCGGCGCGGGCGAGCTCCGCCGGGCCGATGTCCGCCCGGCTGATCCGATCGCGATAGATGCTCTCGGCGGTGTAGCCCCGCACCAGGGTGCCGTCGAGGTCGAAGAACGCGCCGATCCGCGGCCCGGCCGGGCCGGCGCCGACCGCCTCGATGACCTCGCGGGCGGTGACGTTCACGACCGGTCCCGGTGGTGCAGGCCGGCGATCACGTTCACCCGGCGTACGGTTTCGCGGAGCTCGTCGCGGAAGGCCCGGCGCTGCTCGGCCGTCCCGGGGCCGATGTCGGTGAGGCCGCGGTGCCCGGCCAGCCGCAGGGCGGGCCGGAACAGCTCCAGCGACACCGATTCCTCGCTGGCCAAGTGCTTCTGCAGCGCCCATTGCCGGCCGAGCCGCAGGCAGTCGTCGAGGAAGCGGGCCTCGTCGAACGGCTCGTCGTCCGCCCGGTCGGCCAGCCGCTCGGCGACGACCCGGTAGGCGTCCAGGAACGGCCGCAGCACCAGGTGGGCCACCAGCAACTCGCTCTCCCGGAGCCACCGCTCGGCGTCCGCCGCGCCGAACTCGTGCAGCCCGCCGGCCTGCCGGGGATCGACGATCGCCAGCTCGGCGGCCATCTCCCGGGCGAACTCGCCCCGGGAGGGGAAGAAGAAGTCGAACTTGAGCAGGTCGCGCAGCCGCAGGGTCTCCCGGTTCGCGGTGGCCAGCCCGTTCTCGCCGCCCTCCATGGCGGCGACCAGGCCCAGCTCGCCGATCGCCCGGTCGACCAGCACGTGTACGGCCGTGTTGCGGTAGAACGCGGCCACCAGATGCTCGCCGGACGCGACTGCCCAGACCGTCTCCGGGCCGCCGTCGTAGCCGGTAAGGACCCCCGAGCGGGTCAGGTCGTCGAGCGCCCGGTGAATGGTGGCCCGGTCGGTGAGGTTCGCCGCGCCGGCCACCGGCCGGCCGCGCTGGGTGAGGTAGCGGGCGAGCGGGGCCACCGTCGCCAGCACTTCGTCGAGGGTCAGCGCCCGGTCAGCGGCCAGCAGCGCCAGGCAGACGACGGCGGTGGTGGTCACCGGGGTGGCCCGGTTGATGCGATGACACGTCTCCAGGGCGATCCGCTCGACCTCGCTCGCCGCGGGCGCGTCGCCGGCCCGGATCTCGGCGAGCCGGTCCCGCACGGGGAGTGGCTCGCCGAACTCCACGTACGCCCGCCCGAACCGTTCCCGCTGGGACCGTCCGAAGGTCCACAGCCACCGCAGATTCTCCGGGCGCTTGCCCACGCCCCGGGCCTCGTTGGTGACCAGCGAGACCTCGTGCAGCTGGTCGTACACGATGGAGACCGGGACGATCACCGCGCCCGTGCCGGGCGACGTGTCGAGCGCGTCGATCACGTACCGGAGCAGGCCGTAGGCCGGGGGCCGCAGTTTTCCCGTACGCGTGCGCCCGCCCTCGATCGACCAGCAGAGATTGCGGCGGTTCTTGAGCATCTCGGCGACATACCACCGCAGCGCGAACCGGTAGACCGGGTTGCCGGCGGTCGAGCGCCGGATGTAGACGAACCCGGACCGGCGCAGCAGATGGTTGAACGGGAAGACGTCGAGGTTCGCCCCGGCGAGCACGAACGGCGGCGTGATCCGGTTCCGGGTGATCGCCGCGGGCACCGTGACGCCGTCCAGGTAGGAGCGGTGCGAGAACGGGAACAACAACGAATACTTGCGGTCGAGGTCCCGCAGCCGCTGCGCCTGCTCCGGATCGACGATCAGCTCGTGCGCCCGGGTCAGCCAGCGACTGAACCGGGCCCAGTCGCTGGTCGCGCGCCTCGTGTGGGTCGCGCCCATCTCGCGCAGGTAGCCGGCCGTCTCGGCGCGTACCGCCCGCGGGTCGCGGCCGAGCGATCCGGCCAGCTCGCCGAGTTGGGCCGCGAAGTCGTCGTCGGACAGCAGCGTCGCAACCTCCGGCGCGTCTCCCGGCACCGGGGCCGGCGGTTCGTCGGCCCGGCCGGCCCGGCGCAGGGCTCGGCGGAGGTCCACGTGGTCGTGCGCGGTCAAGCCCTGAATATGGTCGATCAAGTTCGGAATCATCGCCGTCTCGCAAAATGTGTGCGATGGATGCGGGTCGTACACTCAGCGTCGCGCGCTCCGGGACGGTGGGGTCAGGGCCGTTGGCCCTGACAACCGGGCCTCCAGGCCCGTGGTGGCCGAACCACAAGTTGCCTCAGTTCACCGTCGCTCCGCCGCACAAGCCGTCCACAGGACATGAAGTCCCGACCGCCAAGGCTCTTCGCGGTCGAGCGGCACACCGCTTCATCCTGGCTGGACGTCTCGCCGGGTGAACCGGGCGAGACCTGCCCAGGTGAGGATCGCCGCTGCGGCAGTCATGATGATCAGCGGTGTCCAGGTCATCCGTTCGGCGGGGAGGATGGGTGTGGCGGAGAACGGCAGCACTTCGAGTACCCAGCCCGGCAGGTGGAGCGCGTCGCCGATGAGCATGACGATCCAGACGGCCGCGACGACGCCCCAGGTGACCGGGATCGCGACGCGGGGCAGATAGCCGAACATCAGCACGGCGAGCCCGGTGAGCACCATGACGGCAGGCCAATACGTCAGAGCCGCCCCGGCGATGCGCGGGCCCTGCGAGGCGTCACCGATCGTGGCCCCGTACCCGATGCCGAGCAGCCCGCCACCCAGAGCAAGCAGCGCCGCGCCGCCGACCGTGGGGATCAGCAGGCGTTCGAGTGCCCACCGGCTCCGCGACAGCGCGCCCGCCAGCTGCGGCTCGAGGATCCCACTCGCCTCGTCCGCCCGCAGCTGGGTGGCGGACTGGATGGCGAAGACCGCGACGATCAGTGCGATCAGCCCGGCCATCAGCCCGAGCAGCGCGGCGACGCCGGTGCCGTGCATGATGGTTGACACGTTGACGCCGGCGTCGGCGAGCAGGTCGGTCATCTGTTTGACCACCGACCCGAGCAGCAGGGCGCTGAGCACCACGGCGAGGGTCCAGCCGATGATCGGGCCGCGTTGGAGGCGAACTGCCAAGCCGAGCGGCGTCGCATAGCGTTGCGGTGCGTCGGCCTTCCCCGCGGGCTGCGGGAGCAGTCCCGCGCCATGGTCGCGGCGCGCCTCGGCCACCCATGCGACGGCGAGCAGGACCGCGGTGAGCGCGACGAGAAGCGCGAAGGGCCACCACCGGTTGCCGCCCCACGGGGCCATCTGTTGTCCCCACCCGATGGGCGACACCCAGGTGAGTGTCCCGTTGCCGAGGTCGCCGACCAGCCTCAGGACGTAGCAGGCGACGATGATGATCGAGGCGAGGGAGTTGGCCCCGCGGGAGGTCGAGGCCACCTGCCCGGCAAGAGCGCCGACGCCCACGCCGAACAGCCCGATGCCGGTCACCGAGGCGCCCACCACCCAGGAACCGGTCGTCCCGGCGCCGGCCGGGTCGAGGCCCAGCCCGACCGACGCCAACGCCACGAACAATCCGATCGCGACGCACAGCACCGTGGTGACCAACCACGAAGCGACGGAGTACGCGTGCAGGCCGAGCATCCGCGAGCGCAGCAGCTCGCTGCGGCCCAGCTCCTCGTCGGCCCGGCCGTTCCGGGTGACCAGGAAGACGACACCCAACGCGAGGGTGAGGGCGCAGGTCATCCAGATCTTGGTCCACACCGCTCCGCCCAGGGTGGCCGGGGCCGCCGCGAGGCCGGTGAGTGCCTTGATGCCGGGCGTGTCGGACAGCTTCGCGAAATCGTCGAGCGCCTGCTGCGTGGTGAACAGGCCCTTGTAGTAGTCGCCGACGTAGGCGAACAGCCCGACGATGACGACGAACCACACGGTCAGCCGTACGCGGTTGCGACGCACGACCAAGCGAACCATCGTGCCCAGCCCGGCCAGGCCATCCGCCGGAGGACGGTCGACGGCGACGGGCGCCACGGCGGATGCGGCCTGCGGCACCGGCGCCTGGGCGGCAGTCATTTCTCGGCCCCGTTGCCGAGAGCGGCGAGCTCGTCGCGGTAATGCCGCAAGAACAGCTCCTCCAGCGACGGCGGGTTCGCGACCAGCGAGCGCGGGTTCAGCCTCGCCACCGCCGTCAGGACCGCCGGCAGCTGATCGTCGTCGACCGCGAAGGTGACGTGACCGTCGCTGGTCGCGACGTCGTGGACGCCCGGCAGAGCGGTCAGGCCGTCCGCCCCGCCGTCGAGGAGGACCGTCACCTGCGTACGCGTCAGGTGCCGCAACTCGGCGATCGAACCCGACTCCACCGTGACACCCTCGCGAATGATCGCGACGCGGTCGGCGAGCCTTTCCACCTCGGCGAAGATGTGGCTGGACAGCAGCACGGAACGGCCCTCGGCCTTGACCTCCCGGATCGACTTGGTGAAGGCGGCCTCCATGATCGGGTCGAGGCCGCTGGTGGGCTCGTCGAGCAGCAGCAGTGGCGCCCGCGACGCGAGCGCGGCCACCAGCGCGACCTTCTGCCGGTTGCCCTTGGAGTACGTGCGAGCCTTCTTGCTCGGATCGAGGTCGAAGCGCTCGAGCATCAGCTTCTTGCGGTCGCCCTCCAACGGACCGGAGAGCCGGCAGAGAATGTCGATTGCCTCGCCGCCGGTGAGATTGGGCCACAAGGTGACGTCGCCGGGGACATAGGCGATCGAGCGATGCAGCCGCACCGCGTCGATCCACGGGTCACCGCCGAGCAATGTCGCCTTGCCGCCGTCGGCGCGCAGCAGGCCGAGCAGGATGCGGATCGTTGTCGTCTTGCCGGAGCCGTTGGGCCCGAGGAAGCCGGTCACCTGGCCGACGGGGACCCGCAGGTCGAGCCCGCGCAACGCGGTGACCTGGCCGAAACGCTTCTGCAGGCCCTCGACCTCGACGGCCAGCTCACTGCTAGGCATGCGTCAATCCTTCGTTCGATCGTGAAGACAGGTCAGGTAGTGGGCCCGGAGATGTCACGACGCCGCGAGCGTTGTCGATGGTGCGATCGAGGAAGTCGCGCGCCGGCTGTCCGTGCGAGTGAATCGCGCGCACCATGGGGACGACGAGGCTCGCCGAACACATGACCAGCACGCTATGCCCCCGACGAGCCACCGGAAAGGGACTTTGGTCCCGCGCCTCCGGCTTGGCCGACCGGATCGGCGCCCTCGGTGAAAAAGGCATCCTCGAGGTGCTCGCCGGCCCGCCTTCGTCGTGTACGACATGCGAGCGGGCCGGACGGCCCTGTTCGCGACCCCCGCGACCGTGCAGCCTGGAGGTGTGCCGGGCGCCGTGTTGGTCGTCGAGGACGACCGAGAGCTGCGAGGGCTGGTCCGCCGCTATCTGGAGCGGGCCGGCCATGCGGTGCGGACCACCGGCTCGGGCGCCGAGGCGCTCGAGCTGCTGTCCGGCGGCGGCGTGGGACTGGTCGTGCTCGACCTGGGCCTGCCCGACATCGACGGCCGTGAGGTGCTGGCTGCCGCGCACGACGACGGCCGGGAGGTGCCCGTGGTCGTGCTGACCGCGCGCAGCAGCGTCGACGACCGTATCGAAGGGCTGCGTCGCGGGGCCGACGACTACGTGACCAAGCCGTTCTCGCCGACGGAGCTGGTGCTGCGGGTCGAGGCGGTGCTGCACCGGACCGGTGGCCGCACCGGCGGCGCGGACCGGTCGATGACCTTCGGCGGCGGGCGGCTGAGGCTGGACGAGGCGCGCCACGAGGCATGGCTGGACGACAGTCCGCTGGAGCTGACGCCGACCGAGTGGGGCCTGCTGACCGCGCTGGCCGCGACGCCCGGACGGGTGTACTCACGCTATGAATTGATCAATCAGGTGCGGGGGTACGAGTTCCCGGGCTATGAGCGCACCGTCGACTCGCACGTGAAGAACTTGCGCCGCAAACTCGGACCCGACGCGGCCCGGATCGTGGAGACCGTGCTCGGCGTCGGCTACCGGCTGGGGTGGTCGCGTGATCGCTGAGCGCCACTCGCTGACCGGTCCGCTGGGGCGGCGGCTGCTGGCGGCGTTCGTTCTGGTGGCGTTGTCGTCGGTGGCCGTGCTCACGGTCGCCGCGCTGGTAGCCACCGACCGGGGGCTCGCCGCCGCCGCTCAGCAGGATCGGCAGCGGGTCGCCGGCCGGGTGGCGTCGGCCGCTGCGGACGCGTACGCACTCGCGGGTGGCTGGGGCGGCGCCGACCTCACCGCCGCGTCGACCCTTGCCGGCAGCGCCGGCGCGCGCCTGGTGGTCTTCGATGCCGGCGGTGCCATGGTCTGGCCCGGCCACGGACGGGGTCCGGCCATGGGCGACATGCAGCACATGGGGACTGCCGGGCCGGTCGTCGAGACCGCCGTCACGGCCGGTGGCCGGCGGGTGGGCAGCGTGCGGGTGGCCTTCCCGGCGGGCGCTTCGAGCGGCCGGACCGTCGCCTGGTCCTGGGTCGCCGGGGCGGCGGGCGCGGCGCTGGCGACCGCGTTGCTGGTCAGCGCGTTCGTCTCGGGCCGGCTGGCCCGGCCGTTGGTGGTCCTGGCCACGGCGGCGCGCAGGTTCGCTGCCGGAGAGCGCACGGCCCGCGCCCGTCTGCGCGCGCCCGGCGAGCTGGGTGAGGTGGCGTACGCGTTCGACAGCATGGCGGACGAGGTCGCTCGGGCCGAGACGGTCCGCCGCCGCTTGTCCGCCGACATCGCCCATGAGCTCCGTACGCCGCTGGCCGGGTTGCAGGCCGGATTGGAGGAGCTGCGCGACGGTCTCCAGCCGGCCGACGCGTCGCGGCTGGCGGCTCTGCACGACCAGGCCCTGCGGCTCGGCCGGATCGTGCAGGACCTCGCCGACCTGTCCGCGGCCGAGGCGGCCGCACTGTCGCTGCACCCGGTGGACACCGACCTGTCCGGGGTCGCCTCGGCCGCGCTGGCGGCACAGCGCCCTCGGCTGGACACGGCCGGTTTGACCGTGAGCACTGAGCTCGGCCACCCGGCGCCGGTGTTCGGGGATCCGGACCGGCTGCATCAGGCCGTGAGCAATCTGCTTGCCAACGCGGCCCGTTACTGCCGGCCCGGCGATCGGGTGCATATCGCCGTGCGCGTCGATGGCGACGACGCTGTGCTGCGGCTGGCCGACACCGGCCCGGGTATCGCGCCGGACGAGCTGCCGCACGTTTTCGACCGGCTCTGGCGCGGGCGCGGCGCCGCGGGGACCGCCGGCTCCGGCATCGGCCTGGCCGTCGTGCGTGAACTGATCACCGCCCACAGCGGAACGGTGGGCATCGACTCGCCACCCACGGGCGGCGTCACCGTGACCGTACGAGTGCCGCGGTCCGGCGCCGGCCTCCGCTCGCCCGCCGCTCAGCGGCCGTGATGGCCGCGATCTCCCGGCGTGCGGCCGGTGGCCGCCGGCGGTGCTGTTACCGGGTCGACCAATGGGTGAAGGCGGTCAGGTGCCGCTGAGAGGCAGCGATCAAGGTGGTGTAGACCTGCTCGACGTCCGGAGCGGTCAGCCCGCTGGAAGCTGCCCGCAGGGCGGCGATGTCGTCGCGTTCCACCTGCTGCGCGGCGGCCAGCGCGGCGGTCAGGCTCTGCTTGCCCTGCGCCAGCAACTTGTCGTAGGTGGCCTGCGTCGCCTTGTCGGTGAACGTGCCGGCCGGCCGGTCCGCGGTCGGGTCGGTGACGCCATAGCGCTGCAGCAGCGTGCGCACCACGCTCAGGTGCTG
Source organism: Paractinoplanes rhizophilus (assembly GCF_042664765.1). NCBI lineage: Bacteria > Bacillati > Actinomycetota > Actinomycetes > Micromonosporales > Micromonosporaceae > Paractinoplanes > Paractinoplanes rhizophilus. Next base: position 55,413 of record NZ_JBHTBJ010000025.1, on the reverse strand, counting down.
GGTCTCCGCGACGCCGATGTGGTCGAAGACGACCGCGTCGTAGCGGGCGGCGAACGCCTGGTACAGGTCGTGCGAGAGTTTCTCCTTCTGCGCCATGAGAGCCAATGCGGGTTTCTGCGCCTCGCTGAGCGTGCCCTGCTCCGCGGTGACGGACAGGCGGTGGCAGGCGCCGCCGCCGTACCCCATGCCGTATCCGGGCCCCATGCCGTTCGGACCGGCGCTCGCGGTGCTGGACGAGCCGAAACCGAACGGGCCGTTGCCGGCCAGCGCCGGAGCCGCGATCGCCAGCCCACCCAGTCCGAGCGCACCGGCCGTGGCGATGGTGGCCACGCGGCGGGTGATGGTCTTCATGACTCCTCCCTTCCTCTTTGACACCTTGACGGTGGCTCGGCGGGATGGCAGCGGTGTGCAATCGGTATGGAGAACGCGTGGAGAACGGCGCCGGCCTGAGTTACCCGTCCCGACCTGGAGAGGTGCGACGGCACCGCACGGATGGAGGGCGGCCGTGATCGCCGCGTGGGCGGTCACGGTGACGTTGGGCGACGGTCCGGGGGTCGGTCATGATGAGCCGCCCTTCGCGGCGTGCCCGGGGTGCACAGCGGGCCCCTCCGGCCCGCCGAACGGGGTCGTTCGGCCCGTTCGCGGCGGCCGGTGCCCCGTCATGCTCGAGGTATGGCGACACGTCTGGCAAAGGCATCCGGCGGGCCCGCTCCGGTGGAGCGACCGAGAGCGGACACGCCATGAGCGACACCGCCGCGTTCCTACCGCTCGTTCTGCTTGCCGTGGCCTTCGTCGGCTACTGCCTCTACGACCTCTCGCGCCACCAGGTGCGCTACCTCCCCAAGTGGGCCTGGGCGCTGATCTGCGTCCTCTCGATCCCGCTCGGGGGCATCGTCTACCTGATCGCCGGCCGGGACCACCGATGATCGTCGAGACGTCCGCACTCGGCAAACGCTACGGCGGGCGCGCCGCTCTCGACGGCGTCGACCTGTCCGTCCCGGCCGGATCGGTGTACGGGCTGGTCGGCCCGAACGGCGCGGGCAAGACGACGCTGCTGGGCATCCTTGCCGGGCTGCGCCGTCCGACCAGCGGATCGATCCGGCTCGACGTGGAGCGCGGCCGGGTCGCCACCCTGCCCGACACACCCCAGTTCGATCCCTGGCTGACCGGCCGCGAGGTCGTGGAGCTGGCGGCTCGCCTCGCGGCTCCGACACCCGCCGGGAGGGTGGACGTAGTACTGGCAGAAGCTGGTCTTGCCGACGCGGCCGCCCGGCGGGTCGGCGGCTTTTCGCGCGGCATGCTCCAGCGGCTCGGGCTGGCCGCCACTATGGTCGGAGAGCCGTCGCTGCTGCTGCTCGACGAGCCGGCATCCGCCCTCGACCCGGCCGGGCGCCGAGAGGTGCTCGACCTGATCGCCCGGCTGCGCGGCCGCGCGACCGTCGTGTTCTCCAGCCACATCCTGGCCGACGTGCAGGAAGTCTGCGACCGGATCGGCATTCTGCGCGACGGCCGGCTGCTCTTCCAGGGCGGCCTCGAGCAACTGCTCGTCGGGCGGGCCACGCCTGCTTATCGACTCCGCTTGAAAAGCGGAACCGATGCGGCCGCCGCGCTGCTCCGGCGTCAGCAATGGGTGACATCGGTACGGCCCGAGGGCGCCGGCCTGATCGTCGGCGTGCGCACCCTGGACGAGGCGGAGACCCATCTGACCGGGGTGCTCGCCGAGGCCGGGACCAAGGTGATCAGTCTCGGCCCTCGGGAGGCCGAGCTGGAAGACGTCTTTCTCGAGCTGACGTCATGACTCTGTGGCGCTTGGAGTGGCTGCGGATGGTGCGGACGCGCCGTCTTCTCGCGCTTCTCTCGGTGTACGCGTTCTTCGGCCTCACCGGCCCACTGACCGCCCGCTACCTCGCGGAAATCCTCGGCGCCGTCGGCACCGAGGGCGTCGAGGTGCGGTTCCCGCCGCCCACTCCGGCCGACGGCATCGCCCAGTTCGCCGGCAACGCGTCGCAGATCGGCCTGCTCGTCGTCGTGCTGATCGCCGCGTCCGCGCTGGCGCTCGACGCCCGGCGCGAGATGGCCGTTTTTCTGCGGACGCGGGTTCCGAGCGTACGGTCGATCGTGCTCCCGGCGTACGGGACAACCACCGCCGCGGCCATCGCCGCGCTGCTGACCGGAACGGCCTGCGCCTGGTACGAGACCACGGCGCTGCTCGGCGCCCCGCCGGCCGCCGCGAGCCGAGGAGCAGGCCCGCGAAGCCGCCGTGGCCCTGGTCGCCGACGACGACCAGCTGAGCGGCGAGCGACCAGTCGCGCAGTATCCGGCGCGCCGAGCCGAAGCTGGCAGCGGATGCGCAGGTCCGCTGCCGCGTTCGCGGTTCTCTGTCGGTCGAGCATGAAGGTCTCCTTCCGCTCAGCCCGTTGGGCGGGCGACCGGCCGCTGGGCCGACCGGGCGCGGACGGCGGCCTCATGTACTCCGGCCCTCAACTCGTCGTCCGTCATCACCAGGTAGACCAGCGGGCAATCCTGTGGACCGGTGGCGCCCATCTCGCAGAGCGTGCACGGTTCACCGGGACGAAGCGGGCACCTCGGGTCGGGCCGGCGACGTCCCATGTCAGGCGGGATCGGGGGCAGGCTCGATGTGCGCCTCGGGGCCCGGAAAGATCAGCCCGACATGTCCGTCGTCCAGCCAGCGCACCTCGTACGGCGGTGTGCCGTCGGGGTGACGCAGTGCCGTGACGATCCCGACCCGGGTGCTGTCGCCCACATGCGTTCCTTTGAGGACTATGCGGTCGCCGACGTGCGCGATCATCGCCATCTCCTCGCTCTCGCTAGCCGGCCGTTTCTCTTCCCGCAGCGTCGCACCGGCCAAGCCGCGCGGGCAGGGCCGATGGTCCCGCCGTCCGGCAGGTGGCGGCGGGGCCACCGGTGGGACCAGCGACCCGGTCGGTACGGCCGCTCGGCACTGCCGGCGATGATCTCGCGGCGGTGTACTGGGCGTGTGGCCGCCACGCGGGTGCGCGGCGGTGGTCCGCGACGGAGGCGCGTCATGTCGGTCGTGCGGTTGGAACATCTGACGAAGACTTTTCCCGGCGGCACCACGGCGGTCGACGATCTGAGCCTGACCATCGGCGACGGCGAGTTTCTCGTGCTGGTGGGACCGTCCGGGTGCGGCAAGTCGACGGTCCTGCGGATGATCGCGGGGCTGGAGAACGTCAGCCGCGGTGATGTGTTCATCGATGACGAGCAGGTGACCGACTGGGCGCCCAAGGCGCGCGACATCGCCATGGTGTTCCAGAATTACGCCCTGTACCCGCACATGACGGTGCGGCAGAACATGGGCTTCGCCCTCAAGCTGCGGCATATGGACAAGGACGAGGCGCGCCAGAAGGTCGAGGAGACCGCGGGCCTGCTGGGCCTGGCGGCGCTGATCGACCGCAAGCCCGCCGCCCTGTCCGGTGGGCAGCGGCAGCGGGTCGCCATGGGGCGGGCGATGGTCCGCCAGCCGCGGGTCTTCCTGCTCGACGAGCCGCTGTCCAATCTCGATGCCAAGCTGCGGGTGTCCATGCGCGCCGAGTTGGCCCGGCTGCACCAGCGCTACCGCATCACCACCGTGTACGTCACCCACGACCAGGTGGAGGCGATGACGCTCGGCGACCGGATCGCGGTCATCGACAAGGGCCGGCTGCAGCAGGTGGGCACCCCGGAGGAGTTGTACCGGTCGCCCATCAACCGGTTCGTGGCCGGGTTCATGGGTTCGCCGAGCATGAACTTCGCGACCGTCGAGCTCGGCGGCGTGCCGGACCGGGTCACCCTGCGGCTGGGTGGACAGGAGTTCGAGGTGCCCGGCGCGGTGCATCGGCGGCCCAGCCTTGCCCGGTATCTCGGTGCTCCGGTCGTTGTCGGCCTGCGGCCGGCGGCGTTCTCGCTGGCCGAGTCGCCCGGGACGGCCACGCTGGCAATCGTGCCGCTGGGCGTCGAGTCGCTCGGCGACGAGAAGCACCTGCTGTTCGAGGCGCCGACGCCCGGTTCGAGCACGACACGGGTGGCGGCGGACGACGTACCCCTCACCGTGGACGAGAGCTCCGGCACCCAGCTGTGGACCGCCAAGGTCACCCAGCATGCCGACCTGACCATCGGACACCCCGTGCCCCTGGCCGTGGATCTGCGGGACGCCTACTTCTTCGACCCCGTCAGCGGAGACGCCGTCGCCGAGGTGCACGACTCCGTGCCCGCAGTTCAGCGCGAACTCCAGGCCTGGACGGCCTGAAGCTGCCGGACGGTGGCGGCGCAGAGCCGGGAGTACGCCTCGTGAACGTCGGCCGCCGAGACCCGCGGAAGGTCGGCGTCGAGGAGCTCGAGCACGCCGCGCAAGGCCTCGGCGATCGACGGTGCCGCCTCGGCGCGACCGGTGCGACCCCGTTCGAGAAGCCGGTCATATTCGGTCTGCACCGTAGGGTCGGCGTATTGCCCGGCAGCCGGCGAGGCGTGGACCGGTTCTCCCGGGGCATACCGGCGGTGCAGCGCGCTCAGCAACGCCATCTCCCGGGCCTGAGCGTCGGCGAACTGGGTCGGTAGCGCCGCGTATCGAGCGCCGAGAGCGAGCAGCAGGTCGTGGGCGGCCCGGATGCGCTCGGCGAGCAGCGCCAGGTGTGCACGTTGCTCGAGGTCGAGACTGCCGGGCGGGTTTCGGAGGACGTCGTTGTCCGGGAAGGTCGCCGGGTCGGTCCACGCCGGGACCCGCACGGGGGCGGCGATCGGTGTCATGACTACCTCCCTGTGACTCACCATCGTTCGGCGTCGCGCTGTGCCAGCGGCACCACCGCGACCGGGCACGGCGCTTCGGTGGCGACGGTCAGCGGCACGTCCCCGGTGCGGGCGCGGCCGATGACGCCGCGCCGCTTGTCGCCGACCACCAGCAGGCCGGCGCCCACGCCGGTCCGGATGAGCCCCTCGCCGACCGGGCCCGCGAGCACCTCGCAGCGCGTCGGGACGGCCGGAAACATCCGCCGCCACGGCGTGACGGCATCGGAGAGCAACCGGGCGCCATCGCCCGGTGGCCCGTCCGTCACGTGGATCGCGGCGAGCGGCAGCCGGCGGTTCGCGGCGTACTCGTAGGCCACCTCCAGAGCGGCACGGCTCGCCGTGCTCGAGTCCACGCCGGCCACGACATGGCCGTGGAACGGGCCATGGGCCGCCGGGTCGCCCGGCCGGACGACGACGACCGGACAGTGCGCCTGGCGAACGACGCGACACATGGTCCGGCCACCCTCTCCGTCGCCGATGATCAGCAATCGCGCGCCGGCCGAGGCGTCGACGAGCTGGTCCGACGGCGCCCCGGCACGGATCTTGAGAGTGGCGCGGGATCGGCCGAGCCGGGCTCCGACGCTCGCGTACGCCCGCGCCAGAGCCGGCTCGACCACCTCGATCTCGGCCGCCGCCGGGTCGCTGACGATCCGGTCCAGCGGCGAGCCGGGCACGCAGACATGCAGCAGCACGAGCCGGTCGCCGGTGCGCGCGGCCATCTCGGCGGCCCAGGCCAGGGCCCGCCAGCCACCGGCGCCGCCGACGCCGACGGCGACGGGTTGTGGCGTCTGCGGTGTCATGTCAGCCGCGGGGGACCGGCTCGGCGCCGGAGCGCACTGGCGCCGGGACGGGCACGACGACGACCGGGCAGGTCGCGTGGCGGATGCAGGCTTCGCTGACCGAGCCGAGCACGGTACGCCGGACCCGGCTGTGCCCGTGGCTGCCGAGGACCAGCAGGTCGGCCGAGCGGGCGGCTCGGGCGAGCGTCTCGCCGGGGCTTCCCTCGATGACCTCGGTGGCGACCGGGACGTGCGAGCCGTGCCGGGCGACCAGCGCCCGGATCTCGTCGTCGAGCATGCGCGTGGCCCGCTCCCGGGCTTCGTTCGGGTTGGTCGCGGTGACGGGTCCGAACTCCAGGCCGTCCCAGGACCAGGCAGTGACGGCCTGAACCGCGCCGCCGCGGGCGTCCGCCTCGCGCACGGCCCAGTCGAGCGCGCGTCGTCCGCCGTCCGAGCCGTCCACGCCGACCACGATCAGATGCCGGGTACTCATGACGCCTCCTTTCGACACCGCCCGGCTCACGACCGAGCGGTACCAGGTCCACGATGGTCCGTTGCGCCGGGCGCGGTCAGGGCCGGAGGTCCCCAGCGGATGGGATGGTCGGGCCTTCCGGCCCTGCCGGTCGGCGGCGGGTGGTCCTAGCGTCAGGGGAGAAGGGAGGTACGTGATGAAGAACTGGACCGTGGACGACGTGATGACTGCGGCGGTTGTTTCCGTCGATCAGGGCGCTTCCTACCGGTCGGTGGTGGACACGCTGGTCGAGCATCGGATCAGTGCCGTGCCGGTGGTGGATGCGTTCCTGCGGGTCATGGGCGTGGTGAGCGAGGCGGACCTGCTGCGCAAGATCGAGTACGCGGGGGACGAGGCGCCCCGGATGTTCGAGGGCCGCCGTCGCCGGCAGGAGCGTGGCAAGGCGGGGGCCCGGACCGCGGGTGACCTGATGAGCACCCCGGCGGTCACCGTGCTGACCGGGACGACGGTCCCGGCGGCGGCCCGGAAGATGGACGCGGAGAAGGTCAAGCGCCTGCCGGTGGTGGACGACCTGGGCCGGCTGATCGGCGTCGTGACTCGCGGCGACCTGCTCAAGGTGCACCTGCGCCCGGACGACGACATCCGGCGGGACATCGAGACCGGCGTGCTCCGTGGGCCGCTCGCCGGCCGGGCCGAGGGTGTCACCGTGACGGTCACCGACGGCGTGGTCAGCCTGGCCGGGCACGTCGAGCAGTGGTCCACCGCGGACGCGGCCGTCCGGCTGACTCACCAGGTGGCCGGCGTTGCCGACATATCCGACCAACTGAGCTACGAGATCGACGACCGTTCCGCGCTGGGCACCGGCATCGGGTTCGCGGCCGGCTGATCAGGTAGCGGTCGTTGAGGAGGTCACCATGACCAACGCCGGGGAAGTCCTGGTGGGCGTGGACGGCTCAGCTCCGTCCAAGGCCGCCTTGAGGTGGGCTCTGGACCAGGCACGATCGACCGGCTCGCGGGTGCGCGCCGTCATCGCGTGGGAGGTGCCCATGCACACCGGGCGCGCCGTGATCGGGTACGAGGATCTCGGCGCCGCCGCGGGCAAGCTGCTGAGCGATTCGGTTCAGGAAGCGCTCGACTTCGACGCCCCGGAGGTCGAGGTGATCGAGACCGTGCTGCCCGGACACCCCGCCCAGGTCCTGATCGACGCGTCGGCCGGCGCTGCCCTGCTGGTGGTCGGCTCCCGCGGCCACGGCGGCTTCGCGGGCACGCTGCTCGGCTCGGTGAGTCAGCTCTGCGCCCAGCACGCGCACTGCCCGGTGGTGGTCGTCCGCGGCAAATACTGACCCGGCCGAAATCACCCGAATACAACGGGGCGAACGACCCTGAACAAGGGCCGGTCGGCGATGGACAGTGGAGGCGAGGCGTGGGCGACGAAGCCCACGCCCGGAGGTGATTTCCGTGAGAACGCTACGGACCGTGGGCTCCCTCGCGGTCCTGGCCGTCACCGCGATGGGGCTGGTGGCGGCGAGGCCCGCGCTCGCGGCGGACACGACGCCCGGCCAGGCGGCCGTGTTCACCCGCGGCTACGACACCACGAAGGTGGCGAGCCTGACCTTCGACCTGGACTGGCGGACCGGCACTGCGGCCGAGAACGCGGTGAGCAAGGCGAACCTCGAGACCGTGCTGCGGGTCTTCGCCGCCAACGGCATCACCGGTGGCTTCGGGATGACCGGGCGGTTCGCCGAGCAGAACCCCGCCGAGGCGGCGACCATCGCCGCACAGGGCCACAAGATCTTCAACCACAGCTGGAGCCACCCGGACTTCATGACGCTGACGCAGGCGGAGCGCTGGTCGCAGCTCGACCGCACGGAGACCGCCTTCCGCAACGCCGGGATCTCGTCCGCCGGGTGGTTCCGGGCGCCGTACCGCTCCGGTTACCTCGACGCGGGCCTCAACCGCGATCTGGCGCTGCGCGGCTTCTACATCAACCTGGACTGGACCTTCGACACCACCGGCTACCAGGCCGCTGACTGGGCGACGGTGAGCGCGCGGATCGACCGCTACACGGTTCCGGGCGCGATCATCGTGATGCACGTGACGACCCCGTCCAGCGACCCGGGCAACCTGCAACTGATCATCGACAAGCTCAAGGGCATGGGGTACGGCTTCGTGAGCCCCTGGCAGGCAGTCACCAAGAACGCGTTCCGGGCCAAGTACCTGGCGGCCGGCGGCTCGGCATCGCCGTTCGGCGCCGCGACCACCGCCGAGATGGTCGCCACCACCACGGGCACCGCGGTGCAGCGGTTCCAGCGGGGACGGTTCTACTACTCGCCGGCGACCGGGGCCAAGTTCGTCTGGAACGGGATCCTGGCCAAGTACGTGGCGTTCGGCACGGTGACGTCGGCGCTGAAGTTCCCGGTCACCGACGAGATGGTCGGGGCCGGTGGTGGCTGGTACAGCCGGTTCCAGGGCGGCTCGATCTACTGGCTCGCCGCGGCCGGTGGCGGCCACGTGGTGCAGGGGGGCATCCACACCAAATACCTGGCGCTGGGTGCCGAGGCCGGTTTCCTGAAGTATCCGCTCTCCGACGAGGTGAAGCTGACCGGCGGCTACGGCTCGCAGTTCCAGGGCGGCAACATCTACTGGACCTCGGCCACCGGCGCGCACGAGGTGCACGGGGCCATCCTCGCCCGCTACCTCAGCCTGGGTGGCATGAGCAGCAGGCTCGGCGCGCCGACCAGCGACGAGCACACGGTCTCCGTGGGGCGGAGCAACACCTTCGTCCACGGCAGCATCACGTGGAACGCGACGACCGGCGCCATCACGGTCGCCTACACCTGACCTGCGTCCCATCCTCATGGCCGCCGTCCGCGAATCGCGGACGGCGGCCATCGCTGTCAGACGAGTTCCTTCTTGGCGACCTTGCCGGAGGCGGTCAACGGCAGTTCGTCCCGGAGCTCGACGAGCCGCGGGTACTTGTAGGCCGCCAGCCGCTCGCGGCAGTACTCGACGATGTCGCCGGCGGCCGGCGTACGCCCGGGTGCGGGCACGACGATCGCCTTGACCTCCTGACCCAGCCGTTCATCCGGAACGCCGATCACGGCGGCCTCGATGAGGTCCGGGTGCCGGTAGAGGACCTCCTCCACCTCGCGCGGATACACGTTGTAGCCGCCGCGGATGATCAGCTCCTTCTTGCGGTCGACGATGTAGAAAAAGCCGTCGGCGTCGGCGTAGCCCAGGTCGCCGGTGTGGAACCAGCCGCCGCGGAACGCGTCGGCGGTGGCGGCCGGATGCCCGTGGTAGCGGCGCATCGTGTGGTATCCGCGGGTGACCAGCTCGCCGATGTGGCCGCGGCCGGGCGGCAGGCGGCGGTCGTCGTCGTCCCAGACCTCGACCTCGACACCCCAGACCGGCTTGCCCACGCTGTACATCCGGCGGTCCTCCGGGCTGCGGTTGAAGGTGATCGTCGACGCGGTCTCCGTCATGCCGTATCCCTCGAGGATCGGCACCCGGAACTGCCGCTCGAACTCGTCCAGCACGTGCGCCGGGATGGCATCGCCGCCGGAGACGCAGACGCGCAGCGACGACGTGTCGTAGTCGGTGGTCCGGGCGCTCGCCAGCAACGCTCCGAACATCGTCGGCACGCCGTCGAAGACGGTGGCCCGGTCGCGTTCGATCGTGGCGAGCACCCGGTCCGGGGTGAAGCGGGGGACGAGCGACAGCGCCGCGCCGAAGCGTACGGCCAGGTTCATCGTGCTGGACATGCCGTACACGTGGAAGAACGGCAGCGCGGCGATCACCACGTCATCGGGGCGGATTTCGAACAGCCGCCCGGGGATGTCGGCGTTCATGTACAGCTGGAAGTGGGTCAGCTCGGCGCCCTTGGGCACACCGGTGGTGCCGGAGGTGTAAACGACGGCCGCGGTGTCGCCGGGCGCCCGCTCGCACAGCGGCAGCGGCTCGGCCACCGGCGCCAGGAGGTCGTCGAAGGTGCCGGCGCCGACGACGTACACCTCGCCGACACCGGCCTCGGCGGCGGCCTTGCCCGCTTCGGCGGCCGTGCCCGCCCACGTGATCAGCGCGCGGGCGCCGGAGTCGGTCAGTTGGTAGGCGATCTCGGGGGCGCGCAGCAGCACGTTCATCGGCACCACGACGCCGCCCGCCTTGAGGATGCCGTAGTAGGCGACCAGGAATTCCGGGATGTTCGGCAGCTGCAGGGCGATCGCCGTGCCGGGCCGGACGCCGCGGGCGGCCAGGCCCGCGGCCAGGGCGTCGGAGCGGGCGTCCAGTTCGGCGTAGGTGACGACACCGCCGTCGTGCAGCACCGCCGGAGCGTCCGGCCGGGCGGCGGCGGACTCACGCAGGATGACGGCCAGATTCAACATGTCGGCTCCCTTCCGAGCGGGAATGAGACTTGGCTCGCGGACGCCGGGCGGCGACATGCCGGGCTGCCGGCCGCATGCGCGCCACCTCGTCCACCACGGCGGCGGCGAACTGCGGTGCTTCGGGCACCGCGGAGAAGTCGGTGGTGACACCGAACGCGGCTTGGCCGCCGTAGGTCATGACGGCGACGCCGATCCGCATGCGTTCGGCGATCGGCACGTAGGGGAGGATCTCCCGGATCGGCCGGCCCAGGACGTACAGCGGGACGGGCGGGCCGGGCACGTTGGTGGTGACCGTGGCGAGCCCGCGCTGCGGCAGGCTCAGCGCCGTGCGGATGACGAAGGACACGGCCGCGTACGGCTCCTGGTCGGCCAGCGCGACCAGCGCGACGCCCGCCTCCACCTCGTGCCGTTCCCGCAGCGCGGCGATCCGCTCGTGCACCGCGCGCAGGCGTCCGGGCGCGTCGTCGATCTCCACCGGCAGATCCAGCAGCAGTGAGGCGATCCGGTTGTCGAAGATGTGCCGCGCGTCCTCGTGCCGGACGTTCACCGGCACCAGGGTGCGGATCGCGCCGGCCTCGGGCCGCTCGCCGCGAGCGTCCAGGATCCGCCGGAACGCCCCGGCCACGGCGGCGAGATAGACGTCGTTGACGGTCGTCCCGTTCGCCTTGGCCACCGCCTTGATGTCGGACAGCGGCATCCGGGCGACGGCGTAACGGCGGGCCCGGCCCAGCGGCCCGGCGAGCGAGGTCGGCGGGGCGGGCAGAAAGGCCTCGGCCATCGCGGTGGCGCCGCGGGCGAGCACGCCGAGCCGGTTCATCGTCCGGTCGGGGTCGCCGATCGCGGCGGCGATCTGCCGGGCCTGCTCGAACGGCATGCGGGCCAGCCGTCCGAGCGCGTCGAGCGTGAGATCCAGGTCGCCGGCGCTCGCCTCGGGCTGCCACGTATCCGGGACGGGCGGGCGGGACTCGGGGGTGGTGTCGCAGATCAGCCGATAAAGCTCGTTGCCGGTGACACCGTCGATCATGCAGTGGTGCACTTTGGACAACAGCGCCCAGCGACCGCCGGCGAGGCCCTCGATCAGCCAGTCCTCCCAGAGCGGCCGGTCGCGGTCCAGGCGTTGCGACATCACCCGGCCGATCAGCCGCTCGAGGGCGGCGTCGTCGCCGGGCTCGGTGAGAGCGGTGCGGCGCAGGTGGAAGTCGAGGTCGAAATCGGGGTCGTCGACCCAGACCGGCCGGCCCAGGTTGAACGGCACGCGGCGCACCTTCTGCCGGTAGCGCGGCACGAGCGCCAGCCGGCCGCGGATCGCCGCGGCGAACTCCGCCTGGCTCGGCGCCGGTCCGTCGAGCACGGCGACCGACGCGATGGCGAGCGACGCGTGCGGGTCCTTGTCCTCGGCGTCCAGAAAGGACGCGTCCAACGGGCTCAGGTATTCCACGATGCCCTCCGCGGTCGGGTCGGGTGACGGTCACCCTCTGCCACCGTCGCTCGCCGGAGGTCCGCTCACCAGGGCCGTCCGGCCCGTTCCGGCACGGCATGGCGGGAGTCACGCTGGAACCATGACCATCAGCACGGCGCGGCACGGCGAGCTCGAGATCGCGTACGAGATCGAGGGTCCCCCGCCGGGTGAGCCCCTCCTCCTGATCATGGGTCTCGGGCTGTCCATGGACTTCTGGCCGGAGCAGTTCCGGACGCTGCTCGTGGAGCGCGGCTTCCGGGTGGCCCGGTTCGACAATCGCGACGTCGGCCGTTCCACCCACCTGACCGGGCTGGGCGCGCCGTCCGTCCGGTCGCTGCTGGGCCGTCGGCGTGCCGGATACGCTCTCGCGGACATGGCCGCCGACGCGCTGGCCGTGCTCGACGCGGCGGGTTGGGCGAGCGCGCACGTGGTCGGCGTCTCGCTCGGCGGCATGATCGCGCAGACGCTCGCGGTCCGCCACCCCGACCGGGTACGCAGCCTGACCTCCTTGTCCTCCACGCCGTCGCCGCGGATCGGCCGCCCGGCCCCGCACGTGCTCCCCCTGCTGCTGGCCGGGCCGGTGCGCGACCCGGCCGCGGCCGCCGACCGCATGGTCCGGGTGTTCCGGGTCATCGGCTCGCCGGCCTACCCGCACGACGAGGCGGAGATCCGGGCCGCGGCGGCCCGCGCCTTCGACCTCGCGCACGACCCGGACGGCATCCGCCGGCAGCTCGCGGCGATCGTGTCCGCCGCCGACCGCCGGCCGATGCTGCGCCGCCTTCGCCTGCCGGCCCTGGTCGTGCACGGCGACGCCGACCCGCTGATCCGGCCGGCCGGCGGCCGCGCCACGGCCCACGCCATCGCCGGTGCGAAGCTGGTGATTTACCCCGGTATGGGCCACGACCTGCCCGCAGCGCTCCAGCCGGACATCGCCGACGAGATCGCGGCGCTCGCTCGCCGGTGGGCAGCGGCGCGCTGATCGTGGCACCATGTGCCTCAGGTCACCATGACCGGTGCGGATGGTGCGACATGGCAAGTGGCAAGCGCGTGGGCCTGGTGCTGGGCGCGGGCGGAACCCTGGGAGCCGCCTGGACGATCGGCGGCCTCGCCGCCGTCGAGGAACGGATCGGCCGCCCGCTGAACGAAGCGGACGTCATCGTCGGCACCAGCGCCGGCAGCATCGTGGCCGCCGCGCTCCGGCATGGGTTCACCCCGGCGGATCTGGTCGCCCACCAGCTCGGCGAGGGTGGCGAGCACCTGCCCGGCGCCCACGAGTTCGAGCACGACTCGGGCCGGCTGCCACCGCCCCCGCGGCTGCGGCTCGGCTCGGCCCGCCTGCTGGCGACCGCGGCCCTCGCCCCGCACAGCGTTCATCCGACCGTGCTGGCCAGCGCCCTGCTCCCGCAGGGGCGATCGGAGCACCACACCCTGCGGCGATACGTGCAGACCCTGGTCCGCGACGACCCGGATCGATGGCCCGAGCGGGACACCTGGATCGTCGGCGTCGACTACGAGTGCGGCCGCCGGGCCGTGTTCGGCCGGGCCGGCGAGCCCGCCGCCCCGCTGCCGGACGCGGTCGTCGCCTCCTGCTCGATCCCCGGCTGGCACCGGCCCACCCGGATCGGCGACCGCCGCTATGTCGACGGGGGCGTGCGCTCCGCGGCCTCTCTCGACCTGCTGCACGCCGTACGACTCGACGAGGTGTACGTGCTGGCGCCGATGGCCAGCCGGGAGACCGACCGGCCAGTGCGCCCCGCGTGGCGCGCCGAACGCGCCATGCGGCAGATGTTCGCCGTGCAGCTCGACCGGGAGCGACGCAAGGTCGAGCGCGGCGGCGCCCGGGTCACCGTGCTGACCCCCGGCCCGGCCGACCTGGCCGCGATCGGCCTCAATCTGATGGACGGCCGGCGCCGGCACGAGGTCCTGCGCACCGCTCAGGTCACCGTCGCGGCGGCGCTGCGGCGCGACGTCCCGGCGGCGGCCTGACCGTGGCCGCCGGCCTGCCACCCAGCCTCGGCGAGATCATCCGGCGCCGGCGGGAACTGGCCGAGTTCCCGGTCCGCCGGTTCGCCGCGATGGCCGGCATCTCCGGCCCGTACCTGTCGCAGATCGAGCGCGGTCTGCGGGCGCCGTCGGACCGGGTGTTGCAGGCCATCGCGACCTCGCTGCGGACCACCGCGGACGCGCTGCGGCGCGAGGCCGGCCCGGAATGGGACCCGCCCCCGGCCGTGCTGACCGCGATCGCCCGGGACCCGCGGCTCACCTCGCGCCAGCGGCAGGCGCTGACCGAGGTCTACCTCGCCTTCGTCGCGGCGGCGGACGGCGATCGGCCCGCGGGCTGAGCCCGCGGGCCGATCCTCGATGGGGTTACTTCAGGATTTGCCGTGCCGTCTTCACGTACGCGGCGCCGACGTCCTCGATGAGCCCGGCGCTCGTGGTGAGCGCCTCCTTCACCCACGGGTACGGCGCGATCTTCGCGGCGTCCTTCTCGAACGCCACGACATCGGCGACCCCGCGCTCGTAGACGTTGACCGCCAGGGCGCCGACCTCGCGGCCGATACGGCGGGTGCGCTCGCGGCGGAGCGCGGCCCCGGTGGGCTTGGTGCTGGTGGCTGTCATGACTCTCGCCTCCCTCAGTTAGCACGTTAGCTCCGCGTCGCTAACGCTGTCAGGGCCGTCCGGCCCGTCCTCATCGGACCTTCGCCCAGCTCAGCGCCGGCTCAGCCGGTCCATCTCGCGCCGGATCGCCTCCTCCGACGGCGCCGACCCGACGAACACGTCCCAGGCGTGGAACACGAGCCCGATCCCCCAGCCGAGCATCGGGAACATCGGCCAGTAGAACCCACCCGGCGTGGTCAGCCACCAGATGCCGTTCAAGAGCAGATTCACCAACACGTACGCCAGGACATGCGCGCCCAGATCGCGCCTCTTGCGCAGCCGGGCAACCGCCACCGCGCGCAGATCCTCCGCGCCGGTGCTTTCCCGTGTCTCCTCCGAGGTGCTCATCACCCACCTCCTTTCCGCAGTGGATCCGCCTGTCACGTTCCGGTATTCCGCGGCCGTCGCGCAGAGTCGGACGGCCCTGCCGACCGAAGCTTCCGGCCCTGCCGCGCGCCGCCGGCAGCCGATACGTCTGAGGGAAGGAGAACTCGCCCGCCGCGACATAGCCGTCGCACATTGAGAGGTCGTCATGGGTCGTCGACCGGCCGTCGTGATCGTGACTGTCGCGGTCCTGGTCTTTCTGGGCGTCACGGCGGCAGCCGGCGGCGCTGCGTGATCAAGGGACCATCGGCACTGATCAAGGAGGGTGCGCCCGCCCAGACTGAAGACATGGTCCTGATCACCGCAAGCGCCTCGACGTTCCGGCCGCACGACGACGACGTCCGTGCGGCTCTCGGTGAGCTCGGCCTGACGACGGCGTTCATGTTCGCCGTCTTCACGCTGGTGCGCTGGGGTATGGCCACGGCGGGCGCCGAGGCCACGGCGCTCGATCTGCGGATCCGGTGTGCCGTCGTGTCGATGACGGTCGGCCTGATCATCGTGGCCTTCGCCGTGTCCCGGCTGGGACGCTGGACGGGCGCCCACATGAATCCGGCGATCACCCTGGCGCTGTTCGTCCACGGGCGCACGCCGGCCCGCCGGGTGCTCCCGTATCTGGCCGCGCAGACGGCCGGTTCGGTCGTCGCGGCTGCGCTCGCCCGTCTGGCATGGGGCACGGCGATGTCGGACGCGCCGGCCCGGTGGGCGGTCGTCCAGCCGGCCGCCGGCTGGGACAGCACGGCGGTCGCGTTCGCCGAGGCCGCAGTTCTGGGGGTCATCGTGACCGTGATGTGCTGGGTGCTGGACCATCGGCCGGGGTGGCCGCTGCCGTGGATCGTCGGGTTGATGTTCGGTCTGCAGGGCGCCGTGTTCGGCACGGTCACCGGCGGATCGGCGAACCCGGCCCGCCAGCTCGGCCCGGCCCTGTTCTCCGGACAGACCCATCTGCTGGTTGTCTACTTGGCCGCGCCCGTCGTCGGTGGCGTCGCCGCCGCATGGGCGATCCGCTGGTCTGATCAATCGGCGGTCCGGATCGTCACCGTCGACCCGTTGTTCCACGGGTTGGCCTCGCTCAGCGTCGAGCCGGCGGCGTTGGCGCCGTTGACCTCGAGGTCGAGGGTGCCGCTGGAAACCGCAGCCGGCCGGCGGAAGGCGAACGTGTAGTGCGCGCTCCCGCGCACCGGCGGCGGAGCGACGGACACCACGAAGCTGCCGGCGCCGTGCGTCGTCGCGGCCGGCCACGCGGAGCCGGTGCGCTCGAGGCCGTCGCTGGGGTAGAAGGTGAGCTGGATCTGCCGGGGCCGGGCGCCCCAGCCGTGCCGGACGGCCACGGTCAGCGTCCCGTACCGGTAGCCGGCGACCGCCGGGCCGAGCACAAGCTCACCGGTGGTGAGCGAGGTCTCCGTGACGTACGGGTTGGCTGTCATCCGCGTCGGGCCGCTCACCTGCTGGAACCGGCCACTCGTACGGCGGTAGCCGCGGTCCTGCCAGGTCTGCGGCGTCTGGTCGTCCCCGCTGCGCTGGTAGTCGCCGACGCGCACCGTCACGACGCCGTTGCCGCCGACGCGCTCGCTGCCCGTACGGATGTTGCGGATCTCGCCGGTGGTGGCAACGACCTGGCCCATCGTGACGATGCGGCCGGACGCGTCCCGGTCGAACGCGACCACCTGCTGGCTACGACCCTCGATCATGCAGCCGAACTCGGCGACGGTCTCTTCGGCGCCGTCGCGGTCGACGTCGCCGTAGGCTGCCCCGAGCAGGACGATCTCGACGCCGGTGGGTGGTTTGCCGGGGGTGAGGTAACCGCCGCCCGGAATCCGCACCGCACCGTCGTGGAAATGCAGGCGTCCGGACGGTCCCCGGACGTTGTCGGACGGCCAGGGCGGAATGGTCAAGGTGGAGTTTCTCAGCGTCTCCAGCGAAATGCGGCCGTCGGCAACGTGTGCGGACGGCGGCGAGGACGAGTGCGACGGCGCGGGCGCCGAGGTGGCGGGCGGTGACGTCGGGGCGGCCTCGCTCGGCGCGGGAGTCTTCTCTCCGGTGCGGTGCAGCCCTAGATAGAGGGCGATCGGCGTCAGCACCGCCAGGACGGTCAGCACTGCCACCAGCACGACGCGCCAGGCGTGACTGCGGCCACGGGGTGGTCGGGGTTCCGGTACGGGATCGAACTGCTGGGTGGGTTGCTCGGACATGGCGCACCTCCCGGGTCACGGCTCGGCGACCCGTCACCTCCACCGTCGTATCGGCGGTGCCGGACGGCCAGGGGAGGACGTCGTGTCTTCGTGTTACCAAAGGCTCCGGAGGCGGAGCATGAGCAGGCCGAGGACCGTCCACGCGCCGATCACCGCCGGCCACGTCTCGCAGGGTCGGTCGTCCACCATGGCGCCGCCGGCGGAGACGTCCCACCTCCACGGGACCATCGGCCCTGGCCGCGGCGTCGCGCGCCGAGGTGTGGTGAAGGTGCCACCCGGCCGCTGCCTGAGGAGGTGCATGATGCCCGAGGACGCCGTTCTGCTCGACGCCGAGGCGTTGCCCCGGCTGGTCTCCGAGCTGCGCGAGCGCGGCTACACCGTGGTCGGCCCCACCGTCCGCGACGGCGCGATCATGCTGTCCGAGCTCGAATCCGCGGCCGATCTGCCGTACGGGTGGGGCGTGGAGACCGAGGCCGGACGGTACCGCCTGCGCCGCCGCGACGACACGGCCGCCTTCGCCCACTCGGCCGGCCCGCAGTCGCTCAAGGACATCCTGCATCCACCGCGCGCCCGGCTGTGGTCGGCCGACCTCACGACCGGCGACGTCGCCACCGGCCCCGACGAGGCACCACGGTACGCCGTGATCGGCGCGCGCCCGTGCGACTTGGCGGCCGTGGGCGTGCTGGACCGGGTTCTGTCCGGCGGCGCGCACCCCGAGCCGATCTACACCGCCCGGCGCGACGGGGTCTTCCTGGTGGCCGTCGAGTGCACCGAACCCGGCGCCACCTGTTTCTGCACCTCGATGGGTGGTGGGCCGGACGCCCGTGACGGCTTCGACCTGGCCATGACCGAGCTGACCGGCGAGCGCGGTCACCGCTTCGTCGTCCGGGCCGGCTCGCCGGCCGGCGCCGAGGTGCTGGCGGCCCTTCCGACCCGGCCGGCCGGTGAAGAGGCGGTGACGGAGGCGCGCGAGGCGGTCGCCGGTGCGGCGCGCGCCATGACGCGATCCATGCCCGACGAGTCGCTGCCCGGCCTGCTCGCCGCCGCCCGCGAGGCACCGCACTGGACGGAGGTGGCGTCGCGGTGCCTGACCTGCGGCAACTGCACCATGGTCTGTCCGACCTGCTTCTGCACCACCACCGAGGACGTCACCGACCTGACCGGCGAGCACGCCGAGCGGTGGCGCCGCTGGGACTCCTGCTTCGATCTCGACTTCTCCTACCTGCACGGCGGCAGCGTCCGGGTCAGCGGCGAGTCCCGCTATCGGCAGTGGATGAGCCACAAGCTCGGCACCTGGCACGACCAGTTCGGCTCCTCGGGCTGCGTCGGCTGCGGCCGGTGCATCGCCTGGTGCCCGGCCGGTATCGACATCACCGAGGAGGCCGCGGCTCTGTCGGCGTGGCGCCGGAGCGAGGAGGAGCCGTGCTGACCGAGATGACGATCCGCGTCCAGGCGCAGCCGTTCTTCGCCGGGTGGCCCGCCGCGCTGATCCGCGAGCTCTGCGAGTGCGCCACCCCGGATGCCTTCCCGGCCGGCGCCGCCATCTTCGCCGAGGGCGGCTCGGCCGACGCGTTCTGGCTGCTCGAGGCCGGCACGGTCGCGCTCGGCCTGCACGGGCCGGTGCGTGGCGACGAGGTGATCGAGACGATCGGGCCCGGCACCGTGCTGGGCTGGTCGTGGCTGCATCCGCCGTATAGGTGGCATTTCGGCGCGACCGCGATCGAGGAAGTCACTGCCGTGCGCTTCGACGCCGCGAGGGTACGGCTGCGCTGCGAGACCGACCCGGAGTTCGGGTACGCGATGCTGAGCCGGTTCACCCCGGTCATCATCGATCGGCTCCAGACGGCCCGGCTGCGCCTGCTCGACCTGTGGGGCGCGTCGTGACCGCGCCGGTGCCGTACCGGGTCCGGGCGCGCCGGGTGGAGACGGCCGACACGGTCACCCTCGAGCTGTCCAACGACGACCGGCCACTCCCGGCCTTCCGGCCCGGTCAGTTCGCCATGCTCACCGCGTACGGGATCGGCGAGGTGCCGATCTCACTCAGCGGTGGCGGCGACAGCGGCCGGCTGGTGCACACGCTGCGCAGCGTCGGCGCGGTGACCGCGGCGCTGCATGCCTGCGAGCCGGGACGGGTCGTCGGGGTGCGCGGGCCGTTCGGCAGCGAGTGGGACGTCGGCGCCGCCCGTGGTCGCGACGTGGTGGTCGTGGCCGGCGGGATCGGGCTGGCGCCCCTGCGGCCGGTGGTGGAAGCGCTGATGGCCCGCCGCGCCGACTTCGGCCGGGTGTCCGTGCTGGTCGGCGCCCGCACCCCGGCCGACCTCCTCTATCCGGAAGATCTGCGCCGCTGGGCCCGGCGGGCGCAGGTCGCGGTGATCGTGGACCGCCCGGCCGAGGGCTGGACCGGCGACGTCGGCCTGGTGACCACCCTGATCCCACGCGCGGACCTCGACCCGGCCGCGGCGGTGGCGTTCGTCTGCGGGCCCGAGGTGATGATGCGGTTCGTCGCCGAAGCGCTGATCCGGCGCGGCCTGACCGGGCACGAGATCCGGGTCTCGCTGGAGCGGGACATGCGCTGCGGCGCCGGCTGGTGCGGCCACTGCCAGCTCGGGCCGGTGCTGGTCTGCCGGGACGGCCCGGTGTTCCGGTACGACTCGGTGGAGCCGCTGCTACGGGTGCGGGAGCTGTGATGACGAATTCGATGCCCACCCTCGCGGTGTGGAAGTTCGCGTCCTGCGACGGCTGCCAGCTCAGCCTGCTCGACTGCGAGGACGAGCTGCTCGCGGTGGCCGGCCGCGTTCGGGTGGCGCACTTCCTGGAGGCCAGCCGGGCGGTGGCGGACGGGCCGTACGACGTTTCGCTGGTGGAGGGCTCGATCACCACCGCGCACGACCTCGAGCGCATCCGCCGGATCCGCGAGGTGTCGCGCACGCTGGTCACCATCGGCGCCTGCGCCACCGCCGGCGGCATCCAGGCGCTGCGCAACTACGCCGACGTGACCGAGTTCGCGTCCGTGGTCTACGCCCGGCCCGAGTACATCGACACGCTGGCCACCTCGACGCCGATCGCGGCGCACGTGGAGGTCGACTACGAGCTGCACGGCTGCCCGGTCGACCGGCGGCAGCTGCTCGAGGTGCTGGGCGCGCTGCTGGTCGGGCGCAAGCCGAACATCCCCGCGCACAGCGTCTGCTTCGAGTGCAAACAGCGGCACAACGTCTGCGTCGTCGTCGCGCACGGCACGCCCTGCCTGGGCCCGGTCACTCGCGCGGGCTGCGGCGCGCTCTGCCCCTCGGTGTCGCGCGGTTGCTACGGCTGCTTCGGCCCGTCCGAGTCGCCCAACTTCGCCGCCGAGGCCGCCCTCCTCCGCACGGCCGGCATGTCGGAGGACGACGCGCGACGTGCGTACCGGACCTTCAACTCCACGGTCTTCGTCGAGCTGACCCGGCGGGAAGGAACGTCATGACGCACCGCGGCGAACGGATCCTCGACGTGCGGGCCCTCGCGCGGGTGGAGGGCGAGGGCGCGATGCACGTGCGCGTGCGCGGCGGCCGGGTCGACGACGTGCGGCTGGAGATCTACGAGCCGCCGCGCTTCTTCGAGGCGTTCCTGCGCGGCCGGCGCCACACCGAGCCACCCGACATCACGGCCCGGATCTGCGGGATCTGCCCGGTGGCGTACCAGATGAGCGCCTGCGCCGCGATCGAGGACGCCTGCGGCGTACGTGTCGGCGGGTCTGTCGGCGAATTGCGCCGGCTGCTCTACTGCGGTGAGTGGATCGAAAGCCACACGCTGCACATCTACCTGCTGCACGCGCCCGACTTCCTCGGCTACCCCGGCGCGATCGAGCTGGCCAAGGATCGCCGCGACCTGGTCGAGCGGGGGCTCGCGCTCAAGAAGACCGGCAACGACCTGCTCGAGCTGCTCGGCGGCCGGGCGATCCACCCGGTCAACGTGCGGGTCGGCGGCTTCTACCGGGCGCCCACCCGGGCCGAGCTCGCCCCGATGCGGGAGCGGCTGCGCGTCGCGCTCGACCACGCCCTGGCCACCGTGCAGTGGGTCGCCGGCTTCGACTTCCCGGATTTCACCCACGACCACGAGCTGCTCGCGCTCACCGTCCCGGACCGCTACGCGATCGAGACCGGCTCGGTCCGTACCACCGGCGGCCTCCGGTTCCCCGTCCGGGAGTTCGAGGACCACGTGATCGAGGAGCAGGTGCCGCACTCCACGGCCCTGCACGCCCGGCTGGCCGGGCGCGGCCGTTACCTGACCGGCCCGGCCGCCCGCTTCACCCTCAACGGTCACCTGCTGTCGCCGCTGGCGCGCCAGGCCGCCGACGCGGCCGGCCTGGGCGCGGGCTGCCGCAATCCCTACCGCAGCGTCGTGGTCCGGGCCGTCGAGGTCGTGTACGCGGTGGAGGAGGCGATCCGCCTGATCGACGCCTACGAGCCGCCCGCCCGGCCGTACGTGGACGTGCCGCCGCACGCCGGCATCGGCCGCGGCGCCACCGAGGCTCCACGCGGCGTCCTGTTCCACCGCTACGAGCTGGACGCCGAGGGCCTGGTCACCTCGGCGCGGATCGTGCCACCGACCTCGCAGAACCAGGCGGCCATCGAAGACGATCTCACTCGCTTCGTCCAGGCCCGGCTCCACCTGGACGACGAGCGCCTGACCGCCGCGTGTGAGCAGGCGATCCGCAACTACGACCCGTGCATCTCGTGCGCCACCCACTTCCTCGATCTTTCGGTCGACCGGGGGTGAGGACCGTGGCCGGCGGCGGGCGGATCGTGATCGGCGTGGGCAACGAGTATCGGCGCGACGACGGGGCCGGCCCGCGGGTCGTGGCGGAGCTGACCGGTGATCTCGCCGGCGCCGAGCTTCGGGTCACCGACGGCGAGCCGAGCCGGCTGCTGGACCTGTGGACCGGCGTCGCGCTCGCCGTCGTGGTGGACGCCGTCCACGCCCCGGACCACCCGCCCGGCACCTGGTTCGAGGTCACCGCCGGCGAAACGCCCGAATCGCCGGCCACCGGCACGCACGGCGCCGGGCTGGGCACCGCGGTGGCCCTCGGCCGGGCGTTGGGACGCCTGCCGCGCCGGCTCGTCGTGCTGGCCGTCTGCGGGAGCGAGTTCGGCTTCGGCGCCGGCCTGAGCGCACCGGTCGAGGCAGCGATCGCCCCGGTGGCCGCGCGGATCCGTCAGCTTGTCGTCCCGGACTGACGGGTCCAACGACTCTGCCCGCCACGCCGCCCGCGACCGACAGTGAAAGGGGAAGACTCGATCGAAAGGCGGCCGGGAGATGACCTCGTTGCGAGTGATGGCCGGGTACGACGGGTCCGTGGCGGCCGGCGAGGCGATCGAGGTGGCCGCCGCCCTGGCGCCCCGCGCCCAGGCGTGGATCACCCATCTGTGGACGCCACCGTTCGCCAGCGACGCCCTGCGCCGGCGCCTCTGGCACGGCACCCGCCGGGTCGACGACTTCGTCGCCGCGGTCGAGCGCGAGGGCGCTGCCGAGGCCGACCAGGTCGCCGCCATCGGCGTCGCGCTCGCCCGCTCGGCCGGATGGCAGGCCGAGCCGCTGGTCGAGCGCGGCTACGGCGGCGAGGGCGTGCAACTGGCCGAACTCGCCGAGAAACTCGACCCCGACTTGCTGGTGCTCGGCTCACGCGGGCTGGGCGGCGCCCGCGCCGTGCTGGGCAGCGTCTCCGACATGGCCGTGCACTACGCGCGGTGCCCGGTGCTGGTCGTGCCGCATCCGCTGTTCACCGGCGAACGCGCGGCGCTGCCGGCCGGGCCGGTGCTCGTCGGCTGGGACGGCTCGCCGGGCGCCCGGCGGGCGCTTGCCGCGGCCGAGGAACTGTTCGGCGAACGCCGCATCGTCCCGGTCGCGGCCCACGACGGCACCCTGCCGCAGCCGGCGCCGCCGGGCTACGCCGAGATCACTGTCGAGACCGAGGGCGGGCGCCCACCCGGACGGGCGGTCGCCGACGCGCTCGCCCAGCAGGCGGCCAAGGAGGGCGCCGCGCTGATCGTCGTCGGCTCGCGGGGCCGCTCGGCGGTACGGGAGATCCTGCTCGGCAGCGTGGCGATGGCCACTCTGCACCACACGACACGCCCGGTCCTGATCGTCCCCCACTCCCATCGGGACGAAGGAGGGAAAGCGATGATGACAAACACCACCGACCGCATCGAGGTGACCAGCCTGCCGGCTCGCGTGATCGTGGGGCGGCGGGAGAGCGTCGCCATGGCGGACCTGTCCACGTTCTTCGGCCGGACGATCCCGGTCGTCGCCGCCGAGTTCGCCCGGCTCGGCCTCGTGCCGGCCGGACCGGCGACCGCGGTGTACACGAACGAGGCGCACCAGGTGTTCGACGTGACCGTGGGCTTCCCGGTCGACGGCGGGCCGGAGCTCGGCGGCCTCGAGGCCCAGCGACTGCCCGGGGGCCGGGTGGTGCGGGCCGAGCACACCGGACCGTATCGGACGCTGCCGGCCATGTACGCCGCCCTGAGCGCGTGGTTCGCCGACCATGCCCGCACGCCGCCGCGGCTGATGTGGGAGGAATACCTGGCCGGGCCGGACGCCACCGGTGACGAGTCCGCGTGCCGCACCCGGGTCGTGTACCCGCTGGGCTGAGCCGGCGGGACCATCGGCCCTGGCCGGGTGAGCCGCCCCGGGCTGTGCTGAGAGGAGAGACAACGGTCTGAGGAGGCCGTCATGAGTGATCTCGACAAACTCCGTACCGAACGAGAATCCCACCAGGCCCACGCGGTCCGCGGCAGCGGCACCCGATACAGCGAGGCGGTCGACCGATACCTCGGTGTGGCCGCCTACCGCTCGCACGAGCCGGCCCGGCCCGTGGCCACCGCGGTGCCGCGAGGCGCCCTCGCCCGGACCGGGCTCGTGCTCGTCGGCGTGGACGACACCGCCGCCAGCTACACCGCGCTCGACCACGCCGCGATCGAGGCCGAGCTGCGCGGCTGGGATCTCAGGATGATGCATGTCCAGCGTGCGGGCGGCCTGCGCTCGCCGCCGCGGGAAGCCGGCGCGCGGCTGCTCGAACGGCTCACCGAGCGCGTCCACGCGTGCTCGCCTTCGGTCACCGTGACCAGCCGGCTGACCGCCGGATCGGCCGCGCCGCTGCTGCTGGTCGAGGCGAAGAAGGCCAACCTCGTCGTGGTGGGCCATCGGCACGGCGCCGCCGGCTCGGTGTTCGGGGTCAGCGTGAGCGACCGGATCGCCGCCGGCCACAACGGTGTGGTGATGGTCGTGCGCATCCCCGGCTGGCCACCCGGCCCCGGCTTCGGCGCCCGGCCGATCGTGGTCGGTGTCGACGGCGAGGACAGCCCGGCCGTGGGCTTCGCCCACGCCGAGGCCAAGCTGCGCGGCAGCGACCTGGTGCTGCTGCATGCCGGGCGAGCCCCGCGCAGCGAGCGGGCCGACACCGTGGGCGGGGTGCGGATGCAACGCCGGTTCGTCGCCGACGACCCCGTCACCGCGCTGATCGAAGCCTCGAGCCGGGCCGCCGCCCTGGTCCTCGGCCGGCACGGTCCCGGTGGCATTCCGTCCGGGCTGCTCGGATCGGTGAGCCGGTCGGTCGTGCAGCATGCCCACTGCCCCGTCTTCCTGGTGGGCTGACCCATGGTGGTGCCGGTGCGCACGGCACGACCGGTGGCCCGGACAACCGGGCCGTCCGGCCCTGGCCGGGCCGGCGAGCCCGAGATCGGATGGAGGAGAGAGAGGAAGGAGGAGAAGATGAGCGCGTTGTTGCCGCGGCTGTTCGGTGACATGACCGACTGGTTCGAGCTCGACTTCCCGCGCCCGATGCCGGCGATCCGTTTCGAGGATCGGCTCAGCGACCAGGAGTACGTCCTGCGCGCCGAGCTGCCCGGTCTGGACCCGGAGAAGGATGTCCAGATCACCGCCTTGCACGGGGTGCTGACCGTGAAGGCCGAGCGCCGGGAGGAGGAGACCAGCCGGCACCGCAGCGAGTTCCGCTACGGGACGGTGCAGCGTTCGGTGCGCCTGCCGGCCAACGCGGACGAGTCCGCGATCAAGGCCACCTACCGCAAGGGGATCCTCGAGATCACGGTGCCGCTGACCGCGCCGCCACCGGCCGGCCGGCAGATCGCCATCGCCGCGGAGTGACTCCCTCCGGGAACGGCCGGCGGCCCTCGGGCCGCCGGCCGTTCCGCGCGTGCGTCAGTGGGCGCGTGCGTCAGTGGGCGTAGGTGTGCAGCGCTGCCAGCAACGCGGTCAGCCCCTTTTTCGCGTCGGCGAACAGCATCGCGGTGTGCGGGCTGGTGTAGAGCTCGTTGTCGATGCCGGCGTAGCCGTGCCCGAGCGAGCGTTTGAGCACGATGACCGAGCGGGCTTTGTCGACGTCGAGGATCGGCATCCCGGACACGGGGTTGCCGGGTCGCCGTGCCGCCGGGTTGGTGACGTCGTTGGCCCCGACGACCAGGGCGACGTCGGCGCGAGGCAGTTCGGTGTTGCTCTCCTCCAGGTCGCGGAGCTGGTCGTAGGGCGCGTTGGCCTCGGCGAGCAGCACGTTCATGTGTCCGGGCATGCGGCCGGCGACGGGGTGGATGGCGTAGGTGACTTCGACGCCGTGTTCGGCGAGCGCCTCGGCGAGGGCGACCGCTTCGTGCTGGGCCTGGGCGGCGGCCGAGCCGGCGCGCGGTGGCGATCGCCTGCAGGCCGGCGACGCCGGCGCCGAGGACCAGGACCTGGGCCGGGCGGGTGGTGCCGGCGGCGGTCATCAGCATCGGGAAGAAGCCGGGGTACGCCTCGGCGGCCAGCAGCGCCGCCTTGTAGCCGGCCACATTGGCCTGCGAGGTCAGCGCGTCCATCGCCTGCGCCCGGCTCAGCGTGCGGGGCAGCAGGTCGAGACTGACCGCGGTGACCCCGGCGGCCGCCAGCCGCTCGGCGAGCTCGGGGTCCCGCAGCGGATTCAGCAGACCGATCACCAGCTGACCCGGCCGGCACGCCTCGACGACGTCCTCAGGTGGGTGCAGGCAGAGCAGGATGTCGCTCTCGGCGTACACCTGGACACGCGGAACCACGACGGCGCCGGACCAAGCCTCGTCGCCGAAGAAGGCCCCCCGCCCCGCGCCGGTTTCCACCAGCACCCGCACGCCGCCCGAACACAGGCGTCGTGCCCCATCCGGGCTGAGCGCCACCCGCCGCTCGCCCGGCGCGGTCTCCCGCAACACACCGACAGTGGTCATCGTCCCTCCCTCGGACGCAGCCGTCCGCCCGGCCGTCGAGGCCGGGCGGCGAAGGTGCGGGTTCAGATCAGCCAGCGGTTCTTCTGGACGAAGGGCAGCGAGGCCCACCAGCGTCCCAGTCCCCAGGTGTGTCCGGCGTAGGTGAGCGCGAGGACGACGCCGGTGACGGCGTAGATGAAGTGGTAGTCGGTGATCGGGTTGGTCGAGCCGCTCGGCTTGCCGTCGGCGGTGGTCTTGTCGAGGGGGAACTCGGCGAGCCACATCATGGCCATCATCAGGACTGCCGCGCCGGCGGCCAGCCGCATGCCGATCCCGAGCACGAAGGCAAGGCCGATGCCGAGCAGGCCGAGCATGAACAGCCAGTTGGCCCAGCCGGTGCCGGCGATGTTGTGGAAGAAGTCCTGCAGCCAGGTGGGGCCGACGTCGACGCCGGAGAGGAAGCCCTTGGTGGGGGAGCCGCCGTTGATCCAGGCTTTGGCGGACGGGGTGGCGAAGCCGAAGCCGAAGGTCTTGTCGAGGAATGCCCACAGGAACACGAAGCCCGTGGAGATGCGCAGGACCGCGAGCGCCTTGGCGGCGGTCTTGGTGAGCATGGAGCCGGGCGCCTCGACCTTCTCGAGGTGCTGGGCGGCGGCGCCGCGGCCGATGGTTGTCATGGTGTCCTCCTCAATCGATGTCCTTGCCTTGAGCCTGCTCGCCCGGCGCGTCTGGCGCCCGTGCCTGACAGCCCGACCTGCACAGGTCCAAAGTCCCTAGTCCGCCGCCCGCGGGGCGGACCACGATGACGGCAGGGCTCGTGGCGGGCCCGGAGCCGCTGTCGCGGGGAGGTCGAGATGACCGCCACCAGCAAGAGCCGCACGCCGGTCGCCCGGCGCGCCGGATATGCGATCGCCGTCCTGGTCAACACCCTGCTGATCTATCTGATCAACGTCTGGCCGGGCTGGGACGTGCTGCCGTTCCTCACCGCCGGTATGACGCGGGTGCTGCCGCTGATCAACCTGTCGCTCGTGGCCGGGGTCGCGGTCAACCTGGTCTGTCTGGCCCACGACGCACGATGGCTGGTGGCCGCGGGTAGTCTGGTGACCACCAGCATCGGGCTCGCCGCAACCGTCCGGATGTGGCAGGTCTTCCCGTTCGACTTCGCCGCGGGCTCCCCCTGGCCGGCCGTTGTCCGCGTGTTGCTGATCGTGGCGATGGCCGGCAGCGTGATCGGGATCGTCGTGCAGATCGTCACGCTGCTCCGAGCGGCGGCCGGCCGGAACCGGCCGCATTGAGTCGTCGTCGGCGGGATGACCCGGCCGGCCAGGATGACCCGGCCGGCCGGGATGAGCTGGCCGGCCAGGATGAGTGGTCAGCGGCCGGGCCGGGCGTCGGCCGGGAAGCGCTCGGGGCCACGGGTGGCCATCTCCTCGTAGACCTGCCAGCGCTGGTCGACCGCCTCCTGGGCGAGCGCGGCGAGCCGGGCCGCCTCGGCCGGGTCGGTGTCGCGCAGCCGGCGGAAGCGCAGCTCCCGGTCGGTGTACTCGGACAGCGGCGTGCGCGGGCGGGTCGAGTCGAGCAGGAACGGGTTGCGGCCGGCCGCACGCAGCACCGGGTCGTAGCGCATCAGCGGCCAGTATCCACTGCGGACGGCGCGCTTCTGCTGGCCGAGGCCGTCGCGCATGTCGATGCCGTGGGCGATGCAATGGGCGTACGCGATGACCAGTGACGGACCGTCGTAGGCCTCCGCCTCCCGCAGGGCACGCAGGGTCTGTTCGGGATCGGCGCCCATCGCGACCCGGGCGACGTACACGTTGCCGTAGGCGATGGCCTGCAGGGCCAGATCCTTCTTGGGGGTGGTCTTGCCGGCGGCGGCGAAGCGGGCGACGGCCGACAGCGGGGTGGCCTTGGACATCTGGCCGCCGGTGTTCGAGTAGACCTCGGTGTCCAGCACCAGCACGTTGACGTTGCGGCCGCTGGCCAGGACGTGGTCCAGCCCGGCCGAGCCGATGTCGTAGGCCCAGCCGTCCCCGCCGACGATCCAGACGCTGCGCCGCACCAGGTGGTCGAGCACGCTGCGCAGGTCGGCGACGGCGGGATCGGCGGCCGGCAGGGCGTTCAGCCGGCGGCTCAGCTCGGCGAGCCGGTCCCGCTGCGCCGCGAACTCGGACTCGCGTCGTTGCGGCGCGGTCAGCACCGCGTCGACGAGCTCGGGGCCGAGCCGGTCGCGCAGCTGCGCGAGGCGGTCGGTGGCGAGCCGGTGGTGCAGATCGGCGGCGAGGCGGAAGCCCATGCCGAACTCGGCGTCGTCCTCGAACAGCGAGTTCGACCACGCCGGGCCGCGGCCCTGGGCGTTGTGCGTCCACGGAGTGGTGGGCAGGTTCCCGCCGTAGATCGACGAGCACCCGGTGGCGTTGGCGACCATCAGGCGGTCGCCGAACAACTGCGACAACACCTTCAGGTACGGCGTCTCGCCGCACCCCGCGCAGGCCAGCGAGAACTCGAACAGCGGCTGCAGGAACTGGGCGCCGCGGACCGTGCCGAAGTCCACCCGGGACCGGTCGGCGTGCGGCAGCGTCTCGAAGAAGGCGATGTCGGCACGTCCGGCGTCGAGGCGGGGCTCGCGGAGTTCCAGGTTGATCGCTTTACGGTCCGGGGTGCCGATCGGGCAGGCCTCGACGCACAGCCCGCAGCCGGTGCAGTCCTCCAGGTAGACCTGGAGCGTGAACCGGGAGTCGGGCAGGCCGCGGGCGTCCAGCGGCGCCGACGGGAAGCCGTCCGGCGCGCCGGCCAGGTCCTTGAGGTCGTAGAGCTTGGACCGGATCACGCTGTGCGGGCAGACGAACGAGCAGTTGCCGCACTGGATGCAGGTCTGCGGGTCCCAGACCGCCACCAGATCGGCGATGTTGCGCTTCTCGTAGGCGGTGGTGCCGCCGGGGTAGGTGCCGTCGGCCGGGAGCGCGCTGACCGGCAGCCGGTCGCCCTCGCCGGCGAGCATCGCCCCGGTGACCTCCCGGACGAAAGGTGGAGCGTCCGGCGGCACGGGTGGCGGGCGGCGGCGGGTGGCCGTGGCAATGCGCGGAATGTCGACCGGGTGCAAGGCGTCCAGAGTGGCGTCGACCGCGGCGTGGTTGCGTGCCACGACTTCGGGACCCTTCCGCGCGTACGTCTGATCGATCTTGTCTTTGATCTTGGCGATCGCGGCGTCGCGGGGCAGCACCCCGGAGATGGCGAAGAAGCACGTCTGCAGGATGGTGTTGGTGCGCCCGGGCAGGCCCTGCTCGGTGGCGATGCGGTCGGCGTCGATCGCCCAGACGGCCAGCTCCTTGTCGAGGATCTGCTGCTGCACGTCGCGGGACAGCTCGTCCCACACGTGCTCCGGGCGCGGGCAGTTGAGCAGCAGCGTGCCGCGTGCCGCCGCCCGGGAGAGGACGTCGACCCGGTCCAGCAGGCCGAGGTGGTGGCAGCCGACGAACTCGGCCTCGGTGATCAGGTACGGGGCGCGGATCGGTCGCGGGCCGAAGCGCAGGTGCGAGACGGTCATCGAGCCGGATTTCTTGGAGTCGATGACGAAGTAGCCCTGGGCGTGCACCGCCGGATCGGCGCCGAGGATCTTGATGGTGTTCTTGTTGGCGCCGACCGTGCCGTCCGAGCCCAGCCCGTAGAAGACCGCGCGGACCGTGCCCGGCGGCTCGATGTCGAGCGTTTCGTAGGGCAGGCTGGTGCCGGAGACGTCGTCGACGATGCCGACGGTGAACCGGGGCCGGGGCCGTTCGCGGGCCAGCTCGGTCAGGACCGCGGCGACCATGCCGGGGGTGAACTCCTTCGAGCCGAGCCCGTACCGGCCGCCGATCACGGTGGGCATGCGGTCGCGGCCGCTCTCGGCCAGCGCGGCGAGCACGTCGAGGAAGAGCGGTTCGCCGAGCGAGCCGGGCTCCTTGGTGCGGTCGAGGACGGCGACGCGGGTCGCGGTGGGCGGAATGGCCGCCGCCACCGCCTCGGCCGGGAATGGCCGGAACAGCCGGATCTGCACGACGCCGACCCGCCCGCCGGTGGCCGCCACGGTCTCTCGCGCGGTTTGCCCGCCCGAGCCCATCATGACGATCACTCGCTCGGCGTCCGGGGCGCCGAAGTACTCGACGATGTCGTAGCCGCGGCCGGTCCGCGCGGCCAGGGCCGTCATCGCGGCCCGCACCTCGCCGGGCACCCGGGCGTAGTACGGATTGACCGTCTCGCGGCCCTGGAAGTAGACGTCGGGGTTCTGCGCGGTCCCCCGGATCACCGGCCGCTCGGGGGAGAGCGACC
Organism: Paractinoplanes rhizophilus; assembly: GCF_042664765.1. Taxonomy (NCBI): domain Bacteria; kingdom Bacillati; phylum Actinomycetota; class Actinomycetes; order Micromonosporales; family Micromonosporaceae; genus Paractinoplanes; species Paractinoplanes rhizophilus. The sequence continues at coordinate 24,779 of NZ_JBHTBJ010000025.1, read as the reverse complement.
GGGTCCGGTGCTCCCGGACGACCTCGGCCGGCACCAGTGCCCGCAGGTCCTCGTCGGTCAGTGTCTCGATGGTGTTGATCTCGTGGGAGGTGCGGAAGCCGTCGAAGAAGTGCACGAACGGCACCCGGGTGCGCAGCGAGACGGCCTGGGCGATCAGCGCGAGGTCGTGTGCCTCCTGGACCGAGGCGGAGGCGAGCATGGCGAAGCCGGTCGTGCGGGCGGCCATCACGTCGGAGTGGTCGCCGAAGATGGACAGCCCCTGGGCGGCCAGCGAGCGAGCGGCCACGTGCAGCACCGCCGGGGTCAGCTCACCGGCGATCTTGTACATGTTCGGGATCATCAGCAGCAGGCCCTGCGAGGCGGTGAACGTCGTGCTGAGCGCGCCGCTCTGCAGGGCGCCGTGCAACGCTCCCGCGGCGCCGCCCTCACTCTGCATCTCCACCACCGTGGGCACCGAGCCGAAGATGTTCGGCCGGCCGGCCGCGGACCACTCGTCGGCCAGCTCGGCCATCGTCGAGGACGGCGTGATCGGATAGATGCAGCAGACCTCGTTGAGCCGGTACGCCACATCGGCGCAAGCCTGATTGCCGTCGACCGTCGCGCGGGTCATGGGGTCGCCTCCGGGAGCATCGTGATGGCGTGCACCGGGCACTGGTCGAAGCAGGTGCCGCAGCCGGTGCAGCGGTCGTAGTCGATCCGGTACCGATTGCCCGGCCCGAGCTTGATCACCGCGTCCTCCGGGCAGGCGCCGAGGCAGCCGTCGCATTCGAAGCAGGTGCCGCAGGACAGGCAGCGGGCCGCCTCGTAGCCGGCGGCGGCCGCGTCGAGCCCGCCGACCACCTCGGTGAAGTCGGTGACCCGCTCGGCCGGGTCGCGCTCGGCCTGGCCCCGGCGAGCCGCGTCACCGAAGTACCACAGGTGCAGGTCGGCGAAGGCTGCCACCGGCGGGCGCGCGGCCTGCGGAGCCGGCAATCCACGCAGATAGGCGTCGATGTTCCGGGCGGCCGCCTTGCCGTGGCCGACGGCAACCGTGACGGTCCGCTCGGCGGGCACCATGTCACCGCCGGCGAACACCCCGGGGCAGCCGGTCATCAGCTCCGGCGAGACCACGACCGTGCCGTCCGGGCCGAACTCGACGCCGGGCACGCCGCTCAGAAAAACGGTGTCGGCGCGCTGCCCCAGGGCGAGCACGACCGTGTCCGCGGCGAGGGTCTCGGTGCGGCCGGTGGGCACCGGCCGCCCGTCCGGATCCAGTTCCATGATCTCGACCGTCAGCGACGGCCCGTCGAAGGCCTGGATCGTCCGCAACCAGTTGATCTTCACGCCCTCGCGTTCGGCCTCGTCCGCCTCCTCGGCGTGCGCCGGCATCTGGGCGCGGGTGCGCCGATAGACGATCAGCGCCTCCTCCGCGCCCAGCCGCCGGGCCACCCGGGCGGCGTCCATGGCGGTGTTGCCGCCGCCGTAGACCGCGACCCGCCGGCCGATGGCCGGCCGCTCGCCGGCGGCGACGCTGTGCAGCAGGCTCACCGCGTCGACGATCCGGCCGGCCTCGCGGGCCGGGATGTCGACCCGCTGGGACAGGTGCGCGCCGACCGCCACGAAGACCGCGTCGAACCGGCCGCCGCGCCGCTCGGCGATCAGGTCGCGGACCGGATGGTTGCCGACGATCTCGACGCCGAGGGCGGCGAGCCGGGCGATCTCGCCGGCCAGCACGTCGCGGGGGAGCCGGTAGGCGGGGATGCCGTAGCGCATCATCCCGCCCGGCTCCGCCTCGGCGTCGTGGATCACCACGTGGTGTCCGAGCCGGGCCAGGTGGTAGGCCGCGGACAGGCCGCTAGGCCCGGCGCCGACGACCAGCACCCGCCGGCCGCTGGGCGCCGGCGGCGGGTCGAACTGCCAGCCACGCTCGAGCGCCAGATCGCCGAGGAAACGCTCCACCCCGTGGATGGACACCGAGCTGTCCAGCTCGGCGCGGTTGCAGGCGCTCTCACAGGGGTGGTAGCAGACCCGCCCGTGGATCGCCGGGAACGGGTTCTCCGCCACCAATAGCCGCCAGGCGCGCTCGTGCTCGCCGGCGCGGGTCAGGGCGAGCCAGCCCTGGATGTTCTCGCCGGCCGGGCAGCCGGCGTTGCAGGGCGGCAGCAGGTCCAGATAGACCGGCCGCCGTGCCCGGGCCGGCCCGCCACGAGCCTCGTCCAGGCGCAGATCGGGTGGTGCCGTCAAGTCTTTGTGCGCCGCGTCCATGGATCCATGCAACGCCCCCGGCGCTCTGCGGTTCAGGGTCCAAAGTCCGCACTGTCCAGGCGGGTGGCCCTGCCCCGCGGCGCATCCGGGGGCGAACGCTGGAAGATATGACCGACATCATCGACGGGCGCCGTCCGCCACCCCAGCTCTTCCGAGACCTTCGCACCTCGGCCGGCGGTCTCGGCGCCCGCGAGGCGGCGCGCCGGCTGACCGTGTACGGCCCCAACGAGCTGTCCCGCCGCCGGGGCAGGTCCTGGGTCGCCGAGCTGCTCGCTCAGTTCACCCAGCCCTTGGCCGTGCTGCTGATGGTCGCCGCGGCGCTGGCCTGGCTCGGCGGCACCCCCGAGCTGGCGATCGCCGTCGTCGCGGTCATCCTGCTCAACGCCGGCTTCGCCTTCGTGCAGGAACGCCAAGCCGAACGGGCGGTCGAGGCGCTGGCCGCCTATCTGCCCGCCACGGCGCGGGCCGTGCGCGACGGCGTGCTTGCCGAGGTGCCGGCCCGCGACCTGGTGCCCGGTGACGTCATCGAGATCGCCGAGGGCGACCGGATCTGCGCCGATGCCCGGCTGATCGACGGCGCGTTGTCGGTGGACCTGTCCGCGCTCAACGGCGAATCCGTTCCGGCCGGCCGGGCGGCCGACGCCGAGCTGGCGCCCGGACCGCTGCTCGAGGCACGCGAGCTGGTCTTCAGCGGCACCGAGTGCGTCGGCGGGCAGGGCCTGGCGGTGGTCACCCATACCGGGATGCACACCGAGATCGGCCGGATCGCCGCGCTGTCGCAGCGGGGACGCACCGAGCCGAGCCCGCTGGAGAAGCAGGTGCGGCGAGCCACCTGGATCATCGCGATCGCCGCCGTCGCGGCCGGTGCCGCGTTCCTGCCGATCGGCGTCGTGGCCGGCCTCGGCTGGGCCGCCGCGATCAGCTTCTCGATCGGCCTGATCGTCGCGAACGTGCCCGAGGGGCTCCTGCCGACCATCACCCTCGCGCTGGCGGTCGGCGTCCGCGAGCTGGCCCGCGGCGGCGCGGTCGTCAAGCGCCTGTCCGCCGTGGAGACGCTGGGCTCCACGACGGTGATCTGCACCGACAAGACCGGCACCCTGACCGAGAACCGGATGCGGGTCACGCGGGTCTGGCTGCCCGGCGCGGACCTGGAACCCGACGACCCGCGGGCCGGTCCGCTCGTCGAGGCGGCCGCGCGCTGCACGACCGCGCATGACTCGGGCGATCCGACCGAGCTTGCTCTGCTGCGGGTCGCGACAACGGTGGACCCGGCGGAGCGGGACGGCGAGCGGCGGGCGCTCTACGCCTTCGATGCCCGGCTCAAGCGGATGTCCACGCTCGATGGCAGGTGCGTGCACACCAAGGGCGCTCTCGAGTCGGTGCTGCCGCTGTGCACCCGGGTTCGCACGGCCGGCGGCGCGATGCAGCCATTGTCCGACCATGTGCGGGCTGATCTGTCGGATGCCATGGGCCGGTATTCCGCTGCCGGGCTCCGCGTTCTGGCCGTGGCGAGCCGTGCGGTGACTACGACGCCTGCCGACCGGGACGCGGCGGAGTGTGATCTCACCTTGCTCGGGCTGATCGCGATGGTCGACCCGCCGCGGGCCGGGGTGGCCGACGCGGTCGCGGCCGCCCACCACGCCGGCATCCGGATCCATGTGATCACCGGCGACTACGGGCCGACCGCCGCCGAGATCGCCCGGCAGGTCGGCATCGGCCTCGACGGCCCGCGGATCGTCACCGGCGACCAGCTGGAACAGATGACCGAGGCGGAGCTCGACGCGCTGCTCGGCGCCCCAGGTGAGATCGTCTTTGCCCGCTCCTCGCCGGAGGGCAAGCTGCGCATCTGCGAGGCCCTGCGGGCGGCCGGCCAGATCGTGGCCATGACCGGCGACGGTGTCAACGACGCGCCCGCGCTGCGGCATGCCGACATCGGCGTGGCCATGGGCCGCTCCGGTACCGACGTCGCGCGCGAGGCGGCCACCATGGTGCTCACCGACGACAACTTCGCCACGATCGTGCAGGCGGTCGACGCCGGACGCCGGGTCTTCGACAACGTCCGCAAGTTCGTGCTCTACATCTTCGCCCACGCCGTGCCCGAGGTCATTCCCTTCCTGATCTTCGCGCTCTCCGGCGGCGCGGTCCCGCTGCCGCTGACCGTCCTGCAGATCCTCGCGATCGATCTGGGCACCGAGACCCTGCCCGCCCTCGCGCTGGGCCGCGAGCGTGCCGAGCCGGGCCTCATGGACCGCCCGCCGCGCTCGCCGCGGGACGGCGTCATCGACCGGCGGCTGCTGCTACGCGCCTGGGGGCTACTCGGGATCGTCTCCGCGGCGCTGGTGACGGCAGGCTTCTTCTGGACCCTGTCGCGCGACGACTACCGGGCCGCTACGACGATGACCTTCGCCGGGATCGTGGCCTGCCAGATCGGCACCGCGTTCGCGGCCCGCACCGACCGGGCCTCACTGCGCTCGATCGGGGTGTTCAGCAACCGCCTGCTGCTGGCGGGGATCGTCTTCGAACTGTCTTTCGCGGCCGCGCTGATCTACGTGCCCCCGCTGCAGACCATCTTCGGCACCGCCGCCCTCGACCCGGCCGAGCTGGCCTTCCTGCTGCCCTTCCCGCTGATCGTCTGGGCGGCCGACGAGCTGGTCCGGTGGCGGTCCCGGCGGGGCGGGACGTTCGACTCTGGCCGCCGGACCGCCACGGCGTGACGCTGAGAGCAGAGACCAAGAGGTGACCTGATGCGTGCCAAGGACATCATGAGCAGCCCGGTCCACACCGTGGCGCAGACCGCGCCGGTGGAGGCCGCGACCAAGTTGCGGCGCACCAGATGAACGGTGCCGTTCTCGCCGGCATTCTGGACGTCGCCTCCGCCGACGACGTGCTGCGTCTCGCCTTCGAGGAGGCGCAGCAGCGCGGCGCCGACCTTCGGGTGATGGCCACAGCCCCGCACGCCGAGCTGACCGATACGGTCGACCGGTGGTCCGCCAAGTATCCGGACGTGCCGGTCTCCGTGGTGATCCGCCACGTCATCGACCCGGCGATCACGCTTGCCGCCGCCACCCGAACCTGCTGCCTCGCGGTGCTGGCACGCCCCACGGACACCCGTGCCACCGCCGTGGTGCGGGCGGTGGCACGGCGCGCCGGTTGTCCCCTCGTCATTGCCTGACCTCGGCGTGATCAATCCTTCGGCTCGCGGGCGATCGCGACAGCGCAGGCGGCGTGGCGCAACAAATGCTGACTCACCGAGCCGAGCAGCAGGCCTCGCAGGCTGCCGCGGCCGCGGGATCCCACCACGACCAGTTGAGCGTGGGTGCTCGCGGAGGTCAGAGCGGACGCGGGATGATCCACCACCGCCTCAGCGAGGATCTCCAGTTGCGGGTACGTCGCACGCCAGGCCGCGACACGGTCATCGAACGGCTTGCGCTGCTGCGGGGAAACGGCGCGTTCGACGGTCGGCGGCACCGACCACAGCGCCTGTACCGGCTTCCAGGCGCGGATGACCCGCAGGTGTGTGCCATGCGCGATGGCCTGCTCGGCCGCGAAGGTGAAAGCCACCTCCGACGGCGGCGAGCCGTCGACGCCGACGACAACCGGTGCGGTGCCGTCCGGGCGGCCGCGCACGACGACCACCGGGCAGCGGGCGCGCGCGCTGACCGCCGAGCTCACCGAGCCGAGCAGGTTCACCACCGCGCTGTGGCCACGGCTGCCCAGCACGATCATGCCGGCGTCGACCGAACTGTTCACCAGCGCCAGGGCCGCCTCGTTGGTCGCGGTCACGATCGTGGTGCGCACCCCTGGGTGGCTGAGCGCGGCCGCCGCCACGGCCTCGGCCAAAGTCTCCTTGATGGCCTGAACGGTCTCGCTGTCCGGCCAGACCGATGGCGACGGCACCATCGAGGCCGCGGGGGCCCAGACCGGCCATTCGTAGGCGTAGAAGAACTCGACCGGCGCGCCGGTGCGAGCCGCCTCGTCGAGCGCCCAGCGCGCGGCTTCCTTCGCGTCGGCGGAACGGTCGTAGCCTACGATGATCCTCCCGATGGACATGGTTGTTCCTTTCCGAGCGGCTCCGTCGCGCTCAGGCGGCGCAGCAGGGGGTCCGGCTCGGCGCCGACCGGCGCCAGCCGTAGCTTCGCGTCCACCGCGACGACGCCGGCCGGCCCGGCCATGACCGGGTTGAGGTCCAGCTCCGCCACCTCGGGGAGGTCCTCGGCGAGCCGCCCCAGCCGCAGCAGCAGATCCTCGAGCGCGGTCGTGTCGACCGGCGGCGATCCCCGATAGCCGGTCAGCAAGGGCGCGGCGCGCAGGCCCCGCCACATCCGGCCGGCGTCGAGGTCGGTCATCGGCACCAGGCGCAGGGTGCGGTCGCCGAGCAGGTCGGTGTGCACACCGCCGAGTCCGAGCAGCACGACCGAGCCGAACAACGGGTCGTGGGCGACGCCGGCGACGAGCTCGACCGGCGCACCGACCTGCCGCTGCACCAGCACGCCGGTGCTGGGTCGTCCAGCGGCGGCCACCGGCTTGAACGCGTGCCGGACGGCGCCCGGTCCGTACAAATCCATCCGTACGCCGCCGCTGTCGGTCTTGTGCACGAGGGCGGGGTCGGCGGACTTGAGGACGACGGGGTAGCCGAGCCGATCGGCCGCCCTCGCGGCCCCGGCGGCGGTCGTCGCCGTCGCGGCGGGGAGGACGCCGATTCCGTACGCGCCGAGAATCGCCGTCGTGGATTCGTAGTCCTGCCAGCCGCCGCCTTCGGCGAGCGCGAGCCCCACCAGCGTGCGGGCCGCACCGGCGTCGACGCCGGGCAGGTCGGGCCGACGGCCGAGCGGTTGCCGGCGCCAAGCGGCGTACTCGGCGGCGGCAGCCAGGGCGCGGACGGCATGTTCCGGTGTGTCGTAGACGGGAGCGCCGCGCTCGCCCAGCCGGGCGGCCGGTTCGCCGCCGATCAGCACGGCCGCCACGGCCAGATCGGGGCGCGCGTCGGTGAAAGCGCCGAGTGCGGCCATGATCTCGGCCGGCTGGTTGGCGCGGGTGCCGATGACGACCAGAAGCAACAGGTCGGCCGCCCCGCTGTCGGCCGCGGCTGCGGCCGCTGCTGCGAACTCGGCCGGTGCGGCGCCGGCGCCGAGGTCGGCCGGATTTCCGGGGCCGGCCACCACAAGGCCCGCGGTCTCGGCGGCGTCGGCGGCCAGGACGTTGAGTCCGCCGGCGTTGCCGACGATGGCGAGTCGCCGGCCGGTGGGCAGGGGCTGGCCGGTGAGCATCCGGGCGGCGTCCATCAGATCGCCGAGGCCGTCCGGCCGGACGACACCGGCCTGGGCGAACAGCGTATCGACGGTCGCGGCCGGCGCGGCGGCGGCCGCCGTGTGCGAGGCCCCGGCCCGCTGCCCGGCGCCGGACCGGCCGCTCTTGAGGGCCAGCACCGGCTTGCGGCGCGCGAGGGCCCGGACGGTGCGGGCGAACTTGCGAGGGTTGCCGAACGACTCGAGGTAGAGCGCCACCGCCCGGGTCGCCGGGTCGTCGTACCAGTACGCGATCAGGTCGTTGCCGCTGACGTCGGCCTTGTTGCCCAGCGAGACGAAGGTGGAGATGCCGTGCCCGGCGCGGATGGCATCCTCGACGAGGGCGATGCCCACGGCGCCGGACTGCGCGGCCACGGCGAGCCCGCCCGCCTCGGGGGCGGCCGGGGCGAACGACGCGTTGAGCCGGACCAGCGGATCGGTGTTGATGACGCCGAGGCAGTTCGGGCCGACCAGGCGGATCCCGTGGTCGCGGGCGAACCTGACCAGCTCGCGCTGGCGGCGGAGGCCGTCCGGGCCGGCCTCGCCGAAGCCGGCGCCGAGCACCACGGCCGCGCGGACGCCGACGGTCGCGCCGTCGGCGAGCACGCCCGCGACCTGGTCGGCCGGGACGGCGATCACCAGCAGGTCGACCGGCGGGGGCAGCTGCCGGACCGAGCGGTACGCCGACAGCCCGGCGACCGGGCGTCCGCTGCGGTTGACCGCGTACAGGGCGCCGGTGAAGCCGTACTCGTGCAGCCCGCGAAGCGTTTCGTGCCCGACACCGCCCGGCCGATGGCCCGCGCCCACGACAGCGACCGAGGCGGGCGACAGCAGGGCGTGCAGCGAGGCGCGCTCGGCGGTACGGTCGCGCAGGTCCACGGACGGCTCGCCGTCATCGTCCCCGGTGGTGCTGAGGCCGACGTCGATGACGCCGTCGTCGAAGCGGGACCAGGCGTGCGCACTCAGGTCACGAGCCGTGCGCAGCATCGCGGCGTTGTCCGGCAGCACCTCGCCCACCAGCTCGGTGATGCCGTGCCGCCGCGCGCGCACGGCCAGGTGTTCGAGCAGCAGAGTGCCGATGCCACGCCCGCGATGCCGCTCGGCGACGAAGAGCGAGAACTCGGCGCGGCGGCCCGTGTCGTCGGTACGCTCGCTGGACGCGACCCCGACCACCTTCTCGCCCTCGATGGCGAGCACGGCGAGATGGCGTTCGGATTCCGGCAGGCACAGGCGGTCCACCTCGGCGGCCAGCGTGTCGTTGCCAGGCAGGGCGAAGAACCGCAGGCGCAGGCTCTCGGGCGAGGCGACGCGGTAGAGCCCCGCCAGCGCCCGGCGGTCGGCGGGTCGGACCGGCCGGATGGTGATGATGCCGCCGTCCGCGGCCAGCGCGTCGACGCCGGCCGGGTCGGAGGTCCGTTCCGTGGTGGCGGTCATGGCGCCGGCTCCTCGCGGACGATCAGCACGGGGCAGGCGGCGTGGTGCAGCAGCTGCAGCCCGACGGAGCCGAGGAGAGAGCCGGCGATCTCCCCGTGTCCGTGGGAGCCGACGACGACCAGCCTGGTGCTGTTGGAGCCGCGAACCAGACAGGCGGCGGCGGTGTCGTGGGTGAGGACGGATTCGACGGCGACATCCGGGTATTTCTCGCGCCAGGGCCTCAGCTGCTCCTCGATCCGCCCGAGCTCGATGGCCTTCTCCTCCGGCGTCGGGATGCCGGCCCGGCGGACGTCGGGCAACCAGGGCGGGATCGCCGGGGCGAACGACCGCACGACGATCAGACCGCATTCCTCGCGCGCGGCTGCCTCGAAGGCGGCGGCGAGGACGTGGTCGGCGGCGGGGTGGTCGTCGACACCCACGGCCACCGGGCCGCCGGGCACGCTGCGGCTGCGGATGACGACAACCGGGCACGGCGCGTGCGTTGCCAGGCGCTGGCTCACCGAGCCGAGCAACAGACCGGCGAAGCCGCCGCGACCGCGGCTGCCCAGCACGAGCAGTTCGGCGCCCAGGGCGGCCTCGAGCAGGCGGGGCGCGGCATGCCCGGGGAGCGTGTCGGTAGTGACGTCGATGTCCGGGGCGACCTCCCGCGCGCGGTCGAGGGCCTCGGCCGCGACGGCCTCCGCGAGTTCCCGGGCGACCTCGACGTACTTGGCGCCGACCCCAAAGCGAGAGTCGCGCCAGTCCCAGTCGAAGGCGTGCGCGATCCGCAGCGGCGTCCGCCGTCGTTGCGCCTCGGCGGCCGCCCATTCCACGGCCGTCATGCCCCAGTCGGTGCCGTCCGTGCCGGCGATGATGGTCATGGCTGGCTCCCTTCGATCTCCTTCGATCGTCGGGCGCGCCGGGTCCGCGTGGCAGGGTGGCTGGTCCCGACCCGGCGGGCCGGAGGACCCGGGAGTCACCGCCGGTGGCCGGCTCCGCGGATGTGTGACGAAAGGCCCGGTCCGACCGGCCCACTGACCGTGCCGGGCCGTTTCCCTGCTACCTAGCCTGCGATTATGGGCAGCGAAGCTTCGACACCAGGTACCCGGCCCGTGGTGGCCGGGGTGGACGGTTCGCGTAGCACCTCCGCCACCGTCGATCTCGCCGTGGCGGAGGCGGCACGCCGCGGGGCGCCCTTGCTCATCGTGCACGTGTGGCCCGGCCGCTATCGTGGCGTTTTCCGCAGTCGCGACGTGGTGCCGTCCCGGGCGGACGGCCGGCGGCTCCTGGAGGTCGCCGCGCGGCGGGCGGAGCTCACCGGTCCGCACGTTGCGATCAGCACGGAGTTGCTGGAGGGCGGCGCGGCCAACGTGCTCGCCGGATGCACGGCCCGGGCGCGCCTGCTGGTGGTGGGCCATCGCGACGATCCCGTCACCCGGCCGAGCTGGGGGTCGACCGCGGCGTACCTGGCGCATCACAGCGAATGCCCGCTGCTGGTCAACCGAGGTTCCGGCCACAACGGACCGGTCGTGGTGGCCTCCTCGGCCCGGCCGTCCGGGGCTGCCACCGTCGGCTACGCGTTCGCCGAGGCCGCGCAGCTGGGCGCCCGCCTGGTCGCCGTGCACATGTGGGCACGGCCCGGCGCTGCCGACGGCTGGGCGCCGGTGGTGGCCCGGGGCGGGTATGCCGACGAGCGACGTGCCGCCGCGGACCGGCTTTCGGTGGCGCTCGCCGAGTGGTCCGAGCGGTTCCCGGAGGTGACGGTCGAGCAGCTCGTGGTGTCGGACCTGGACCTGGCATGCACCGTCGAGCGCGCCTCCCGGCGGGGCCGGCTGCTGGTCGCGGGAATCGGCCGGCACGGGCGGTTCGCCGAGCTGCTGTACGGAACCGCCGGAGCCGGGCCGGTGGGCCTGCGCTCGTCGACCTGCCCCGTCGTGCTCGTGCCGACCGGATGGCCCGTCCTTGAGCAGGCTCAGCCGCGGGCACACTGACCCACGACGGCCTCCGTTCAGGGCGTCGGGTACTTCGCGAGGATCTGGCGGAGCCGGTCGACGAGCTGCAGGGACTCGTCGTGCTCGCGTTGCCAGACGTTGCGGCCGAAGATGAGGCCGGTGGCGCCGGCGGCCATCGACTCCTGCGCCTTCTCGAGCATCGTCTCGTCGCTGGCCCGGCTGCCGCCGGAGACCAGGACCATCGTGCGGTTCGCCGCGCGGACGACGGCGTCGATGGCTTCCTGGCTGCTGAATTCGCCGGCGTACACCGCGGGCACGTCAGTGTGCTTCTCGGGGTGCGGGAAGTTCACCTTGACGACGTCGGCGCCGAGCTCGCTGGCGACGCGCGCGGCGTAATGCACCGCGTAGAACGAGTCCTTGCCGCCCTTGTGCTCGATCGCCTCGCCGCGCGGGTACGCCCACACGATCAACGGCATGCCGAACCGCTGGGCGTCCTGGCGGACGGCCCGGTACTGGGCGAAGTCGGCGTCCTGGGCGGGCGAGCCCACGTACAGGGTGTAACCGACGGCGTCGGCGCCCAGCCGTACGGCATCCTCGACCGAGGCGTGCAGCGGCGACAGTGCGCTGGCGTCGCTGGGGATGTCGGTCTTGCCGTTCAGCTTCAGGATCAGCGGTACCTCGCCCGCATAGTCCCAGTAGAACTTCTCGGCCAGCCCGACCTGGATCGCGATCCCGTTGAACCCGCCCTCGAGGGCGAGCCGCACGATGTACTTCGGGTCGGACGCGACGGGGTCGGCGAAGAAGTCTCGCGGGCCGTGTTCAAGGCCTTGGTCGTAGGGCAGGAACAGCGCGGTGCCGTTGCCCAGCCCATGCTTGTACAGAATTCGGTGCAGCCGGGCCTTCTTGCCGGCGCTCAGCCCGCACTGGCCAAGTCGTAGCCGTGCGCTCATGGTTATCTCCTTTCCTCTCCTTTCACCGTGCGCGTGGAGGCGGTGGGACGGTCAGGGTCGCGCGGCCGTGCGCAACGGGACCAACAGCACTGGGCGCCTGCCCGGCGGCGGCCTGGGATGGAGGTGAGCAAAGGAGGGGAGTCACCATGACGCACATCCGGAAGTGGACCGTCGAGGTGAACATCACCGAGGACGAACAGAGCCGGCGCACGCACGCGGCGGCGATCCTGCACACGGACGCCCGGCAGCCGGTGCGCGGCGAAGGGGAGGCCCGGCGCCGGCCGACCGACACCGAGGTGCCGGAGATCGGCGACGAGCTGGCCACCGCGCGGGCGCTCGCCGATCTGGCGTACAAGCTGCTCGATGTGACCGTCGGCGACATCGAGCAGTTCACCCACGAGCCGGCGCGCCTGACATCCTGACCGATCAAGGGTGAAAGGCCGGCTTCATCCGGCGAGCGGCACCTGCCAGGTCACGATCGTGCCGCCGCCGGGCCGGGGCGTCATGGTGAAATCGCCGAGGAGATCGCCGGCGCGCTCGCGCATGTTCACGACGCCGCCGCGGGCCGCCGCGGGGTCGGCGCCGATGCCGTCGTCCTCGACCCGCAGGTTCAGCTTGTCGGCGGTGACCTGCACGGTGACCCGGGCGGTGGTGGCCTGGGCGTGCCGGGCGATGTTGGACAACGCCTCGCGGAGCACGGCCATGAGCTCGGGCACGATGTCGTCGGGGACGGCGCTGTCGACCGGGCCGACCGTGTCCAGGATCGGCCGGAACCCGAGCGTGGTCGCGGCCGCCTCGACGGTCTCGTGCAGCTCGCCGCGCAGCGACGGCCCGACCGGCGCGCGCAGCTCGAAGATCGACCGGCGGATGTCGCGGATGGTGGCGTCGAGGTCGTCGACCGCCTCGTTGATCCGCTTGACCGCCTCGGGCCGGGCCGCGTGCGGGGCCGCGCCCTGCAGGTGCATGCCGGTGGCGAACAGCCGTTGGATGACCACGTCGTGCAGGTCGCGGGCGATCCGCTCGCGGTCCTCGAGCACGGCCAGCTGCCGGCGCTCGTCCTGCGCCCGGGCCCGTTCCAAGGCCAGCGCGGCCTGCCCGGCGAAGGTGGACAGCAGCACGGCGTCCTCGTCGTCGGCGGGCCGGTCGGGCGCCCGGGTCACGATGAGCACGCCCTGCAGGTTGTCGGAGGCGGCCAGCGGAGCGGCCAGCGCGGGCGCGTCCGGTACCGGGCCGGGCCACTCGGTGATCGTGCGCAGATTGTCGACCAGCCGATACTTCTCCTGGCCGAATGCGGCCGCGGCGGCCTTGTCGACCGGGATGAGCTGACCCACCAGGGCAGCGGTGGCCGGGTCGTCGCCGTCGGCCACATCGATGGAGTAGCGGCCGTTCTCCTCGTCGTAGAGCATCACCAGGACCAGCGCGGCGCCGGAGACCTCGCGGGCCCGGCGGGCGATCAGCCGCAGCGCCTCGGTGAGCCGGACCGTGCCGAGCAGCACGCTGGTGATCTCGGCGGTGGCGGCCAGCCAGCGTTCCCGGCGCTGGGCGAGGGCGTAGAGCCGGGCGTTGTCGATGGCGACGCCGGCCGCGGCGGCGAGCGCGACCACGATCTCCTCGTCCTCCTCGCTGAACTCGGGAGCGCCCTGCTTCTCGGCCAGGTAGAGGTTGCCGAAGATCTGGTCCCGGGTGCGCACCGGGACGCCCAGGAAGCTGTGCATCGGGGGGTGGTGCGGCGGGAACCCGTACGAGTTGGGGTGTTTGCGAATGTCGGGGAGCCGGACCGGGCGCGGATCGGTGATCAGGAGCCCGAGCACGCCCCGGCCGTGCGGCAGGTCACCGATCTTGGCGTGGGTCGCGGGGTCGATGCCGTGGATGATGAAGTTGGCCAGTTCGGTGCGGTCGGCGCTGATCACGCCGAGCGCGCCGTATCTCGCGCCCGCCAGCGCACAGGCGGCCTCGACGATGCGCTGCAGGGTGCTGCGCAGGTCGAGGTCGGTGCCGATGCCGACGACCGCGTCGAGCAATGCGCGGAGCCGTTCCCGGCTGGCCATCACGTCGCCGACCCGGTCGAGCATTTCCTGCAGCAGCTCGTCGAGCCGCACCCGGGACAGCTCGCGCAATCCCAGGGACGGCGCGTCGCTGGATTGCTCCGCCATGCGAGCAGCGTAGTCCCGGATGATCCGGGACCGAAGTGGGACTTTCGGCCCTGTGCCGGGTCGCCGGCCGGCGGTACGCATGGGTAATGATCCGAGTTTTCCTGCTGGACGATCACGAGGTGGTCCGTCGTGGCCTCGTCGATCTGTTGCAGACCGACGGCGACATCGAAGTCGTGGGGGAGTCCGGCCTGGCGCAGGAAGCGGCCCGCCGGATCCCGGCTTTCCGGCCGGACGTGATGATCCTGGATGCCCGGCTGCCCGACGGCAACGGCATCGACGTGTGCCGGGACGTCCGCGCGATCGACTCGACGATCAAGGGCCTGATCCTGACATCGTACGAGGACGACGAGGCGCTGTTCGCCGCGATCATGGCCGGCGCGTCGGGCTATGTGCTGAAACAGATCCACGGAACCGACCTGGTCGACGCGGTGCGCCGGGTCGCGGCGGGGCAGTCGCTGCTCGACCCGGCGGTCACCCAGCGGGTGCTCGAGCGCATCCGCAACGGGGTGGAGCAGCCGCGCGAGCTGGCCGGCCTGACCGATCAGGAACGCAAGATCCTGGAGTTCATCGCCGAAGGGCTGACCAACCGGGAGATCGCCGGCCGGATGTTCCTGGCCGAGAAGACGGTCAAGAACTACGTCTCCAGCCTGCTCGCGAAGCTGGGCCTGGAACGCCGGACTCAGGCCGCGGTGCTGGCCACCCGCCTACTCGGTGAACACCAACACGGCTGACCGCTTCCCACCATCGGGCCGGGCCGGGGCGCCGGCGATGTCGTGGAAGAAGTCCTGCCGCGGGCCGACGTCCACACGCGTCCGCACTCAGCCGGCGGCCGGCAGCCGGATGGTGAAGGTGGCGCCGCCGCCGGGGTCGCCGGTTGCCTGGATCGTGCCGCCGTGGCCGGTGACGACCTCGCGGGCGAGTGCGAGGCCGAGGCCGAAGCGCCGGTGGTCGTCGTGCCCGCGCGCGAAGCGGTCGAAGAGACGCTCGGCGTCGGCGGGGGCGAACCCGGCCCCGTTGTCGCGGACGACGAGCTGGACGCGGCCCGGGCCGTTCAGGCGGTCGAGTTCGACGCTGATCGTCCCGCCGTGCGGGGTGTGGCTCAGCGCATTGTCGATTAGGGCGGTGAGCACCCGGCGCAGCCCGGCTTCGCGCCCGAGCACAATCGACGGTTGTTCGGGGTCGGCGCGAACGTGGAGCCGGATGCCCTCGGCTCGGGCGCGCTCCTGGAAGCCGGCCACGACGTTGTCGGCGACGACGCCCAGGTCGACCTCCGTGGCGGTCTCGGTCCGGCGGGTGAGCTGGGTGGACAGCAGGAGGTCCTCGACGATCTCGCCGAGTTGCCGGGTGCTCGCGACGAGGCGCCTGATGTCCGGCGTCATGTCTTGCGCGGTGGCGCCGGCTCGCAGGTCCTGGTCGAGCAACTGAGCTCGGGTGTGCAGCTGCGCGATCGGGGTTCGCAGTTCGTGGCTGGCGTCGGCGACGAAGCGGCGCTGCCGGGCGAGCGCATCGCCGAGCGGGGCGGTGGCCCGGCGCGAGAGCAGCCAGCCGGCGAGCGCGGCGGCGAGCAATCCGAGCAGTTCGGCGGCGCCGAGGGCGGCCAGCAGGCGGCGGGTCTCCGCCCGTTCGGTCGCGAGGCTGGCGACCACCTGAACGGTGACGTCGCCGCGCCGGCGGGTGACGAGGAGGTAGCCACCCTTCTCGCGCTGCTCGGCGGGGCCTCCGCCGCGGACCCGGTCGAGGGCCGCGCGGTCGGGGAATCCCGGCGGGGCGTCGCCGGTGGCGGTGAGCCGTCCGGCGGCGTCCAGCCGGAAGATCCAGCTGCCGGCGGGCGGATCGACGACGTCCTCCTCGGTGGCCGCGGTCTGCCGTACCGAGGTGGCGAGGGCGGAGCGCTCCTCACGCTGCACGACGAGGACGGCGACGGCGCCGACCACGAGCAGGATCAGGGCGATCGCGGCGGTGTGCCGGACGGCCAGGTCGCGGCGGGCGCGGCGCAGAAGGTCCTGGTCGGGGTCGGGGCGGGTCACAGGCGGCCGAGCCGGTAGCCGGTGCCGCGGACGGTGCTGACGACACTCGCGCCGAGTTTGCGGCGCAGGTAGTGCACGTACGTGTCGGCGAGGGTGTCGGTGGCCGACTCGGGGAAGACCTCGGCGACGATCTCGTGCCGGGTGAACACGCGGGACGGGTTCTCGGCCAGCAGGCGCAGCAGGTCGCTCTCCCGGCCGGACAGGGTGGCCGCGCCGCCGTCCGTGGTGACCGTCCGGTTGATCAGATCGAACTCGGCGTCGCCGATGGCCAGCACGTGCGCGGCGGCCGGCCGGCGCAGCAGGACGCGGACGCGGGCCATCAGCTCCTCGAGGTCGAACGGCTTGACCAGGTAGTCCTCGGCGCCGCCGTCCAGGCCGGCGACCCGGTCGGCGACGGTGCCGAGGGCGGTGAGGACCAGGGCGGGCGCGTCAACGCCGCGGCGGCGCAGCCGGCGGATCAGGTCGAGGCCTTCGATGGCGGGCAGGCCGCGGTCGACGACCAGCAGGTCGTAACGGCGGGTGAGGGCGCGGTGCAGACCGGCCTGGCCGTCGGGCGCGAGGTCGGCGGTGTATCCGGCGTTGCCGAACGCGCGAACGAGCAGCTCGCCGAGCTCGCGGTCGTCCTCGACGACCAGTACGCGGGTCACGGTCCCACTCTGGCAGCCGGTCGCCGTCATGCGAAGTGCGCCGCGTCGAGCGCCGCCTGCAACGACTTCAGATATCCGCCGCTGGTGACGGTCGCGCCGCTGACCGCGTCGACCTTTGCGCTCTGGGCGGCCAGGACCTCGGCGCGCAGCTGCGGCAGGGCGTACGCGTTGATCTCCGTGTCCCGGTCGTTGCCGTCCGGGTGCCGCAGCGCCCGTACGTCAATGATCTTGTGGTTTTGGATCTTGACCTCGACCTGGACCGGTCCCCAGCGGGTCCGGGCCACGGAGCCGTCGACGGTGAGGATCCTCCCGGTGGGGGCGGAGACCTGCGGTGTCAAAATCACCGGCGCGCTCGCCGCCCCACCGCCACCACCGGCGCCCAGGCTGGTCCGATAGCTGAACAGGAGCACGATGGCGGCGACCGTCGAGGCGATCCAGAGGGTCAGGCGGCGCATCCGGCCCGCCTTGGGGTCACCATGCGAACTCCTCGCTGTGGATGCGGCCGGCGGGCAGGCCGGCCGCACGCAGGTCGGCGCGGACGGCAGCCATCCAGGCCGGCGGCCCGCAGAGGAACGCCTCCCGGCGGGCGACGTCGGGGACGATCCGGCGCAGCGCGTCCGGGGCGTAGCCGGCGGGCAGCCAGGACCCGGACGTGGACCGGGGGCCGTCGAGATAGACCACCCGTACCCCGGCGCGGCGGCCGATCAGGTCGAGCTCCGCGCGGAACACCGCCTCGGCCCGGTCCCGGACCCGGTAGAGGAGAGTCGCGCCCGGCGCACCGAGGTCGTCCAGCAGCGCGCGCATGGTGGTGATGCCGACCCCGGCGGCGATCAGCAGCGGTGGCCGTCCGGTCGAGCGGTCTGCGGTCAGCGCCCCGTACGGCCCCTCGATGAGCACGCGCGTGCCGGGCCGCACCGAGCGGACCCGCCGGCTGCCGTCGCCGAGATCCTTGACCGTGATCCGCAGCAAGTCGGGCGACGGCCCGGCCGACAAGGTGTACGGATGTGCTCTCGACCAGCCCGGACCGTCCAGGAAACGCCACAGGAAGAACTGGCCGGACCGTGCCGGCAGCCGGTCGAGGCGATGGCCGCGCAGGTAGACCGAGACCACCCCGGGCGCCTCGTCGACCACGTGGTCGACCCGCAACCGGTGATACGCCGAACGCCACAGCGGCAGCGCCACCCGGAAGGCCAGGACGGCGACGAGGGCGGCCAGGTAAAGGCCCCACCAGTACGCGGTTGCCACCGGCGAGCTCGTGAAATCGGCGCCGGTCCAGAGCTGGTGCGGCAGCGCGAGACCCACGCCGAGGTAGGCGTACAGATGTAGCAGGTGCCAGGTCTCGTACCGTTGCCGGCGGCGTGCCGCCCGCATGGACAGCACGACGACGACCACGAGCAGGAAGGTGCCGGCCGTGGCCAGGAGCATTCCCGGATAGTTGGCGACCAGATCCCACGCCGTGTGGACCAGGCTGTCGGCGCCGGTCCGCGCGTAACCGACGGTGATCAGCACGATGTGTGCCGCCATCAGCCAGAACGAGGTGAATCCGGTGAGGCGGTGCGCCCGGGCGAGCGCGTCCTGGCCGAAACCGCGCTCGGCCCACGGGATGCGGGCCATCAGCAGAACCTGCAGTAGCAGCAGGTCCGACGCGATCAGCCCGGTCAGCCGGCCGGCGGCGGTCATCGGCTCGTCGCGGAAGCCGCCGCCGGCCAGCCAGAGGCCGGCCGTCACCGCCACACTCAGCACGGCGGCCCACGCGAGGATGCCACGTGGCCGGCGACGCGGTGGCGGCTGATGGCGCCGTCCGGTCAGGCGGACCCGGCCGGTCGCGATCGTGCTCGAGGGGCTCACCCGGCAAGTCTGCGAGCCGCTAAATGGGAGAACTCCAAGAATCGCCTCCCTAGCGTTCTGCGGCATGAACACCGTCAACGGCCTGCCGGCCCACGTGTTGCTCGTGCACGGCGTCGTCGTACTGCTGCCCCTGTCCGCGTTCCTGCTGGTGGTGACCGCCCTGTGGCCGGCCGCCCGGCGGCGCCTGGCCGGCCCGAACGCGATCCTGTCGATCCTGGTCGTACTGCTCGTGCCGCTGACCACCAGCGCCGGCGAATGGCTGGAGCGGCGGGTGCCGGACAGCTCCCTGGTGCGCACCCACGCCGAGCTCGGCGACAGCGCCATCTTCTACGCGGTCCCGATCGCGGCCCTGGCGCTGATCATCTGGTGGCGCAACCGGGAGGCGTACGCCACCGGCCGCCGCCGCACCTACCTCGCTCCCTTGTCCACCATGGTCACCGGCGTGGTCGCGGCGCTGGCGCTGATCGCCGGAGCGGCCGGCGTGTACGGCATGTACCGGATCGGGGACTCGGGGGCCAAGGCCGCCTGGACCGGCAGCTTCAGCCAGAATCAGACCGATCGCGGCCCCGGCGCGCAGGGGCACGACTGATCTCGAGGAGCCGCCGTGAGCACCCATCCTGGTGAGCCGCACGACGCCGCGATCTCCGGTCGGCTGAACTGGCTGCGTGCCGGCGTGCTGGGCGCCAACGACGGCATCGTGTCGACCGCCGGGCTGGTCGTCGGCGTGGCCGGCGCCACGACCTCGACCGGGCCGATCCTGACCGCCGGGGTGGCGGGGCTGGTGGCCGGCGCGGTGTCGATGGCGCTCGGCGAGTACGTCTCGGTCAGCAGCCAGCGTGACACCGAGCGGGCGCTGCTGGACAAGGAACGAGGCGAGCTGGCCGACTTCCCGGACGAGGAGTTCGAGGAACTGGCCACCTTGTACGAGGCCAAAGGGCTCAGCGCGGCGACTGCCCGGCAGGTGGCGCGGGAACTGACCGAGCGGGACGCGTTCGCCGCCCACGCCGACGTGGAGCTGCACCTCGACCCGGACGAGCTGACCAACCCGTGGCAGGCCGCCGGTGCGTCGGCGATCGCCTTCACCACCGGGTCGCTGCTGCCGCTGCTGGCGATCCTGATTCCACCGCCGGGCACCCGGGTCGCGGTGGCGTTCGTCGTGGTCCTCGCGGCGCTCGCCGCCACCGGATATCTGAGCGCCCGGCTCGGCGGCGCCAGGCCGGGTCGTGCGATGCTGCGGCTGCTGGTCGGCGGCGCGGTCGCGATGGTGGTCACCTACGGCATCGGCGGGCTGGTCGGGACGGCGGTCGGCTGAGATCGGAAGACCGCCCGCTCGTGATCCCGGGCCGGCGTGCCTGTCATCTCGTGCGGGCCGAACGGCCCTGGCACGTCGCCCGCCGGCCGGCTGAAGCTGCGAGTGGACAGCAGGGGGCGGAGTCGCGAGGAGGCAATGCCGTGACATCAGCATCGGGCCACGTATCACTTCAATTCCTCGGCGCGGCCGGCACGGTCACCGGCAGCCGGTTCCTCGTCACGGCGGACCGGGCGCGGCTGCTCGTCGACTGCGGGATGTTCCAGGGCGAACGCTCGCTGCGGCGGCGTAACTGGGCGCCGTTCCCGGTACCGGTGACCGACGTTGACGCCGTCGTGGTGACCCACTCGCACCTGGACCACGTCGGGTGGCTGCCCCGGTTGGTGCGGCACGGCTTCGGCGGGCCGGTGTACTGCTCCCCGTGGACGGCACAGGTCGCGCCGATCGTCCTGCGCGACGCCGCCCACCTGCAGGAGGAGGACGCCCGGTACGCCGCCGGCCACGGCTACAGCCGGCATCCCGATCCGCAGCCGCTGTTCGACCGTGCCGACGCCGAAAAGGCCATCGGTCTGCTCCGGCCGGTGCCGTACCACCAGGAGCAGGTCGTGGCGCCGGAAGGTGCTGCTGATGGCGCTCCGGGAACTCATGACGGCCGGCCGGCTGCCGACGGTCCCCGTCTTCGTCGACAGCCCGATGGCCCTGGCCGCGCTGCGGGTGTACCGGCGGGCGTTCCGGGACGGCGCACCGGAGATCCGCCCGGAGATCCGGGCGAGCTCCGCCGATCCGTTCGACCCCGGCGAACTGCGCCTGGCGGCCACGGCGGAGGAATCGGCCCGGCTCAACGACCCGTCATCCCCTTGCATCCTGCTGTCCGCCTCGGGCATGGCCACCGGCGGGCGCGTCGTCCACCATCTGGCGCACCTGGCGCCGGAACCGCGAAACCTGATCCTGCTGCCCGGCTTCCAGGTGGCCGGGACGCGCGGCCGGGCCCTGCTCGACGGCGCCCGCACGCTGAAGATGTACGGCGGGTACGTTCCGGTACGCGCCGAAGTGGTCGGAGTGGATGACTTGTCCGCACACGCCGACGCGGACGGCCTCCTAGCCTGGCTGAAGGCCGCGCCGGCGCCGTCGCGTACCTGTTATGTGGTGCACGGCGAGCCGCCCGCCTCGGCCGCCCTGGCCGATCGCATCGACCGGGAGCTCGGTTGGTGCGCCGTGCAGCCACGGGATGCGGAGCGCGTGCTGGTGTGACCGGCCGCAGGGCACACACGCGGGTGACTTTGTCCCCTGTCGATCTATTGCGCGGCGTTCAAGGCTGGGACTACGGCCCGGTCGGCTGCCCCCGGCGACCGGCCGGGAATTTCGATCGGGGTGAGGTGCTATGTCTTCGCGGAATCGATTCCTGATGCTGTTCGCGGTGGCCCTGACGATCGCCGGCGTCGCGGTGGGGGTGAGCGGATCGGCGGTCGCGGCGCCGCGGGCGGCGACGCCCGCCGTGGCGGCCGACCACGTGCTCACCGTGCTGGGTGCCGGCCCCTACCGGATAGGTACGAGCCTGAGCCGGCTCACCGAGGCCGGCCTGATCGACTGGGTCACCGGCCCGGACGCCGCCGGCGCCCAATTGGCCGGCTCCGCGGGCTCGTGGAGCGGTGAACTGATGCTGACCTTCCACCACGGCTTCCTGGTCGTGGTGGAGACCGCCACCGGCTCGGTGCGTACCGCGGCGGGCGCCCGGGTCGGCATGTCGTTCGCCGAGGTGGAGGCGATCTACCACGGCTACGGCAAGCTGATCACCAACGACCAGGGCAACACCGCGTACCTGGTGCCGGTGGGCCCGATGGCGCTGCTCTTCGGTGACCACCCGATCCGCCCCGGTGTCGGATCCATCCAGGCCGGTCCGGCCTGGATCCTCCGGCCGGCCTTCCGGAACGGCTGAACCGGCCGGCTCCCGGCGGCGGTTACCGGCGGCCGGGCGGGACGAACGACCCTACCGGTCCGGCCCCGCGCGAGAGCAGAGTGGCGACATCCAGGAAGGAGGCCCTTCGATGACCGACAATGTCCGGCGCCGCGGGTCCGGACGCGCCGGCGGCGGCGACGCCGTCTACGGGCTCGGACTGATCGGCGCGCTGGTCTGGTACATCGGGCAGGCCGACGGGTTCTGGCCAGGCGTGCTCGGTGTCCTCAAGGCGCTGGTGTGGCCCGCCTTCGTCGTGTACGACCTGCTGCGGTTCCTGGCGGGATGACCATCGCCGGGGCGCCGGACGCCGTCCCGGCCACCGCCGCCGCCTGAGCACCAGGAGGTGTCTTTGATGATCATGAGTGGCCCCATGCGGCGCCGGATGTACCGCGGCGGCCGGCCGAGCCGGCTCGCCCGGGCGCTCAACCGGGTGTCCGCGCTGCAGTTCGGCGCCGGATTCCTGGTGCCGGGCAACTGGGTCACGATGGAGGTCACCGGCCGCCGGTCCGGGCGCACGGTGGCCTGCCCGCTGGTGATCACCCGGTACGAGGGCGAGCGCGGTGTTCCGGGTGACGCTGCGGCCTTGACGGCCCGCCTCGCGGCCCTGGTTCCCGCCTCGCCGCGCTCCGGCGACCGTGAAATGGATCCGTAGCCCGCGGAAATCGAGCTGTCGCTGCCCATCCAGGCGACGGTCGGCCGTACAATCCATGCATGTCGATGAAACGGCGGGGCGTCGCAGGCGCCGTCATCCTCGCGGTCACCGGGGCAGCCGGCGCCCTGGTGACCGCCTCCCCGGCCATGGCAGCGTCCGGCTGCAAGGTCAGCTATGCGGTGGTCAGCCAGTGGTCGACCGGCTTCCAGGCATCGCTCCAGGTGACCAACCTCGGAGATCCGGTGGACGGCTGGACGCTTCAGTTCGACTTCCCGGAGGCGACGCAGCGGGTGGCCCAAGGCTGGTCCGCGTCGTGGAGCCAGACCGGCGCCAGGGTCGGCGCGGCCAGCTTGCCGTGGAACTCCGCGCTGGGCACCGGCGCGACGGTCGGCATCGGGTTCGTCGGCAGTTCGGCTGGGCCCGCCCCGGTGCCCACCGCGTTCGCCCTCAACGGCGTGCCGTGCACCGGCGTCCCGGTGACCGAGTCGCCGTCGCCGCTCCCGGACAACCAGCCGCCGACGGTCACGCTCACCAGCCCGCAGCGCAACCCCGACGTCGCGTGGGGTTACGACCTGTACCTCGCGGCGTCGGCCGGCGATCCCGACGGCGAGGTGACCAAGGTGGAGTTCTACGCAGGTGGCGCCCTGCTGTTCACCGACACGATGGCGCCGTACGAGTTCACCTACACGGTCCGTGGCACTCCGGGCGGCTTCAGCCTGTGGGCCAAGGCGTACGACGATCAGGGGTTGACCGCGACGTCGCAGTCCATCTCGGCGTTCGTCTTCTCCCCGGCCGAGACCATCGTCGGCGTGGTCGAGGCCGGCGTGGAGACGGGCTGCTGGTTGCTGGTGACCGACACGACGCGTTACCTGCTCCTCGGCGACGACCAAACGCTGTTCACCCCCGGTGCCGGGCTGCGGATTCGCGGCACGACCCGGCCGAGCCTCGGGACCACCTGCCAGCAGGGCACGCCCTTCCTGGTCTACTCCGTGCAGCCGGCCTGACCCGGGCAGTCCGTCGACGGCGGCCCCGGCCTGCGCCGGCGCGTGATCGGGGTCAGCGCGCGCATCTGCCAGGCGTGCTGTGGGCGGATTGCGAGCCCCGAATCCCCTGACCGCTTCCCGGTGGTCATGACTACCGCCTCCGTCCGAAAGGGAACGCCCATGAGAATCGCCCGCCTCGCCGTAGCCGTCGCTGTCATCCTCGTGGCGACGCCAGGCATCGCGCGCGCCGCCACGATCGCCCAGCCGTTCAAGGCCGACTCCGGGGACATTTGCCGGCACGGCGTGACCGAGGGAACCCTGGCTTGGCAGACCGGCGTCATCTCGCCACTGCCGTTACTGACGGTCGGGGTCACGGGCACGGTCACCGACCGGCCGCTGCCCATCGATCCCACCAATTGCCATGACGACGGCTACAACAGCACCGCGACGTTCGTCGCGTACGCCGGCGGGGCCGAGGTCGACCGGCAGTCCCGTACGGCTGACAACAGCACCCTCCAGTTCCGGTTCAGCCTGGGGTCCACCACCAAGACCGCCATCGACCGAGTCGTCGTCCAGGTCTGCCGCAACCCGATCGTCACCCTGCCGCCGAGCTACTGCGGCAAGCCGGTCACCTACCTCGCGCCGCCCGTCTTCGGGCCGGCCGTCAGCTAGCCGAGCCAAGCTGGGACCGCCGGTGCCGGATTGAAACTTCCAGCATCTGTCGTAACTGTCGGACGTGACGGCCGGCCTCGGCGAAGGTTCGTCAACCGGCCGTCCCGCATTGATGATCAGGGATGCCGGAACGGTGGAAGCGCCGACCCTGCCGACGATGGATTCGCTGTCCCCGCGCGGAGGCGCGGGGAGGCGCCGGGCGCGACCGCCGGCGGTCGCGGCGGAATTCCGGCGTCCGTGAACGTCGGGCGGCATCGCGGGCGTTGACGCGCGCCGGGATCCGTCGTACGGTCCCGTCATAGATATCGATATCTATGAAACTTTCGGGCCGCGTCCTCCCGGCCCCCGCTCCTACCGCCCTATGCAAGGGGAACGTTATGAACCAAATGAGACCCACCCGGTTCCGGTTGGTGCTGGCCGGTGCCGCTTCCGCGGCGGTGGTGGCCGGTATGGCCCTGATGTTGCCGGGCTCCGCGGAAGCGGCGGCGAGCACGTTGGGTGCGGCGGCGGCGCAGTCGGGCCGGTATTTCGGTACGGCGATCGCGGCGGGCCGGTTGGGTGATTCGACGTATTCGACGATCGCGGGTCGTGAGTTCAACATGATCACGGCTGAGAACGAGATGAAGCCGGACGCGACCGAGCCGCAGCGGGGTCAGTTCAACTTCAGCTCCGGGGATCAGATCTACA
>NZ_JBHTBJ010000024.1:75870-111274 GCF_042664765.1 Paractinoplanes rhizophilus | reverse complement strand
AGGGCCTTTCCGCTCGACTTGCATGTGTTAAGCACGCCGCCAGCGTTCGTCCTGAGCCAGGATCAAACTCTCCAACAAAAACCTTGTCAAAAAGCATCCTGACAACAAAAGTTGCCAAAGGAATCCAGCACAAAAACTGTGCCGGGGGTAAATCTAATTGGCACTGGCTTTACAAGCACCCTGTTGAGTTCTCAAAGAACAACCACACCCGAAGTAAAACCACCCTCGGGGCTTCCGTTCCGACCCGCGAAACACTACACGGTAAAATCCGCGCTCATTCCTCGGGGTCCCCCAGGACGGCCGCTGCGGGCCCTGTGAAGGCCCCGCTCGCTCGCCCGTCTCCCTGGCGGCTCGTAGAACATTACAGGCTGCTTCCGCGGGCGCCAAATCGGCCCCCACCCGTCCGGTGGAGACGCCCGCCACGTTTTGTCGGACCCCGCCCGTACGATGCCCGCCAAGTCCACCGATCGGAGGGTGACATGCAAGCCGACCTCGTCTTTCACGGCGGTCCGGTGTTCGCCGGCGGCGAGCCGCGCCCCGATCAGGTGGCCGTGCGCGACGCCCGCATCGTCGCGCTCGGCGACGACGTACGCGAAATGATCGGTCCTCGCACCGAGGTGGTCGACCTCCGCGGCCGGCTGCTCCTCCCGGGTTTTCAGGATGCGCACATCCACGCCGTCATGGGCGGGGTCGAGCTGGGCCAGTGCGACCTGACCGGCACGACCGACGTGGTGGAGTACCTGCGACGTGTCGCCGCTTACGCCGAGACGCACCCCGACGACGGGTGGATCGTCGGCGGCGGCTGGGCGATGGAGAGCTTCGAGGGCGGCGTGCCCGCCGGAGAGCTGCTCGATCGCGTCGTCCCCGACCGTCCGGTCTACCTCCTCAACCGCGACCACCACGCCGCCTGGGTCAACACCCGCGCTCTCGAGATCGCCGGCATCACGGCCGACACTCCCGATCCCCCGAACGGCCGCATCGATCGCCTCCCGGGCGGCACCCCGATCGGCGCTCTGCAGGAGGGCGCCATGGATCTGGTGAAGGTGCCGGCCACCACCGCCGAGGCTCGCCTGGCCGGCCTCCTCCGCGCGCAGCGGCTGCTCCACTCGCTGGGCATCACGGCCTGGCAGGACGCCATGGTGTGCGCGACCAACGGCTATGACGACATCTCCGACGCCTATCTTTCCGCGGCCGGCAGCGGCGCGTTGACCGCCACGGTCGTGGGCGCGCTCTGGTGGGATCGTGAGCGCGGCGCCGAGCAGATTCCCGAGCTCGCCGCGAAACGCGACCGGTTGACCATCGGCCGGCTCCGGTGCGACACGGTAAAACTGATGCTCGACGGGATAGCCGAGAACTTCACGGCCGCGATGACCGAGCCCTATCGCGACGGCTGCGGTTGCGTGACCACCAACCGCGGGTTCTCGTTCATCGATCCGGCGCTACTCCCGGCGTACGTCAGTGAGCTTGATGCCCTTGATTTTCAGACGCATTTTCATGCCTTGGGCGATCAGGCGGTCCGGAATGCCCTCGACGCGGTCGAGGCCGCCCGCCGCGCGAACGGCACACGTGACACGCGTCCGCATCTCGCTCATTTGCAGGTCGTCCACCCGCAGGATGTGCCGCGATTCGCGGAATGGGGCGCGACGGCCACCATGCAGCCCTATTGGGCGGCGCACGAGCCGCAGATGGACGAGCTGACCATTCCGTTCCTCGATCCGGCGCTGGCCGCGCGGCAATATCCGTTCGGCGATCTGGTCCGGGCCGGCGCGCGCCTGGCCGGCGGCAGCGACTGGCCGGTGAGCACGCCCGACCCGCTGCAGGGAATTCACGTCGCGGTCAACCGGGTCCATCACGGCGACGACGCCGCCGGCTTTCTGCCCGATCAGGCATTGGATTTACGTACGGCGGTGCGCGCGTACACCGCGGGATCGGCGTATGTGAATCGGCTCGACGACACGGGCGACATCCGCCCCGGTTTCCGCGCCGATCTGGTTGTCCTCGACCGCGACATCTTCGACGCGCCACCGGTCGAGATCGGCGACGCCCGGGTCGCGATGACCTTCGTCGACGGCCGTCTCGTGCACGAGGCCTAGCTGATGCTGCCCCCGCGACCCCCGCGACCGGCCGTGACGAGCCCGATGACACGCGCCGCCTCAGGTCGTCCACTCGGCGCCGGTCTCGCGGCGGAACGCGGCGACCGCGTCCTCGAGCGTCGGGAAGAAGTGCGCCGGGTCGATCGTGCGGGTCAGCTGGTAGCGGTCGATCTTCTCGTGGACCGGGCTCTTCATCTCGGCGAACACCAGGCTGATGCCCTGCTCGTTGAGTTCCCGGTCGAGCTCCTCCAGCATGTCGGCGGCCGTCGTGTCGACGTCGGTGATCGGCTCGGCAGCCATGATGATCCACCTCAGGCCGGGCTCGGTGCGGGCGAACTCGCGGACGCGGTCGCGGAACACCCGGGCGTTCGCGAAGATCAGCGGCGCGTCGAAGCGGAAGATCAGCAGCCCGGGCAGGCGCTCGGCGGACGGATAGACGGTGATGTCGTGATACCCGTTCACGCCCTGGGCGCGGCCGAGCACCGCCTGGTACGGCCACCAGACCTTGCGGAACACGTTGAGCACCGACAGCCCGACCGCGACCGCGATGCCGGGCAGCACGCCGAGGACCGCGACCCCGAGGAACGCGGCGATCGCGAGGCTGAACTCCACCCGTCGCCGGCGCCAGAGCAGGGCGATCGCCGGGATGTCGGCCAGCGACAGCGCGGCCGCGATCACCACGGCAGCGAGCGTGGGCTGCGGCAGATCGCGCAACAGTCCCGGCGCGAAGACCAGCAACAGGCTGATCGCCACCGCGCCCACCACCCCGGTGACCTGGGTACGCGAGCCCGATTGTTGCGCCACCGCGGTGCGCGACCCGCTGGTGCTGACCGGGAACCCCTGGAAGAACGAGGCCGCGATGTTGGCCGCGCCGATCCCGATCATCTCCTGGTTGCCGCGCACCTCCTGCCCGGTGCGCGCCGCGAACGCCGAGGCCGTCGAGATGGTGTCGGTGAGCGAGACCAGCGCGATGCCGAACGCCCCGCCGACGAGAATGCCCAGGTCGGAGAAGTCGAACGACGGCAGCGCGAACGAGGGCAAACCCTGCGGCAGCGCTCCCACCGTGTCGACGCCGCGCTCCTCCAGCCCGAACGCGACCACCGCGAAGATCGACAGGACCACCGCGATCAGCACGCCCGGGACCCGTGGCGCCCACCGTCGCAGCGAGACGATCACGGCGAGGCCGAGAAGCCCGATCACCGTCGCCGCCGGCACGGTCTTCCCGTCGGCGACGCCCTCGACGAACCCGCGGGTCTCCTCGATCAGTCCGTCCCCGTCGACCGAGAACCCGAACAGCTTCGGGAGCTGGCTGACCAGGATCGTCAGCGCGAGCCCGTTCAGGTAGCCGACCTGGGTCGGGTGCGACAGCAGGTCGGCGAGGAAGCCGAGCTTCGCCACGCCCGCGAGCACGAGCAGCACGCCCACGATCAGCCCGAGCATGCCGGCCAGCGCGATCGCCTCGGCCGGGTCGGCGCCGGCGCCGAGAGCGCCGATCAGCACCGTCGCGATCATCGGCCCCAGGGACGAGTCCGGTCCGAGCACGAGGATCCGCGAGGGCCCGAAGACCGCGTACGCGAGCAGGCACAGGATCGATGTGTACAGCCCGGTGATCGCCGGCAGCCCGGCGAGCTCGGCATAGGCCATCCCTTGCGGCACCAGCAGCGTGGTCAGCACGATCCCGGCCACCAGGTCGCGCGGCAGCCAGGACGTCTTGTAGGTGGTCACCATCTGCACGCCCGGCATCCACCGACGCACGTCGATCATGACCAGAAACTAACGCGCCACCCGCTTCGACCGCCCCACCCGCTCCGGATGGGATTTCGCGTACGGCGGCCGCACGGTCACCGGGACAGCGGGACAGCCGCGGCGCGACGTCACCGCGAATGTGGATTGCGGGACCGGGGTGCACTGGGGCCCGGCCGGGTCGCCGTACGTTCGCCCGGCGGCCGGGTCAGCGGGTCGCCGCCGATCCGCTCCCGCGGAGTGCACGTCGTGACCGGCACGCGCGACGAGTCCGCGAGCTCGGCCATCGCGACCGTGCGCTGCCCCGGAACGGCGCGGGCCGGCCCGGGCGAAGGCAACCCGGTGGCGGACGGAGCCACCATGGCCGGTCCGCTGGTCACCGGCTCCGAGGGGTCGCGCCGCCCGGCCCGCGATCGTGATCCGTCCGCGCGATTCCCCCCGGCTTCCGGCCTTTGTGCGTCCGGGCGGCTCCGCCCGGCGATCGGCTCTTGCACGTCCGCGCGGCACCGCCGGGCGAGCGGTCGCCGGTCGTCCGCCAGCTTCCACGCGACCATGGGATGCCCGCCCACCGAGGCGGGCCCGGCCACCGCGCGGCCGGCGGCGACCTGGAGGAGCGGGACCGCGGAGGGCATGGCGATCGCGGCCAGCCCGGCGGCCACCGGCCAGGGTGAAGGCGTCGGTACGGGCGAACCGGCTTTGACATCCGACCCCTCCGGCGCGGAAACCGCAGCCTGGCGGGTCAACGGCGGCACCACGGCGAGGACAACCGCCACCAACGTGACCGCCGCGATCGCGTCCAGCCAGTAGTGGTTGCCGGTCACCACGACGACCGTCAGCGTGGCGAACGGGTGGGCGAGCCACAGCCACCGCCGCCGCGAGCGGCTCGCGGCGATCAGCGCGATCGCCACCGCGAGGGCCCACCCGACGTGCAGCGAGGGCATCGCCGCGTACTGGTTGCTCAGCGTGTCGGTGCTCGGCGAGCCGTACACCGACGGCCCGTACACGTGACCGGTGTCGACGATGCCGGCGGCGGTCAGCATACGCGGCGGGGCCAGGGGGAACAGCGCGTGGATCACCAGGGCCAGCGCGGTCATCGAGGCCAGGGTGCGCCGGAACCAGAGGTAGATCTCCGGCCGGCGGAGATACAGCCAGATCATCGTGGCCGCGGTGGCCGGGAAGTGCACGTACGCGTAAAAGCTGTTGGCGACCCGGATCCAGGACGTGTGGCTCAACAGGGTCGCCTGCAGCGCCGCCTCGCTGGGCAGGTGGGCGAGACGTTCGAAGTCCCAGACGTGCTGCGCGTTCGCGAGGGCTTCGCCGACGTGGCCCTGGACCAGGAGGCGGCCCACCTTGTAGGCGAGGAACAGCACCCCGACGAAGAGGACCTCCCGGAGCGCCCGCCCCCACGCGGCCCGCCCCCACGCGGCCCAGCTTCGGCCGGCCCAAACCCGGCCGGCCCGACTCCGGCCGGCCCCGGGCGCGGTGGGTGCCGGGGCGGCCGGGATCGCTGACGGCTTCATGGGGCACCTCCGTGTGGCGTGACGGCAGGCGCCAGGCGAGCCGAGATCCGATCCTTCCAGCATTGATCGGATCTTGCTCACTGAGCAGTCGGGGGGCGCGAGAGCTGAGTCACCCTCTCAGCCTGCCCACAGCGACGCGCTGGCGATCTCGCGTGCACCCTGACCGGATAATCGGTATTTGTCACCCTTTCGGGCGGTAGCATCACTGGTCGTGAACCTGCTTCGGCGAGTACGGGTGACACCGCGCCTGGTCGCGGGATTCGCGATCGTGGCGCTCTGCGTCGTCGCCATGTGGATAACCGCCGTCTGGGCGGCGAACACGACCCGGTCCACGGCGCAGGACCTGGCCCGGTCGCAGGCCCATCTCGACGCGGCCCAGCAGCTCAAGTTCCGGGTCACCGACGTGAGCGGCTGGCAGGCCGGGTACGCCTTCAACATCGTCCGCGGCGCCCCGGACGCGACCGCGGACACCGCGCCCGAGCGTGCCGCCTTTCTCAAGGCGATGGAAAGTTTCGCCAACGAGGTCGACGAGCTCGCGGCCCTGCCGCTGACGGCCGCCGAAATGCGCGACGTGGCGCTCATCCGCACCACGTTCCAGCAGTTCCGGGACATGGACGAGCAGGTGATCGCCGCGTACCGGGCGGGCACCCCGGCCCGGGTCGGCGCCGCGAACGATCTGGTCGCCGGGCCGGGGCTGGACCTGTACGCGGTCATCGCCGGCGGCGTCGACCGGTTGCTGGAGAGCGCCCGCCAGCGCGAGGCGGCCGCGCACCAGCGGGCGGACGACACCGCGCGCCGGGCCGGCAACGCCGCCACGCTCGTCGGGTGCCTGACCGTCGTCGTCTCGATCGCGTTCGCCATCCTGACGGCATTGTCGATCATCCGGCCGCTGAACGCCCTGGGCGATCGTCTCGCCGACATCGCCGAGGGCGAGGGCGACCTGACCAGACGCCTCGACACGAGCGGGCACGACCAGTTCACCGACGTCAGCCGCTCGTTCAACCTGTTCGTCGACAAGATCGCCACGACGATGCGCGAGATCGGCGCGTCCGCGTCGACGGTCATGCACGCCAGCGAGACGCTGACCGCCACCGCCATCCAGATCATCGTCGACGCGAAGGCCACGTCCCGGCAGTCCGGCGACGTGGTCCTCGCGGCCGACGAGATGGCGGCCAGCGTGCGCACGGTCGCCGACGACACCTCGTCGATGGGCGAGTCCCTGCACCGGATCGCCGGCACGTCGGCCGAGGCCGGACAGGTCTGCGAGCAGAGCCTGCGCGCCGCACGGGCCATCCAGGACGTGATCGGCCGCCTGGCCACCACCAGCCAGGAGATCGGCGAAACCGTCCGGGTCATCACCGCGATCGCTCAGCAGACCAACCTCCTCGCCCTGAACGCCACCATCGAGGCCGCGCGGGCCGGCGAGTCCGGCAAGGGCTTCGCGGTGGTCGCCGGCGAAGTGAAGGAGCTCGCCCAGGAAACCGAGGGCGCCACCGACGACATCACCGCGAAGGTCCACAGCATCCAGCAGGACACCACGACGGCCACCGAGGCGATCGGCGAGATCGTCGACATCGCCGGGCGCCTGGGTACCTTCCAGGCCGAGATCTCCGCGGCGGTCTCGCAGCAGACCGCCACCACCGAGGAGATGAGCCGCAGCATCAGCGAGTCGACGACCAGCTCGGCCGAGATCGCGGCCAACATCGCCACCATCTCGTCGGGCGCGCAGACCACCACGAGCGGGGTGATCGACATCCAGCGCGCCACGCAGGAGCTGTCCCAGCTGAGCAACGGCCTGCGCACGCTCGTGGGCCAGTTCCGCGTCTGAGGTGTCGCCGAGCTCCGGCGCGCGGGCCGGAGCCCAAGTCAATCGGAGTTCATCTCGTCCAGGACGCGCTGGGCGATACGGAACGCGGTGTTCGCCGCCGGCACTCCACAGTAGATCGCCGCCTGCAGCAGCACCTCTTTGATCTCGTCGTCGGTGAGGCCGTTGGTGCGCGCCGCCCGCACGTGCATGGCGAGCTCCTCGTGGTGGCCGAGGGCCACCAACGCGGTCATGGTGATCATCGAGCGACTGCGGCGGTCCAGGCCCGGGCGGGTCCAGATCCCGCCCCACGCGTACGCGGTGATGAGCTCCTGAAAATCCCGGGTGAACGGCGTGGTCCCCGCCACGGCCCGGTCGACGTGGGCATCGCCCAGCACCGCGCGCCGCGCCACCATCCCGTCGGCGCGAATGTCGTCGAGCGTGCGACCGCCCGCGACACTTTCCGCGCCGGCTTTCCGGAACGGCAGGAAATGATTGTCGAGCAGCGCCGCCACCTCGCCCGGCCGCTCGGCCGGCGCCAGGTGGCCGACGCCCTCGAGGACCACGAGGCGGCCGTCGCGCACGGAGTCCGCGATCAGCTCGAGGCCGGCCGGCGGCGCGGGCAGATCGTCGGCGCCCGCGACCGCGAGGACCGGCGCCGAGATCTCGCCGAGCCGGTCGCGGACGTCGAAGGCGGCCAGGGCCTCGCACACGAGCGAGTAACTTTCCGGATCGGTGGCGCGCAACGCGTCGAGCAGTTTCTCCGCGACCTCCGGTTCACGTTCCGGGAAACCGGGCGAGAACCAGCGCTGGATCGACCCGGCGACCACCGCGCGGGTGCCGTCGGCGCGTACCGTCTCGGCGCGCTCCCGCCAGCCCTCGCTCTCGCCGATTTTCGCGCCCGTGCACAGCAGCACCGCCGCGTCGACCCGCTCCGGAGCGTCGAGCAGGAGCTGAAGGCCCACCGCGCCACCGACCGAATCACCGGCGTAGCGGAATGTTTCGCCCGGCCGCAAGCGGTCGGCCAGCTCCAGCACGCATTTGGCGAGCCCGGGAACGCCGAATCCGGAAGGCGCGGGCGCGCTGCGGCCGTGGCCGGGCAGGTCCCAGCCGACGACGTGGAAATCGCCGCGCATCCGGGCGACGCAGCGCGCCCACAGCGATTCGGCCGACGTGCCGAGGGACGGACCGAGCATCAAGAGCGGCCGGCCCGGCGAGTCATGAAGAGTGACGGCGGTCAGCATGGTTGCTCCGAGCGGGCCGCTGCGGCGGGAACGGGAACGGCCGGCGCGGCCTTCGCCGGGCGCCCGACAACGCCGGGCCTGCCGCGCGCAATAGTCAGCACGGCTTCTCCTCGGCGCGGGCCAGCGCGGCGTCGATCAGCTCGTCGGTCGCGCCCAGATACGAGCCCTCGCCGCCCATCTTGTCGCGCTCGGCGTCAATGCCGGGCCGGGCCGCCGCCAGCGTCTCCGCCATCCGGCCGGCGTTGACCCGCAGGCCCTCCAGCAGCTCGGCGGTCTGGTCGGCGGCCACGACGGTGCGGCGGGCGAGGGTACGCAACGTCGCCCACTCGACGTGCCAGGAACCGTCGGGGCGCTCGTCCACCGCGCTGGCGGCGGCGGTGTGCATCGTGGCGGCCAAGGGCGGGGCGGCCAGGGCCGCGCGGCGGATCAGGATGGACAGGACCGGGTTCTGTTTGTTCGGCATCGCCGACGAGCCGCCCCGGCCCTCGGCAGCGGGCTCGGAGAGCTCGCCGACCTCGGGACGGCTGCCTAGCAGCACGTCACCGGCGATCTTGCCCCACACGTCGGTGCACGTCACGAAGGCGTCGGCCACGCGGGTGAAGGGTGCTCGCGCGGTGTGCCAGGGCGGGCGCGCCGGCAGCCCGAGGATGGCGGCAGTGGCGTCGACCAGGTCGAGGGCGGCGGCGGGCGAGCCGGCCAGGGCCGTCGGGGCGGCCAGGCTGCCGGCGGCGCCGCCGAGCTGGATCGGCAGGTCCGCCGCGGCGCCGACCGAGTCGCGGGCGTCCAGCACGCCCTGCAGCCAGCCGGCCGCCTTGAGGCCGAACGTGGTGGGGATGGCGTGCTGGGTCAGGGTACGGGCGGCCATCCGGGTGCCGCGGTGCTCTCCGGCCAGCCGGGCCAGGGCCACGACCTGCCGGTCCAGGCTTTCCGCGAGCAACGATGAGGTCTCGCGAAGTTGCAGCACGAGCGCCGTGTCGAGGACGTCCTGGCTGGTGAGGCCGGCATGCAGCTCGGCGGCCACGTCGGGGTTCGCCGCCCGGAGGAGCTTGACGAACGGGATGACCGGGTTGCCACCACCCTCGGCGGCGACGGCTATGTCCCGTACGGAAAATGGGGTGGAAAGTTTGCTCTGGTGGCCCCGGGCGGCGAGCCAGGCCGACTCGACCCGCACCATGGCCGCCACGATGCTCGCGTCGGTGCACAGATCGCCGGCGCGGACGTCGCCCGGCCAGAGCAGGTCGGTCATGCCCAGACGCCGCGATGTTTCGGGAAGCTGAGGAAAACTGTCTCGCGCCGGCCCTGCAAGTGGATGTCGAATCGCAGCCCCGTGTCGTCCCGGCTGGTGATCAGCGTCTGCCGCCGTTCCTCGTCGAGGCCGTCGAGCAAGGGATCGGGGCCGAAGAGCTCGGGATCGGGCAGGTAGGCGCGGGTGAACAGGCGGTCGAGCAGGCCGCGGGCGAAAACCGTCACCGCGAAGAACGGGGGCCGGCCCTCGTGGGTGGCGCCGGGCTCGAGCGTGGTGAACCAGTAATGACCGTCGGGATCGGTGGCCGCGCGGCCGAAACCGGTGAACGTCCAGCCGTCCCGCCGGATCGAACCGGGCTCCCGGCACACCTTGCCGCCGGGGTCGGCCTGCCAGATCTCGATCATCGCGTCGGGCACCGGGACGCCGTCGCCGTCGAGCACACGGCCGTGCAGGCGGATCGCGCCGGCGCGGCCCGGCGGCACCAACTCGTTGCCGCCCGCGTAGGGCAGCCCGATGTGGAAGAAGGGCCCAACGGTCTGTCCGGGCGCGGCGGTCACGAAGGCTCCTCGAGATCCGAGTCGAGCGGGGTGCGGTGACTTCCGGTCAGCACGATGTCCCAACGGTAGCCGAGGCTGAACTCGGGGACGGTCAGGTCGTGCTCGTAGGTCGCGATCAACATCTCGCGCGCCTTCGGGTCGGTCACCGACTGGAAGATCGGGTCGAGCGCGAAGAGCGGATCCCCCGGGAAGTACATCTGTGTCACCAGGCGCTGGGTGAAGTCGGTGCCGAACAGCGAGAAGTGGATGTGCGCCGGCCGCCACGCGTTGAGATGGTTCCGCCAGGGATACGGGCCGGGCTGAATCGTCGTGAACTTGTACCAGCCGTCGGCGTCGGTGAGGCAGCGGCCCAGACCGGAGAAGTTCGGGTCGAGCGGCGCCGGGTGCTGGTCACGCAGGTGCGCGTACCGGCCGGCCGCGTTCGCCTGCCAGATCTCCACGAGCTGATGCGAGACCGGCCTGCCGTCGCCGTCCACCACCCGGCCCGACACGGTGATCCGCGAGCCCTGCGGCTGACCCGCGTGCTGGATGGTCAGGTCGGCCTCGGCGTCGGCCACGTCGGTGTGCCCGAAGCAGGGCGCCCACAGCTCGACGCCCTCGGGGTCGGCCGGGTGCAGCGCCTTGGTGGGATGGCGCAGGATACTGCTGCGATACGCCGGATAGTCGAGGCGTGGCTGCTGTTCCCGCGCGCCGACGCCGGCCTCGATCTCACGGCTGATGTCCGCCTGGGTGGTCGTCACCCTGCCGACGCTATGCTTCCGCACCGCCGGACGCGATACTGGCCTTCCGTTCACTGGAAGGACCACGATGTCCGCGAGCGTCACCTCGCGCGCCCTGGATCTGCTCGGCGCGTTCGATGCGGACCACCGCGCGCTGACCCTGAGCGCCCTGGCGCGGCGGGCCGGCCTGCCGCTCGCGACGGCCCACCGGCTGGTCGGCGAGCTGAGCCGGTGGGGCGCGCTGGACCGGCTCGACTCCGGCGAGTACGTGATCGGGCGGCGGCTGTGGGATCTGGGGCTGCTGGCGCCGGTGCAGGCGGGGCTGCGGCAGGCGGCGTCGCCGTTCCTGCACGACCTCTACGGCGCGACGCTGGCCACGGTGCATCTGGCGGTGCGCGACGGCACCGAGGCGCTGTACATCGACCGGCTTTCCGGGCACGTCTCGGTGCCGGTGCTCAGCGAGATCGGCTCCCGGTTGCCGATGCACGCGACGGGAGTGGGCAAGGTCCTGCTCGCGTACGCGCCGGAGGACATCGTCACCGAGGTGCTGAGCAATTTGACCCGGGTCACGGCGTACACGATCACGCAGCCGGTCCGCCTGCTCGAGCAGATCCGCCGCGTCCGGGCTGACGGCTACGCCACGACCGGCGAGGAGATGAGCCTGGGCGCCTGCTCGGTGGCCGTGCCGGTGCGCGGGGCCGGCGGCGAGGTGGTCGCGGCGCTGGGCATCGTGGTGCCCGACCTGCGGCGGGTCCGGGCGCGGCTGGCGTCGGCGCTGCAGGTGGCGGCGCAGGGCATCACCCGTACGCTGACTTCCGCTGAACGGAAATAGGAGGTTGCCGATCCCGGCTCCGGGCGGGTTGGCTGGGCGTATGCGCACCCAGGTCGCCATCATCGGCGCGGGCCCCGCCGGTCTGCTGCTCTCGCACCTGCTCACCCGAGGCGGCGTCGACTCGGTGGTCCTCGAGACCCGCTCGCAGGAGTATGTCGCGTCCCGCATTCGGGCCGGCCTTCTCGAACAGTCGAGCGTCGACCTGCTCACCTCGGTGGGGCTCGGCGACCGCCTCCGCGCCGAGGGGCACGAGCACCGCGGCATCTACCTGAACTGGCCCGGCGAACGGCACCACCTCGACTTCGTCGACCTGACCGGCCGCACCGTCTGGGTCTACGGCCAGACCGAGGTGCAGAAGGATCTGGTCGCGGCCGGGACCGCGGACGCGCGCTACGAGGTCACCGAGGTGACGCTGCACGACGTGGAAACTGACCGGCCGTTCGTCAGTTACCTCGACCGCGACGGAAACCCGCAGCGGCTGGACGCGGACGTGATCGCGGGGTGCGACGGGTCGTTCGGGCCGAGCCGCCACGCGGTGCCGTCGGAAAGTTTCGAGCGCGTTTATCCGTACTCGTGGCTCGGCATCCTGGCGGAGGTGGCGCCGTCGACGGACGAGCTCATCTATGCCTGGCACCCGAACGGATTCGCGTTGCACTCGATGCGCTCACCCACGGTCAGCCGTCTCTACCTGCAGGTTCCGAACGGCACCGACCCGGCCTCGTGGTCCGACGACCGGGTCTGGCAGGAGCTGGCGACGCGGCTCGGGCAGGGGCAGGACGGCTGGAAGCTGACGCCCGGGCCGATCACCGACAAGAGCGTGCTGCCGATGCGCAGTTACGTGCAGACGCCGATGCGGCACGGAAACCTTTTCCTGGCCGGCGACGCCGCGCACATCGTGCCGCCGACCGGGGCGAAGGGCCTCAATCTCGCGATCGCCGACGTGACGCTGCTCGCCGGGGCACTCGTGGCCCGGTTCAAGTCGAACGACACGACCCTTGCCGACTCGTATTCGGACGACGCGCTGCGCCGGGTCTGGCGCTGCACGCACTTCTCGTGGTGGATGACGACGATGTTGCACACCAGCGGCGACCCGTTCGACGCCCAGCTTCAGCTCTCGCAGCTGAAGTGGGTCACGTCCTCGACGGCCGGGGCGACCGGGCTCGCCGAGAACTACGCGGGCCTGCCGATCGGTTTCTGATCCACCGTGCCGGTCAGCGCCAGCCGGTCAGCGCCAGCCGGTCAGCGCCAGCCGGTCAGCGTCCGCCTCAGCGGTGGGCGTCGAGCCAGTTCACGATGTCGGCGAGCACCTGGTCGCGCTCCGGCTCGCTGTGCGGCTCGTGGTACAGGCCCTCGTAGATCCGGCAGGTGAGGTCCGGTGATCCGGCGTGCTCGCGCACGACGGCACTCGCCGCCGGTGGCACGAGCCGGTCGGCCCCGCCGTGCAGGACGAACAGCGGCAGCGTGAGCCCTGGCAGCCGGGACGGCATCGCGGTGGCGGCCAGCATGAGCTCGGTGCCGGTGCGGGCGGTCATCTTGCCGAGGTAGTTGAGCGGATCGTCGCGGTAGTCGCGGACCACGTCGGGGTCGCGGCTGATCGCGTCCAGGTCGAGCGCCAGCATGCCGAGGTCGGGCGCCACGGCGGAGACCACCGGCGCGAGGCGTTTCTGCACCTTGGTGGCGGCGCTGGTGTCCAGGGCCGGCGCCGAGATGACCCCGCCGCGCACGCGGTCGGCGGGCTCACCGGTCAGGTACTGCAGCGCGATCAGTCCGCCGAGGCTGTGCCCGTAGACGAAGACCGGCACATCCGGGACGCGCTCGGCGGCCAGCCGGGTCAACGCGTCCACGCCGGCCACGGCCGCGGCCATGCTCGTGATGTTGCCCCGCTTGCCCGGCGACCGGCCGTGCCCCGGGTGGTCCACGGCATAGACGTCGTAGCCCGCGGCGACCAGTCGCTCGGCGACCGCGCGGTACCGGCCGCCGTGCTCGTGCACGCCGTGCACCACGATGACCAGTCCGGCCGGTGCCTCGCCGCTCCAGCCCTGCCAGTACTGTCCGGAGTCCAGCCGGCCCTCGGCGTGCTTCTCGCTCATGCGGGCTCCCGGGATAGTTTCGCGCACCTGCGCCGGCATCGTAGATCGGACGCCGGCACCGGGGACGCTCGGGATCTCCGTACGAGGAAGAAAGCGCAACATCGCCGCGGAGCGCAAGCCCCACGGCGATGCCGGCGCCGATCGGACGGTGGCTCCGATCAGCGTGATGCGAGGTCAGGCGGTCGTGCAGGCCGCTCCGTTGAGGGCGTACCCGGTGGGCGCGCCGCTGTTGCCGGTGTGCGTGGCCTGGAAGCCGATCGTCATCGAGCCGCCGGGCGGCAGCGCGCCGTTGTAGGACATGTTGGTGGCCGTCACCTGGCCCGAGGCCGGGCTGTAGGTGGCGTTCCAGCCACCCGTGATGGTCTGGCCGGACGGCAGGGTGAAGGTCACCTTCCACCCGTTGAGCGCCGCCGAGCCGGTGTTGGTGACCGTGAGGTTCGCGGTCAGGCCGTTGTTCCACGCGTTGATCTGCGCGCTCACCCGGCAGGCGCCCCCGGTCGGCGGCGTCGTCGGCGGAGTGGTGGGCGGGGTCGTCGGCGGCGTGGTGGGCGGCGTGGTCGGCGGAGTCGTGGGCGGGGTCGTCGGCGGAGTGGTGGGCGGCGTGGTCGGCGGGCTGGTGGGCGCCGAGCCGTCCAGGCCGAAGAACGCGATGGCCAGCCTGGCCTGCCCGGACATCGGCAGCGAGTGGCCGGCGCCGGCGACGCTGATGCCCTCGACCGGCGCCTGCGTCGTGGCGTTGCCGTAGCGGGTGCGGGTCCAGCCGGACTGCGGCGAGTCGGTGGAGACCGGCGTCTGGCTCACGCCGAGCACGTTGGTCCACTGCTTGATCTCTTCGCCGAAGTTCGGATACTGCAGCGTCCCGTCGGCGGTGCCATGGAACAGCTGCATGCGCGGGCGGCGGCCGCTGTAGCCGGGGTACGCCCCGCGGACGAGATCGCCCCACGCCTGCGGGGTCTTGATCGACTGGCCGTTGGCGCACTGGCTGTTCCAGCCGGCCTGGTTCGCCGGGTTGGTCGGGTCGCCGGCGCTGGCGGCGAAGCAGCCGAACGGCACGCCCATGAACGCGGCGCCGGCCGCGAACACGTCGGGGTAGTCGCCGAGCAGGACGTTGGTCATCATGCCGCCGGACGAGGCGCCGGTGACGAACGTGCGGTTCACATCGGTGCCGTAGCGCTGCTGCACGTAGCGGACCATCGACACGATGCCGGCCGGGTCGCTGTTGCCGTTGTGCGAGAGCGCGCCGGCCGAGGAGTTGTCGAAGCAGTTCCCGGAGCGGGTGGCGGACGGGTAGATGACGATGAAGCCGTACTGGTCGGCCAGGCCGCGGAACTCGGTGCCGCTGAAGAACGCCGGGCCGTTGCCGGTGCAGTAATGCACGGCGACCAGCAGGCCGGGATTGGCGGCGACCCGGTCCGGCACGTACAGGTACATGCCCAGGCCGGTCGGGTTGTTGCCGAAGTTGGTGATCTGCTGGAGGGACGCCGCGGCGGCGGGCGAGGCCGGCAGCGTCACCAGCCCGAGGACGACCGCCGCGGCCGCGGCGATGGAGGCGACAAGTTTCTTCATGGTGGACTGTTCCTTCGCGAGCGGGCGGGGCGGCCACGGAACGCCGGACGGGAGAGGTCCCGTGGCCGCACCCGGGATTCAGCGAGCTGTACAGCTGGGCGTGCCGCTGGGGCCGACGCCCGTACCCTGGAAGCCGAACTCGGTTGACTGCCCGGCCGCGACCGAGCCGTTGTAGCTGACGTTGGCGAAGTTCACCGCGCCGCTGCTACCGCTGGCCATGGCGTTCCAGGTGTTGGTCACCGTGGCGCCACCCGGCAGGGCGACCCCGACGCTCCAGCCGTTCAGCGCGCCCGACCCGGCGGTCACCCGGATCGTGGCCACGAACCCGCCGGTCCACTGGTTGAGGGAGACCGTGGCGCTGCAGGCGCCGCCGGGCGGCGGCGTCGTCGGCGAGCTCGGCGGCGGGTCGGTGGGCCCGCCGGTGGTGGTTCCGGTGGTCGGGCCGGTCGGGCCCACCGCGTTCAACGCGTTCAGAGTCGACGTGTACGCGGCCTTCTTGTTGCCGCTGTTGTCGAACAGCAGCGGGGTGCCGCTGGACCGCCAGGAGTCGCTGTCCCGGATGCCCCAGACGGTGATGCCGTTGCACCGGGCGACCGCGAGGCACGCGTTGACCACGGTCGCGTACGTGTTCGCCTGCGCCGTGCCCGATCCCTCGATGTCCAGCTCGGTGATCTGCACGTCGACGCCCAGGTCCGCGAAGCGCTGGAGGTTGGCCTGGTAGTCGCTCGTCACCGGCGACTGCGGGTTGATGTGCGACTGGAAGCCCACGCAGTCGATCGGCACGCCGCGCGCCTTGAAGTCCTGCACCATGTTGTAGACGGCGGTCGACTTCGCGTTGACCCCGTCGGTGTTGTAGTCGTTGTAGCAAAGCTTCGCCCCCGGGTCGGCCGCCCGCGCGGCGCGGAACGCGGCCTCGATCCAGTCGTTGCCGGTGCGCTGGAGGTTGGAGTCGCGCCGGGCCCCGCTCGAGCCGTCGGCGAACGCCTCGTTCACCACGTCCCAGGAGTAGATCTTGCCCTTGTAGTGGGTGGCCACCTGGGTGACGTGGTTGAGCATCGCGTTGCGCAGGGCGGTGCCGGACAGGCCCGACACCCAGCCCGGCTGCTGCTGATGCCAGGCCAGGGCGTGGCCGCGGATGCGCTGGTTGTGCGACTGCGCGTGGTTGACGATCTGGTCGGCGCTGTTGTAATTGAACGAGTTCTGGGACGGCTCGGTGGCGTCCCACTTCATCTCGTTCTCCGGCGTGACCATGTTGAACTCACGGTCGAGGATGGTGGAGTAGACCGAGTCGCTCAGCTTGTAGGCCGCCACGGCGGTGCCGAAGTAGCGGCCGGACTGGGCGGCCGAGGCGCCGAGCGTGGTGGCCGCGTCGGCGGAGCCCGCGGTGAGAAGGACCGAGCCGGCCGCGGCGAGGACGGCCGCGGCGGCGGACAGGCTGGCGGCGAGGACGCGCCGCCGTGGGGAACGGTTCATGGTTCCTTCCAGCTGTGCAGGGGGACGGGCCGTAGCCGATACAGCAGAAAGTGATCCGGATCGATCGAAACATTAATGGCCTGTTCCGGAAATCACAACCCACCGCTTCCGCATATGGCGATTTCGGGAACGCTCCCACGCCCGGCTTTGTCATATTAAATCTGGGCTTAATGGGGTGAAGACCGCTCGATCAAATTCCGAAACTTTCGGAAGGCACTCGGATGACATCGATGACATTCGGCAATGAACCGTTTCATTTGAACGCGGCCATCGTCGGCCCCCTCCGACCGACGATGGCCGCGCGTGCACACCTTCCCCGAACCCCGAGCCGCCGCTTACGCCGTTCGTGAAGGCCGGGCCGGCCTTTCATGCCGTCGCGAGGCCGAGGCCGCTTGCTCCCGCCGCTGGCGCAGCCGGGCGGCCCGCGCCGGGGCGGCCGAGGCCGCGAGTGGATACAGCGCCCCCAGCAGGATCAGTCCCGCCAGCGGCAGCAGGTCGAGATCGATGCTGATCGCCGTGTAGCCGGCGAAGAAGAGCATCGGACTCCACACCGGCAGCCGGCCCGACGCCACCTGGAGGCTCAGCAGGCCGATCGTCCCCAGCACAAAGGCGATCGGCCCCGCCGTCCGCAACGGTCCGGGCAGCGGGTAGCCGTCCTGGAACGACGCCGAGAGGTCGCCGACGATCACCCAGATCATGCAGGCCGAACCGAGAATCGCGGCGGCCGCGGCGACCAGTGCGGTGCGACGAGCGAGCCGGGCCCGCCGCCACAGCGCCACCGCCAGCAGGGCGAACGTCGCCATCGAAGCGAGAAACGCCAGGTGGCCGACGTCCCAGGCCGGGCCGCCCCGGCGATGCCCGTCGAGCCCGTCGATCCACCGGAGCACGCCGTAGGCCAGCAGGAGCAGCGGCGCGGCGAAGGCCATCGATCTCATGGGCCGAGCCTATGAACGCGGACACCCGAGAAGGCATCGGTGAGATCCCGCCTCCTCCCCTTAGGGCCGATCCCTGGTGGCCGCGTCGATCGGCGCCCGCCGCCCGGCCGGTGTCATCAGGGCCGCGGCCAGGGGAAGACCGCGGCGGCGGCGAAGGCGGTGCGATAGCCGGCGGTCGCGATGACCGTGGCCATGGCGGCCATCCCGGCCGCCAGCACCGCCCACCGTCGCCTCTCACCGCCCGGCGGCACCGAACCATCGTGCCAGATGGTCGCGCAGGTCCTCCTGGTCGTCGCCGATCCAGGCGACGTGGCCGTCCGGCCGCGCCAGCACGGCCGGGTGTGCCAGCCCGTCGGCGGCCGCGGCGACGTGGTCGACGCGGTCCGCCCAGCCGGCCACGCTCAGCTTGCCGGTCTGGTCGAGCAGCAGCCCCCGGCCGCGGTGCATCAGGCCGTAGAGGCGATCGGCGCCCGCCCCGAGCCCGCCGCCCGCCTCCCCGCCGAGCCCGCCGCCCGTCTCCGCGCCCCGCTCGGCGACCGGTGCGAGCGACA
The DNA here is from genome assembly GCF_042664765.1 of Paractinoplanes rhizophilus. NCBI lineage: Bacteria > Bacillati > Actinomycetota > Actinomycetes > Micromonosporales > Micromonosporaceae > Paractinoplanes > Paractinoplanes rhizophilus. The sequence goes on along the minus strand of NZ_JBHTBJ010000024.1, from coordinate 92,901 downwards.
GGTCACGCAGTCGGCGGCCGAGCAGTGCGGGGCCGTCGCCGAAGTCGTACCGGATGCCGATGGCCGTGATTTTCTCGAGCAGGAAGCGGATCACCTCCTCGAAGTCCATCAGCTCCGACACCAGCCTGCGCACGGCTTGCGGTCCCGGCTCGGTGAGGAGCAGCTCCATCTGCGCGAGCGTGGTGTTCAGCACGTCGTCGGCCACCGGGCGCCGCTCGGTTTCGTAACTGTCGAGAAGTCCGGCCGGCGCCCAGCCGGCAACTTCGGCGGCAAGTTTCCAGCCGAGGTTGAAAGCGTCCTGCACGCCGAGGTTGAGCCCCTGGCCGCCGGTCGGCGGATGGATGTGTGCGGCGTCGCCGGCCAGCAGCACCCGCCCGGCCCGGTAGCGCTCCGCGAGCCGGGTGGCGTCGCCGAACCGGGAGAGCCAGCGCGGCGAGTGGATTCCGAAGTCGGTGCCGGCGAACGCCTTGAGTTGGCGCTTCAGCTCGTCGATCGACACCGGCGCGCGGGGGTCGTCGGCCGGCCCGTCCGCCGGTGCGATGACGCGGAACATGCCGTCCCCGATCGGCGCGGCGCCGAAGCGCAGTTCGGTCTTGCGCACCTCGGCCACCGCGGCGGTCAGCGTTTCGACCGGGACCCCGATCCGGACCTCGCCGAGCAGCGTCTCGACCCGGCTCGGCTGCCCCGGGAAGCCGATGCCGGCCAGTTTGCGCACGAGGCTGCGCCCGCCGTCGCACCCGACGAGGTATCGCGCCCGCAGCGCGGCGCCGCCGGCCAGCTCCGCCGTCACGCCCTCGTCGTCCTGCTCCAGGCCCACCAATTCGGCCCCGCGCCGGATGTCCGCGCCGGCCGCCGCGGCGCGCTCGGCGAGCACCAGCTCGGTAGCGGTCTGGGGAATGGCGAGGATGTAGTCGTGGGCGGTGTCGAGCCGGCCCGCCCAGGGCTTGCTGATGCCGGCGAAGTAACTGCCGAGCGGGTGCTGCCGCCCCCGGGCGAGGAGCGCCTCCAGCAGGCCGCGCTGGTCCATCACCTCGATGCTGCGCACGTGCAGCCCCAGCGCGCCGGCCGGCCGCGACACCTCCGTCCGTCGCTCCAGCACGACCGTCCGCACGCCGTGCAGCCGCAGTTCGATCGCCAGCGTCAGCCCGGTCGGCCCGCCGCCGGCAACGATCACGTCGATCACGAGAAACCCCCCGAATCCCGGTTCGACGGGCGATTCTTCGCCCGACCCCCGGTCTTGCCGCAAGTCCCCCCACCGGCTATATGGTGAAGACGGCGGAAGGGTTCCGTGCGCCGGTCGGCGCAAGGCGCAGCACCCGGCCGAAACCGAAAGCGCAACGCCGCACCCCGGCCGAAACCGAGACGGGCAACGCCGCACCCCGGCCGAAACCAAGATGCGCAACGCCGCACCCCAGCCGAAACCGAGACGGGCAACGCCGGGGCCGGGCGAGAGGCCCGCCCGATCCCCGGCGCGTTTACTGCACGACTCGGGCGGCGGCGCCGTCAGGCGCGACGCCTGCTCCCCAGGCCCTCCACCAGGGCCACGCCGCCGGCCGCCAGCCCGATCTGCAGGATCAGCTCGATCCAGTCGATGCCCCGCGTGTCGTCCACGCCGATCAGCGCGGCCAGGAACGTGCCGATCAGCGCGGCCACGATGCCGATCAGCAGGGTGAGCCAGAAGCCGATCTTCTGCTTGCCGGGCAGCACCAGGCGGCCCAGCGCGCCGATGACCAGGCCGACGATGATGGCCGTGAAGATGCCGGAGATTTCCATGACGTCCTCCTGCGGATCGATGAGCGGGTCGATTATTGGTCGAGGTCGACGATTTCCCTTCCCAGCGGCCAGAACGCCACCGGAACGAGCTTGAAGTTCGCGATGCCGAACGGGATGCCGATGATCGTCAGGCACTGCGCGATGCCGGTGACCAGGTGGGTCAGGGCGAGCCACCAGCCGGCCACGATCACCCAGATGACGTTGCCGATGCCGGAGGCCACGCCGGCGCCGGGGCGGCTCACCACGGTGCGACCGAACGGCCACAAAGCGTAGACCGCCAGGCGCAGCGAGGCTACGCCGAACGGAATGGTCACGATGAGCACAAAACAGATCAGCGCGGCCAGGCCGTAGCCGATGGCCAGCAGGAAGCCGCTGCCGAAGACGAACCACAGAATGTTCAGAATCAACCTCACGTTGTCAGCATGACGCGTTCGCGCCAGCGGCGATCACATCCCGCGCGGGCGAAAGGTGAGAGCCGGGTAACGCCTCGCGCACAGCGCATTGACCCCGGCGAAACGGCGTTCACTTAGCTTCGTTGCGTGGTGAACAGCGTGGCGACGCAGGTCAGGACGGTCTGCGGGTACTGCGGCGTCGGCTGCGGGCTGATCCTCGACGTCGAGCGGAACCCCGAGGGGCGGCGCGTCGCGGTCAAGGTGCGCGGTGACCGGGAGCATCCGGCCAACGCGGGACGCCTGTGCACGAAGGGCGCGACCAGCGCCGAGATGCTCTCCGCCCCGGGGCGCCTGGCGACGGCGTTGTTTCGCGCGGAACGCGAAAGCACTCCGACCCCGATGGGCTTACGCGAGGCGGTCCAGGTCACGGCCGCGAAACTTCGCAAAATCATTGACACGTACGGGCCGGACGCGCTCGCCCTCTACGTGTCGGGGCAGATGACGCTGGAGGCGCAGTACCTGGCGAACAAGCTGGCGAAGGGGTTCATCCGCACCAACCAGATCGAGTCGAACTCGCGGCTGTGCATGGCGAGCGCGGGCACCGGCTACAAGCTGTCGCTGGGCGCCGACGGGCCGCCCGGCTCCTACGACGACCTCGACCACGCCGACGTCTTCCTCGTCATCGGCGCGAACATGGCCGACTGCCACCCGATCCTGTTCCTGCGGATGATGGAGCGGGTCAAGGCGGGCGCCAAGCTGATCGTCGTCGACCCCCGACGCACCGCGACCGCCGACAAGGCCGACCTGTTGCTGCGGATCCGGCCGGGCACCGACCTGGCGCTGCTCAACGGCCTGCTGCACCTGCTGGTCGAGAACGGCGACATCGACGCGGACTTCATCGCGGCGCACACGTCGGGCTGGGAGGCGATGCCCGATTTGCTGGCCGACTATCCGCCGGATCGCGTCGCCGGGCTGACCGGGTTGCCGGTCGAGGGCATCCGGCAGGCGGCCGAGTGGATCGGGGCGGCCGGCAACTGGGTGACGCTCTGGACGATGGGGCTCAACCAGAGCACGCACGGGACGTGGAACACCAACGCCGTGTGCAACCTGCATCTCGCGACCGGCGCGATCTGCCGGACCGGCAGCGGGCCGCTCTCGCTGACCGGCCAGCCGAACGCGATGGGCGGCCGCGAGATGGGCTACATGGGACCGGGACTGCCCGGCCAGCGCTCGGTGCTGGTGCCGGCCGACCGGGAGTTCGTCGAGAACGCCTGGGGCCTCGAAGCCGGGACGCTGCGCACCGAGGTGGGCAAGGGCACGGTCGAGATGTTCGAGCGGATGGCCGCCGGCGAGATCAAGGCGTGCTGGATCATCTGCACCAATCCGGTGGCCTCGGTCGGCAACCGGCGCACCGTGATCGCCGGCCTGGAGGCGGCCGAGCTGGTCATCACCCAGGACGCCTACGCGGACACGGAGACCAACGCGTACGCCGACATAGCGCTGCCCGCGGCGATGTGGTCCGAGACCGACGGCATCATGATCAACTCGGAGCGGAGCCTGACCCTCGTGCACCCGGCGGTGGATCCGCCGGGCGAGGCCCTGCCGGACTGGCGGCTGATCGCGATGGTCGCGCAGGAGATGGGGTACGGCGCGGCCTTCGGGTACGAGTCGGCGGCCGAGATCCTCGACGAGATCAAGCAGTTCTGGAACCCGCGGACGGGCTACGACCTGCGCGGGGTCTCGTACGAGCGGCTCGCCGAGGGGCCGGTGCAGTGGCCCTTTCCGCCGTCCGCCGCCGCGCGCAACCCGATCCGCTACCGCAACGACGGGGTCAGCCAGCCGTTACGGGTCGACGTGGACGGCAGCAAACCCGCGCTCACTTTCGCGACCGAGACCGGGCGCGCCGTGTTCCACGCGCGGCCGTTCCTGCCGCCGGCCGAGCTGCCGGACGACGATTTCCCTTTTGTGCTCAACACCGGGCGGGTCCAGCACCAGTGGCACACGCTCACCAAGACCGGCAAGGTGGCCAAGCTGACGAGACTCAACCCCGGGCCGTTCGTCGAGGTCAACCCGGCGGACGCGCGGGCGCTGGGCATCGCGGACGGCGACTCGCTGGAGGTGGCGTCCCGGCGTGGGCGGGCGGTGTTGCCGGCGGTGGTGACCGATCGCGTGATGCCAGGAAACTGTTTCGCGCCGTTCCACTGGAACGACCTGTTCGGCGAGTACGTCTCGGTGAACGCGGTCACCAACGACGCGGTCGACCCGCTGTCTTTCCAGCCCGAGCTGAAGGTTTGCGCCGTGTCCCTGACGCCTGCGCCGGCACCCGCGCCCGCGTCGGTTCCGGCTCCGGCTCCGGCCCGGGTGCTGTTCGGCACCGGCAAGCCCGCCGGGGTCGACCAGCTGCGCGGAGCGCTCGGCCTGCCCGCCGCGCCGGTCCTCGACGAGCGGCAACGCCATTACCTCGCGGGATTTCTCAGCGCGGTGGCGACACTTTCCCCGGACTTGGCCCCGCCGGTGCTGCCGGCCAACGCGCCGTTCGGCCCGGCCGCCACGGCGTGGGTGAACGGGCTGCTCGCGGGCGCTTTCCACCCCGTACGCGAAAGGATCGCGGAAAGAGCGACGCCGGCACCCACCAGAAGTTTGCAGGTGCTCTGGGCCTCGCAGACCGGCAACGCCGAGGACTTCGCGCAGGCCGTCGGGCGCCGGCTGGCCGAGGCGGGCCGGCCGGCGACGCTGCGCGGCATGGACGCGCCCGCGCCGGAGCTGCTGGACGCCGACGCCGACCTGCTCATCGTGACGAGCACCTTCGGCGACGGCGACGCGCCCGACAACGGCGCCGGCTTCTGGGAATCGCTGGCCGCGGCCGACGCGCCGCGCCTCGACGGCCGCCGTTACGCCGTGCTCGCCCTCGGTGACTCCAGCTACGACGACTTCTGCGGACACGGGCGCCGCCTCGACGAACGGCTCGCCGAGCTCGGCGCGATCCGGCTCGCCCCGCGGGTCGACTGCGAACCGGACTTCGAGGACGACGCGAACGGCTGGCTCGACCAGGTCGTCGTCGCGCTGACCGCGCCGGTCGCGGCGCCCGCCCCGCAACCCACCCGCTCGGCCCCGCTGACCGCCACGCTGTGCGGGAACGAGCTGCTCAGCCGGCCCGGCTCGGCCAAGGAGGTGCGGCAGTTCACCTTCGACACCGGCGGGCGCCTCGAATACGCCGCCGGGGACGCGCTGGGCATCTGGCCGTCGAACTCGCCCGACCTGGTCAGTGAATGGATCCTCGCCACCGGTCTGCGCGCCGACCAGATCGTGTCGGTCGGCAAGCTGGGCGAGCGGGAGCTGGCCGCCGCCCTGCACGCCGACCTCGACATCACCCGGATCACCCCGGACCTGCTGCGCTTCCTGGCCGACCGGACCGGCGACCCGTTCCTCAAGACGCTGTTGCGCCCCGACAACAAGGGCGAGCTCGCGAAGTGGATGTGGGGCCGGCAGGCCGTCGACCTGATCGCCGAGTACCCGGTGCGCGCCGCCGCCCAGGAATGGGTCGGCGTGCTGAAGCGGCTCCAGCCGCGGCTGTACTCCATCTCGTCGACGCCGCTGACCGACCCGAAGCGGGTGAGCCTCACCGTCTCGGTGGTGCGCTTCGACAACCACCGCGGCGTCTCCCGCAAGGGCGTGTGCTCGTCGTTCCTGGCCGACACCGCCGACGAGGTCCCGGTGTTCGTGCAACGATCGCCGCACTTCCGGCCGCCCGCCGACCCGTCCACCCCCATGATCATGGTCGGGCCGGGCACCGGGGTCGCGCCATTCGTCGGCTTCCTCCGCGAGCGCCAGGCGTCCGGCGCGACCGGCGCGAACTGGCTCTTCTTCGGCGAACAGCGGCGCGACACCGACTTCTACTACGCCGATGAGCTGGCGGCGCTGCGGACCTCCGGCGTGCTGGACCGCCTGGACCTGGCGTTCTCCCGCGACCAGCGTCGCAAGATCTACGTCCAGGACCGGATGCGCGAGCACGGCGCCCAGCTGTGGTCGTGGCTCCAGGACGGCGCGCACCTCTACGTCTGCGGCGACGCGAGCCGCATGGCCAGCGACGTCGACCAGGCGCTGCGCGACATCGCGGCGACCCACGGCCGCGTCGACCCCGACGCGTACGTGAAGCAGCTTTCCGCCGAGAAGCGCTACGCCCGCGACGTCTACTGACCTCGGGCGTCCAGGAAGTCGGCGATGAACGGCAGCGTCCGCGCGAGCGGGCCCGGGTCACCGGCCGCGGCCAGCTCGCCCAGGTAGTCGCCGTCGTGGCGTACGACGGCGGGCTGCACCACACCGGAACCTACGCGACCGGCGGCCGGGGCGGCATCGAGGCGGGGGCGGTGGCCGATCCGCTGGCGTCGCAGGGCTCGCTCACCCTCGATCGCACCCACGATCTGCTGTACGCGGTGAACGCCGGCAGCGACACGATCACCGTCTTCGGCGTACGGGGCAGCCGGCTCACCCGCCTCCAGGTGCTCGGCAGCGGCGGCGCCTTCCCGGTCGGTGTGGCCCTCCACGGCAACCTGGTGTACGTGCTCAACGCCCGGGACGGCGGCTCGATCCAGGGCTTCCGCCGGGTCGGCAAGAACCTCGTCCGGGTGCCCGCCTGGCATCGCGCGCTCGGCCTCGACCCGGCCGCCGAACCGGAGTTCACCTCCTCGCCGGGCCAGGCCGCCTTCACCCCGGACGGCCGGCGGCTGCTGGTCACGACCAAGGGCAACACCAGCGAGATCCTCACGTACGACGTCGACGCGCTCGGCGGCCCGTCGGCCCGGCCGGTGCATAACGCCGAGCCGGGCGCGGTCCCGTTCGCGGTGGCGTTCGACCGGTACGGGCACGCCGTGGTCGCCGAGGCCGGCCCGAACGCGGCCGCCACCTTCGACGTGCGCCGCGACGGGCGGCTGACCGCGCTGTCCGCCAGGTCCACCGGCGGCCAGGCCACCTGCTGGGTGACCGGCGTGAACGGGGTCTTCTACCTCTCCAACGCCGGCAGCGCGACGATCACCGCGTTCCGCACCCGGGCCGACGGCTCGCTGGAGAACCTGGGGACCACGAGCACCCGGGGCGGCGGCACGATCGACACCGCCGCGTCGGCCGACGGCCGCGTCCTGTACGCGCAGACCGGCGGCGGCGCCGACGGGGTCGAGGCGTTCCGGGTGGGTCGCGACGGCCAGCTCACCCCGGCCGGATCGGTCACCGTCCCGGGCGGCGCGAACTCGGAAGGCATCGCCGCGTACTGAGCGACGGGACGCGACGCGGGGGCCGGTTGCCCCCGCGTCCTTTCGCGCCGCGGCTGCTCTACGAGAGCGGGATTTTCGTCCCGGCCGAGAACATCGATTCGTGCAGGACGATCGATTTCAGCTTCGCGCTGCGCGGGATGTCGAAGACCAGCCGGCCCTTCACCGTGGTGCCCGGATCGATCTGCTGCAGGAAGGAGGAGAACTCCTTGTTCGCGTAGACTCCGGCGCCCGAGTCGGCCGAGTACTGGTTGCCGCCCGCGTCGAAGGCGGTCTGCGAAATGTCGGTGAAAATCGCGGGCGACTTGCCGACGTTGCGCACCGAGACGTCGATCAGGCAGTACTGGCCCTGCGCCTGCTGGTTGACCACCTCGTCGCCGACCTCGGCCACACCGCACCTCATGCCGGTCACGGTGAACTCGAACGTCCCGTCGGCGATCGGGGTGTTCATCTTGCCCTCGGCGGCGTTCTTGCCCTGGGTGTTGCCGTCCAGCCGGTCGAGGGCGGCGCCGGCGCCGCCGAGGACCGCCACGAAGAGGCCGGCGCAGCCGAGAATTCCGGCCAGGACGATGCCGCCGACGATCCACGGCCACCTCGGCTTCTTGCGTTTGGCCGGCGGCGAAGAGGGCCGGCCGTCCGGCTGGGGCGGCGCGTCGGGCGGAGGCGGCGGGTAGGACCGGGCCGAGGCGTGGGCTTGGGCCGGCGGGTAGGGCTGGGCCGAGACGTTCGGCTGGGCCGAAACGTTGCGCTGGGCCGAAACGTTGGGCTGGGCCGAAACGTTGGGCTGGGGCGACGGGTACGGCCGGCGCGACGCGTTCGGCGGGGGCGACGGGTAGGACCGGCCCGAGGCGTACGGCCGCGGCGGAGCGAAGGGGTCGGCGGGCGGCTGCCGCTGACCATTGGCCGGAGGGTCGGACGGGGGTTGCTGGCCATAGGGGGCGCGCTGGTTCGCGTCATAGGACATGCGAGTCGACTCCGTGCGGGCCGTTGGTGGGCGCGCGACACCGTGAAGATCGCGCCCTCCCACCCAACGACGTTCGCGGTGCGCGTGGGGTCGACCGGACGGGCCGGGGTGCCCGACGTTCAGTCAAGGCGTCTGCACTTAAGGTCACCTGCGGGGCCGCGCGAAGACCGTCCATTGGGCAGGGTTCGGCTCGGACGGCACCCTCGTGGTGAGCACGGCATGTGATGTGCGAAGCTGCCCGCTACATTCTCAGCTCTCATTGTCCGGAGGCCCTCTATGGCTTCGTTCCTTTATCTGGTCCTCGGCTTGGTGATCGGCCTGCTCGGCGGCTGGTTCCTCCGGGGACTCCGCGCCGGCTCGGCCACCCCGGCCGAGTCCACCCGCACCGAGTCCGCCACGACCGAGGTCGCCGCCACCGAGCCGGAGCCGGTCGCCGCCACCGAGCCCGCCGCGGAGCCGGAGCCGGTCGCCGCCACCGAGCCGGAGCCAGTCACCGCCACCGCCGAGCCGGCCGCCGCCACCGAGCCCGTCGCGGAGCCCGAGCCGGCAACGGAGCCCGAGCCCGCAGCCGAGCCCGCCGCGGTCGCCGAGCCCGAGCCCGTCGCTCCCGCCGCGGAACCGGAGCTCGTCACCGCCACGGCCACCCCCGAGCCCGCCGTCGCCGCCCCGGTCGTTGCCGAGCCCGTCATCGTCGAGCCGGTCATCACCGAGTCGCCCGCCGCCGACCCCGCTGTCGCCGGCGAGCCGGCCGCCATCAGCCAGGTGGACAACCTCACCAAGATCGCCGGCGTCGGGCCGAAGGCGGCGGCCGCCCTCACCACCGCCGGCATCACCACCTACCGTCAGCTCGCCGACTCCGACGAAGGCGCGATCCGCGCCGCCCTCGCCGCCGCCGGCATGCGCGCCACCGCGGCCGTCGCGGCCTGGCCCGAGCGCGCCAAGCAGCTGGTCGATTCCGGCAACTAACCCGTTCGTGTTCCGGCGGTTCTCCAACGAGTGATTCGGGCGGAAACGGCACCCTTCACCGGGCAGCCACCGCCCCCGCCACTTTTCGCAGCGCCCCGGGCGGCAGCGCGCGCCTCCGGGCACCGGCCGCGAACCACTGGCGGCGACGCGGGAATCCGCGAGCCTTCCCGCCCGAAATGGCAGCGCCAAGGGGATGCGCGAGCCGTCCCGCGCGAGCTAGATTCCGGCGCGCCATTCGCGGTCGAGGATCGCGTAGAGGTCGGAGTCGCGCCAGCCGTCGCGGATCAGCAGGGTCTCCCGCAGCCGGCCCTCGTGGGTCATGCCGAGCTTGGTCAGGACCCGGGCCGACCCGGTGTTGCGCGGGTCGCAAGTCCCGTACACCCGGTGCAGCCCATGCACCTGGAACGCGATCCGCAGCAGCTCCCGGGCCGCCGCCGTGGCCAGCCCGCGCCCCCAGACGCGCGGGTGGATCCCGTACCCGATCTCGCCCTGACCGTTCCCCCGCAGGTGCAGATCGGCGATCCCGAGCACCTCGCCCCCGGCCAGCACCGCGTGCGGGAAGCTGGTCTGCGGCCGCTGATGCCAGAGCCGCGCCGCCTCCCGCACATACGACTGCGTCTCGGCCTCGGTGTTCGGTCCCCAGGCCTGGTATCGGCAGGAGTCACGCAGCTTCGCCCAGTCGTGCACGGCGGCCCAGTCGTCGTACTCCAGGGGCCGCAGCCGCACGTCGTCCATGAACCCGATCTTGCCCTACGTCGGCGATCGGAAAAGGGGCAGACGGATCCACCCCAGTGACCGCGCCAGCGATCGATACAGCGGGTAGCCGCACAGCACGCCGAGGGCGATGGCGATCATCGACCAGACCGTGCCGAACAGATCGCGCGACGCGGAGATCGAGTCCTGGTCCAGATATTCGGTGACGCCGATCAACCCCAGCGCGCCCGGCACCAGCAGCCAGAACGCCGGCAGGAAGGAAACCAGCGCCGGCGGGCCGGACGGCCGCCGTTCCACGAAGTAGGCGACCGGCGTCATCGCGAGTGCGCCGAAGAATCCGGAAAGATAGCCGCCGAACCATTGGCTGCCGATGAATTGCCCGATCCACGCCGCGGCCAGCACCACCAGCAGCCAGGGCAGCGAACTATGGGGCGCCGAGTGGTAGAGGTACGTGCCGACGCCGACCACCAGCACCCCCAGCCAGGGCGCCCACCAGCCGATCAGGTTCTGCGGGCTGTCGATCAGCACGTCCGCCGCCGGCAACTTGACCACCTGCAGCGCCGCCGTGATCCCGAACGCCAGCAGCAGGAGCTGAAGCGTCCCGGAGACCAGCCGGCTCGCCCCGGTGATCATCTCGCCGGCGGAGAGCTCGACCACCGACATGGTCAGCGCCGCGCCGGGCAGGAAGGTGACCAGCGGCGCGATCATGGCGCGCAGGTCGGCGTCCGCCCACCCCGGCGCGGCCAGCAGGAACGTGGTCGAGGCGACGATGAACGAGACCGCGACCGGCATGATCAGCTGAAGGCTCGGCCACCGCCCGCCGATCAGCTTGAGCGCGCCCACCAGCAGCCCGAACAGCCCGGCGAGCACCAGATCGCCCCAGGTCGGCTGGAGCACCAGGCAGATGCCCACGGTCAGCACCGAGTGCCCGAAGATGGTCAGCAGCCGGCCGAACCGCGGCCGCATCTCGATGATCTCGAGCACCCGCCGGCTGCCGTCCTCCGGCGGAAGCTCACCGCGCTTCGCTTCGCGAAGCAATTGGAAAAGCTCCGCGGTCTGGTCGAGCCGGAGGACACCGCGCAGGGTCCGGGTGGGTTCGAGAGTTGCCGCGCGTCCGGGTTCGAGCGAGATTTCGACGTACGTCGGGAGCACGGCGACCCGCGCGTGCGGGGCGCCGTACGCCGCGGCCACCTCGAGGAGATGGTCCTGGACCTCGTTGACCGCCTCCCCCGCCGCGGTCAGCCCGCTGCCGATGAACAGCAGGAACCGCAGCAGCGCCCGCTCCTCCCCGGACGGGCGGACGCCGGCCCGCTCAGCCCCGGTTTCCCGCATAGTTCTTCAGGAACAACGACTCCACGAGCGCCATGCGCTCGATCTCGGACGGGTCGACGCTCTCGTTCGGGGCGTGGATCAGGCAGCGCGGCTCCTCGACCCCGATCAGCATGATCTCCGCCTCCGGGAAGGTTTCCTGGAAGACGTTGCACAGCGGGATCGAGCCGCCCTGCCCCTCGATCAGCGCCTGCCGCCCGTACGCGTCCTGCATCGCCTTGGTCAGGGTGTCGAAGGCCGGGCCACTGGTCGAACCGCTGAACGGCTCCCCGTCGGCTTCGCGCTCCACGGAAACTTTCGCGCCCCAGGGCGCCGCCTGCTCGAGATGCCGGATGAGCGCCTCCTGCGCCTGTTTGGCGTTCATGCCGGGCGGAACGCGCAGGTTGATCCGGGCGCGTGCGTGCGGCTGGATGGCGGCCGACGAGCCCACCACGGGCGGGCAGTCGATGCCGAGCACGGTGACCGCCGGCCGTGCCCACACCATGTCCGCGACGCGCGCGTCGCCCAGCAGGCGGACCCCGTTGAGCACCCCGGCATCCTCGCGGAACTGATCGGGCGGGTAGTCGGCGCCGGGCCAGGTCTGGGTGGTGTCCAGGCCGTTGATGGTCGTGTTGCCCTGCTCGTCGCGCAACGTCGCGAGCATGTGGACGAGGGCGGCGAGCGCGTCCGGCGCGGCGCCGCCGAACATCCCGGAGTGCATCGGGCCGGCCATCGTGTCGACGCTGACCACCACGTTGGCGAGACCGCGCAGCGTGCTGGTGACCGCGGGCACGCCGACCGCGAAGTTTCCGGCGTCGCACACCAGGATCGCGTCGGCCCGAAGGAGATCGGCGTTCGCCGGCACGAAAGCCTCGAGGCCGCCGGTGCCCTGTTCCTCCGAGCCCTCCCCCACGATCTTCACGGTGACCGGCAGGTGGTCGCCGAGCGCCCGCAGCGCGGTGAGGTGGGTGACGATGTTTCCCTTGCAGTCGGCGGCGCCGCGGCCGTACCAGCGGCCGTCGACCTCGGTGAGCTCCCAGACCGGCGTGTTCCAGGCGGCATCGTCGAGCGGCGGCTGCACGTCGTGGTGGAAGTACAGCAGCACAGTGGACGCGCCCTCGGGCCCTTTGATCTCGCCGCAGACCGCCTTGCTGCCGTCCGGCGTCTCATAGGCAGCGACGTCGGCGAAGCCCACTTCACGGAACGTCCCCAGCAGCCAGTCGACCATGCCGTCGCACTCGGCGGCCGGGAACTGCGCGGCGTCGTGCACCGACTTGAAGGCCACCATGGCGGCCAGGTCGTCCTTCGCCCGCGGCATCAGCGACTTGATCCGGCCGCGGAGCACCTCGTCATCTACCACGTTCGTCTGCCTTCCTGGTTGTGACCGTCTGGCCGGCCTCCGGAGCGGAATCGTGATGTGCGCGGCCGGGCCACAGGAGCCGGACCACGATCAGCGCGGCCAGCACGATCCCGGCCGTCACGAGCAGCGCGTCGGCGATGCCGTTGCTGAACCCGGCGGCGACCGCGCTGGTCACCGATCGGGCCAGGCCGGCCGGCAGTTGCGCGATGGCGTCCTGGAACGACGCGGAGCCGACCAGCGCGTTCCGGGCGGTCTCGATGTCGCCGGCCGACAGGCCGGCGCCGCGCAGCGCGTCCTCGGTGGCGCCGGCCGAGAAGCCCCGGGCCAGCGCGCTCAGCACGGCCACGCCGAGGGCGCCGCCGACCATGCTGGACATCTTGAAGACGCCGGCCGCCGATCCCGCGAGATCGATCGGGACGTCGCCGACGGCGGTGTTGGAGATCGGTGTGGACAGCACCCCGAGTCCGATTCCGATCACCAGCAGGCCCGCGGCGAGCAGCCACAGCGTCGAGTCCGCGGAGAGAAAACCGAGCACGGCGAGACCCGCCGCGAGGACGAGAAGGCCGACGAGTACGGGCATCCGCCCGCCCCGCCGCGACTCGAGTCGCGAGCCCTGCGGGATGAACAGGAAGATGCCCAGCGTGGACGGGAGCATCAGCAAGCCGGCTTCGACGGCCCCGTACCCGCGGACGTTCTGCAGCCACAGCACCAGCAGGTAGCTGAGCCCGCCGAACGCCAGGTTCATCACGAGGTTGGCGGTAAGGGCGCCGTCGTAGGCACGCAGCCGGAACAGGCTCAGGTCGACCAGCGGGTCCCGGGCGTTGCGCTCGATCGCGTACCAGGCGAGCACGAGCGCGACGAACGCGATGAGCAGGCCGACGACGAGGGGGTCGCCCCAACCCACGGCCGGGCCGTCGGTGAGCGCGAAGAGCAGCGCGAAGATCGCCAGGCCGATCGTGGCGAGGCCGAGCCAGTCGATGCGGCGCGACGCCTCGGGGTCGCGGGACTCGGGGGTGCTGGCCCGCAGCAGGAAGTACGTGGCGACGCCGAGCGGCACGTTGATCCAGAACAGCCATTGCCAGCCGAGGCCGCTGGTCAGGATGCCGCCGATGGCCGGCCCGATGGCCTGGCCGCCCCACGCGACGGCCTGCCAGACACCGAACGCGGTCAGCTCGGCCGGGCCGCTGAACTCGGCCGGGATCAGCGCGAGCGTGGCGGGCAGGATCAGCGCGGCGCCGATGCCCATCAGCCCGCGCCCGGCGATCAGCAGGCCGACGTCCGGCGCGAGCGCCGCGACCACCGAGAAGGCCGAGAACAGGACGATGCCCAGCCCGAGCATGCGGCGGCGGCCGAAGATGTCGCCGAACCTGCCGGCGGCGATCACCAGGGCGCCGGTGACCAGGCTGAACGCGTTGTTCGCCCACTGCAGGGCGGACAGGTCGGCGTGCAGGTCCTCGGCCATCGTGGGGATGGCGACGCCCAGGTCGGCGAAGGCCAGCCAGACCAGTCCCGCCGCCGTGCAGATGGCGGCCAGGGACAGCCAGCGGCGCCCGGTCGTGGCCGGGCCGGCGGACGGGGCATCACTCACCGGCCCAGTCTCTGGTCCGCCGACGATGGTGGTCTTCATTCGCGACGGATGGCCTTCTCCGCGCCCGCCGTGTTTTTCGTGCCGCCACGTACGCGCCCGCCTGTGGTCGGCCCGTCTCATCCGTGCCGGGCGATGCGGCGATCGGTTCCGGTGCCGAGACTGACGAGCGTCCGACTCGGGAGGATGGCATGGCTGACCTGGACGCCAAGGTATCGACCGGCAAGGCCGCCGGTGCCGGGGTGCTGATCGCGGCGTGTGTGTCGGCACTGGTGGTGAACGCGAACACCTCGGCGGTCACCATCCTGCTCCCGGCGATCAGTCAGGACACCGGGACCGCGGTGGACACCCTGCAGTGGGCGGTGACCGGCTACATGCTGGTCGGCGCCGCGGTGATCGTGACCTCCGGCGCGCTGGGCGACGTGTTCGGCCGGCGGAGAATCTTCCTCGGCGGCCTGCTGCTGTTCGTGGCCTCCTGCGTGCTCATCGCGCTCTCCACGGCCGGCGCGGGCGTGATCGCCGGCCGGATGATCCAGGGCGCGGCCGGGTCGACGATCCTGGCCTGCGGCATGAGCCTGTTGTCGGTCGACTCGTCGGGCCCCGCCCAGATGAAGGCGATCACCCTCTGGGGCGCGGCCTCCGCGGCCGGCGCCGCGGCGGGCCCGCTGGTCGGCGGTGTCCTGGTCGAGGCCACCGGCTGGCAGGGGCTGTTCTGGATCGACGCCGCGATCGCGGCGGCCTGCATTCCGGTCACCCTGCTGATGGTCAAGGAGTCGCGCGACCCGAACCGGTCGCGCTCGATCGACTGGGCCGGCACCGCGCTGATCGCGGTCATCCTCGTGCCCCTGGTCCTGGCCCTCAGCGAGGGCAGCGACTGGGGCTGGGCGTCGCCGGCGATCATCTCCTGCTTCGTGATCGGCGCGCTCGGCGTGGCCGGGTTCGTCTACGCCGAGAAGCGGGTCTCGGCGCCGCTGGTCGACCTCGCGCTGTTCCGCAACCTCGTGCTGGTCGGCTCCACCCTGGCGATCCTCATCGTGGCCGGCACCATCAACGGCCTGATGTACGTGCTGAGTCTCTACTTCCAGGACCCGACCGGCTTCGCGATGAGCGCCCTGCAGGCCGGCCTGGCCACCCTGCCCGCCGTGGCCGTGATGATCGCGATCACCCCGCTGATCACTCCCGTCGCCCTGAAGATCGGCCCACGGCAGGCCGTGGCGCTCGGGTTCCTGCTGTCCGCCGTGGGGTTCGGGGCGCTCGGCTTCGCGAAGTCGTCCTGGACCTACGGCTACTTCGTGATCCCGCTGGTCGTCATGGCGATCGGCCTGGGCCTCGCGAACGGCCCGGCATCCTCGGCGTCCACCTCGGCGGTCGAGCCGGAGCAGGTCGGCCAGGCGTCCGGAATCTCCAACATGGCCCGCTACGTGGGCGGCTCGCTGGCCACCGCCGCGACCGCCACCGTCTACGCCGCCGCGATCGCCAACCACCGGGCGGCGGGAGCGAGCGACGCCGACGCCCTGGCCGCGGGCTTGTCGCGCTCCGCCATCCTGTTGGCCATCATGGCGGGCTGCGGCGTCCTGCTGGTCGTGCTGCTCGGCCGCCACCGTCTGCACAAGGTCAGCCCCGGCGCCACCGCGGCCGCGTATTCCCACACAGTCCCGGTCGCCGCCGGAGACTGAGCACCCGAGTCCCCATCCGGCCGCGCGTCCGGCACAGGGCCACGCGGGCGTCTGACCGGGAGCCACAGGCGTCCGCCCCGGCCCACGCGGCCATCCCAAGGCCACGCGCCCGATCCGGGGCCAGGCGTCTACGAGCCGGGCGTGCGCACATGCCGAGCCACGACGTGCCCGCGTGCCGGTCCAGGGCCGCGCGGGCACGATCGCCGCGTCAGGCGCGGTGCCGCGGGCGGTGCCGGCGGACCGATCGCAGCGCGGCGCCGAGCATGGTGACCGTGAAGCCGGCGATGATCAGCAGCACCACCGCCGGGCCGGTGACGGGCAGGCTCACATTGTTGCTGGCCGCGACGATGGGCAGGTCCAGCCGCCGCGCAAAGGGGTTGCCGTCGGGATCCACCCCGGCCGCCACGAACGAGTGCGTGCCGGCGGGCAGGCCCGCGGGGACGGTCACGGCCTGCATGAAGTGGCCATTCGCATCGGCCGGGACGACGGCCAGGACGGTCGGGCTCGAATAGATGGTGATAGTGACGGTGGAGTACGGGGCATAGCCGTCCCCTTCGATGGGGATCGACTGGCCCGGCGCGGCCGAAGTGATGGTGCCGCCGCCCGTTCCGAGCTTCTCGGTGGTGTCCGGAGGCACGGGAGCCAGGACCGGGGCGGTGGGAATGGCGCTGTCGGATGCGACCGACGCCGGTGAGGCGCCACCGGCCGAGAGAGCCACCACGGTCACGGTGTACGGAGTGCCGACCGTAGCGCCGATGACGCAGGTGGTCGCCCCTGTGGTTTCGCAGCTCGCGGGACCAGGGTTGGCCGTGGCGAGATATCCGGTGATCTTGACTCCGTTGGAAGCCGGCGCCACCCACGACACCCGGATCGCGGAGGTAATGCCGGTCGCCGTGACCCCGCTCGGCGCCGGCGGCACACCGGTCGAAGCGGAAGGACTAGGCGAAACGGACGCGCTCGGCGAAACGGACGCGCTAGGCGAAACCGAAGCGCTGGGCGACACCGAAACCGAAGCGCTGGGCGACACCG
>NZ_JBHTBJ010000024.1:0-75771 GCF_042664765.1 Paractinoplanes rhizophilus | reverse complement strand
GAAACCGAAGCGGTAGGCGAAACCGAAGCGGTAGGCGAAACCGAAGCGGTAGGCGAAACCGAAGCGGTAGGCGAAACCGAAGCGGTAGGCGAAACCGAAGCGGTAGGCGAAACCGAAGCGGTAGGCGAAACCGAAGCGGTAGGCGACACCGGTTCGCTCACCGAGGGAGAAGCGGATACCGGTGCGGAAGCGGACTCTGAGTCAGAAATGGAGGGCGAGGCCGAGACAGATGGCGATGACGAACCGCTCGGCGTCTCCGACGGCGATGCCGACGGGCACTCCGAATCGGCCGCCGCTATGATTGCCGCGTCATCGGGCGATGGGCTTTCGGACGGCGCCTCGGAGGCCGGCTCAGAGACCGGCACAGAGACCGGCACAGAGACCGGCACAGAGACCGGCTCGGACGCCGGCTCGGACGGTTCCGCCGAAGCCGAATCCGACGGGCATGGAGTGTCCGCGCGCAGGGCGAACGAGTGGGATCCCTGCGAACTGGCCCGTCCGATCGCCACCTGCATCGCCACCACCAGGCACACCAGAAGCGCCGCGCCGGCGTAGCGGCGCCAATTCCGATAACGGTGCTTTCCGACGCGGTTGCTCACACCACTTCGCATGCCGAATTCCCCGCCCGTTCCATTCCGTCACCCGGTGCGCCGACCCGGCGGCGCCGTTACCCACGCTATGGGCGCGCGGGCTCCCCGATGGACTTCCCGGAAAATGGCGAGCAAATCCACAGATTTCGCGAATTACTGAGTCAGATGTCAGACGTTCGGGCGCAATGCGTGAACGGTCTCAGGCGACAAAAATGCAGAACGGGTGCCCGGCCGGGTCGGCGTAGACGCGAAGCGGCTCGTCGGGGTCGTCGCTGCGGTCGTACCGGAGCTTCGCGCCCAGGGCCAGCGCCCGCTCGTGCTGTTTGTCCAGATCGGGTTTGGAGTCGACCACCGTGTCCAGGTGCAGCTGCTGCGGCACCGCCTGGTCCGGCCAGGTCGTCGGGGTCAGCGAGTCGACCTGCTGGAACGCGAGCTGCGGACCGCCGTTCGGGTTCTGCAGGACGAGCCAGTCCTGGCCGCGCTCGTCCGGCTCGCCGGCCGCCGGCGGCTCGTCGCCGGGGCGGTACTCGAGGCCGAAGAGCTTGCGGTAGAACTCGGCGAGCCGGCGGACGTCGGTGCCGTCCAGGACGATCTGCAGCAGTTTCGGGTACGCCGTCATATCCCTCAGCAAACCACGACCCGGTTCCGCCCGCTCTCCTTGGCGCGGTAGAGCGCGAGGTCCGCGCGGGCCAGCATCTGGTCGAGAGTGGCGTCGGCGGGATCGAGCTGGGTGAGGCCGACGCTGATGGTGACGGTCAGCGGGCCGGCCGACGTGGCGATGGGGGTGCCGGCGACCGCGGACCGCATCCGCTCGGCCAGGTCGGGGGCGCTGCCGTCGTGGTCGGGCAGGACGACGGCGAACTCCTCGCCGCCGTACCGGCCGAGCACGTCCGAGTGGCGGATGCCGGCCCGGACCCGGGCGGCCACCTCGCGGATGACCTCGTCGCCCACGCCATGGCCGTACGTGTCGTTGACGCCCTTGAATTTGTCGATGTCGAGCATGACGGCGGCCAGATCGCGGGACCCGCGGGCCGCGGACGACACCAGCGCGGTGGCGATGGCGTAGAAGTGCCGCCGGTTGTGCTGGCCGGTGAGCTCGTCGGTGGTGGCGAGCTCCTGGACGCGGCTGAACAGGCAGGCGTTGAGGTAGGCGCTCATGCCCTGGGTGGCCAGCGCCGACGCCACCTGCACGGCGCTGTCGTCGAACGCGTCCGCGCCGAGCACCACCACCCCGCTGCGCCCGTCGCGATGATCGAGCGGGATGACCAGCAACTTTCGTACGGAGATTTCCGCGATGTCGCCCGCGTCGATCACGGTCGGCCGCAGCACCGGCGGCAGGGCGATCGGCAGCGGTCCACCCAGGACGGACGGGTCCGCCTTGCCGATCACCTCCACGACGACGGCGCCGTCCGCGCTGAGCAGGCATCCGGCGGCCGCGTCCAGCTGCGCGGCGAGCATCCCGAGCAGGGCGGTCAGCAGTCGCGCCGGGTCATGGATCCCGCTCAGCTCGGCCAGCGACGCCCGCAGCATCTCGGCGAACGCCTGCCGTTGCTGAGCCGCGGCCAGCGAGAGATGAAGCTGCGCCGCCCGGGCCGTCTCCAGCGAGACCGCGACGTGGCTGGTGACCCCGATCAGCACCTCGACGTCGTCGTCGGTGAAGATGCCGCGCGCCATCCGGCTGTCCAGATAGACGACGCCGAGCGTGTTTCCCTTGAACTGCACCGGAACCACCATGATGCTGCGCAGCCCGTGCACCACCGCGCTGCGCGACCCGAGGGCCGCGCCCTGCTCGGTCCCGGTCAGCACGAGCGCCTCGCCGCCGGACGCAACCCGCCGCACCAGCGTCGCCCCGTAGGCGGAGGTCTCCGCCAGGTCCGTCCCGTCCGCCCCGCGACCGGCGAACTGCACCGGCTCCCCCGCCTCGTCGAGGAGGAAGAACAGCGCCCGCTCGGCGCCCAGGATCCGCAGCATCTCGTCCAGCGCCACCCGGGCCAGCTCCTGCGGGTCGAGCACCGTCGCCGCCGCCGCGCCGACCTGCTGCAGCGCCTCGAGCCGCCGGCTGCGCCCCGCATCGCCGCGCCGCTCGGCGACCGTACGCCGGTTGGTCGCCGCGCCCTCCTCCGCGCCGAACTCGGTGCGCGCCTGCCGCCGCCGCGACTCCCATCCGTGCTGAGTCGCCAGCGACAGCGCGATGCGCGCCTGCCGGTCCGACTCGTTGACGAGGCCGAGCGCCCGGAACGCCCGGGCCCGGAACCGGGCCACCTCGAAGTGCACCAGCGGCGCGTCCGCCATCCGGGCCACCCGCTCGGCCTTGTCGCTCCACTCGATGCACTTCCGCGGCTCGCCGAGCATCTGCGCGAGCGCGGCCTCGCCGATCAGGTAGGCGGCGTCGAGCAGCGGCGAGCTCTTGCGCACCCGCCGCAGATCGGCCACCGCGCCGCGGGCCGCCGCGATGCGGGCCGGCCGGCTCTCGGCGGTCGCCATCCGCAGCTGGGCCATCCGCCCGTGCGACTGGAACGCGAAGAACCATTTGTGCTGCGTCATCATGTCGCGCAGGCGCAGCCCGAGCCCGCGGAACTCGGCGACGATCGCCTCGAACGGCTCGCCGAACTCGCCCTGCTCGATGGCGGCGCACGCGGCGGCGACGAGCATGTTGGCGCGCTGCACGGTGGTGCCCCCGCCGTCCGGCAGCGCCGCGCGCAGCTCGGCCAGGGCGGCCGCGGCCTCGCCGTGCCGGCCCTGCATCGCCGGAATCATCACGGTGAGCATGCCGAAGGAGGTGGCGCGCACCCGGGACAGGTCGTTCAGGCGCTTGACGCCGCGCTCGTACTCGGCCTCACTCTCCACTGTGTACCCGCGCAGCAGCAGCCGCAGCCCCACCGTCGCGAAGCCGGGGATGAGCTGGGCGGGCCCGAACCAGCGGGCGTTGCGGGTGATGGTCTCCTCCCAGGCGCTGCCGTCGTCGAATCCGCCGAACAGCCACGCGCAGCCGCGCAGCCATTCGACGTAGGCGGTCAGCGCCGGGTCGTCCAGTTGCGCGGCGACCTCGGCGGCCCGGTTGAGGCAGCGGTCGGCGGTGCCCCGCAGCTTGACCACCGCGGCGACGTAGCCGGCCAGCGCGTACACGCGGACGTATTCGGGGCAGGGTCCAAGCCGGTTCACCGCGTACATGGCGCGCATCGCGAGGACTCCGGCCTCGCGCAGGCGCAGGCCGATCCCGGCGGCGTAGCCACCGGCATCGAGGGTGGCGGCGAGCGCGGCGAGGTCGGCGCGGCGGCGGCCCCGGGCCTTTCCCAACCCCCATCCGGTACGGCGGACCGCGCCGCCCGCCAGCGCGATGCCCACTGTGGACGCGAGCAGGCGCGGGGTGTTCGCCGGCAGCGGACGGCCGAGCTCGGTGAGGGCGGCGGCGGTCGCGGCCAGGGCCCGCTCGTCGTCCCAGAGCGTGTGGTGCAGCTCGATCCGGGTGGTGAGCAGGTGCGCCCGGGTGCGGCGGTCGGCCTCGGCGGCGAGCGCCCGCTCGATGGTGGCCCCGGCCTCGGCGAAGCGGGCCGCCCGCAGGTACGCCGTGGCCAGCGGGTGCAACACCGCCGTGCCGGGCGCCGGGTCGCCGTCGAGGGCGTCCTCGAGATAGCCGACCGCCTCGGCCGGGGCCGTGTCGTCCAGGGCCCGCAGCCCGGCCGCCAGGGCGCTGCGGCGGCGCTGCCCGGCGGGGACGGCATCGCCCGCGCGGCGGTGGTGGCGCGCCACCGCGTACACGTGGTCGGCGTCTCGCAACGGCTCGGGCAGGCTCTCCAGCGCGTCCGCGATCGCGGCGTGCAGCCGGCGAAGCCGCTGCCCGCCCACTCCGTCCAGAAGGGAGTCACGCAACAGCGGGTGCAGGAAGACGAACCAGCCGCCCGGCCGCGCCTCGACGACCCGGCGCTCGACGGCGGCGCCGACCGCGGCCACCACCCGGTCGGCCTGGCCCCCGGCCGCCACCAGGACTTCGGTGCGGAAGCGGGGTCCGGCGACGGCCGCGGTGACCAGGAAGTCGCGGTCGCCGTCGCTGAGCGTGGCCAGCCGGGAGGCGAGCAGCGCGCGCACGTCCTCGGCGGCCGGCAGCGCGTCGGCGCCCGCCACATCGAAGTGCCAGGCGCCCCAGAGCGGCCGCAGCAGGCCGGCGTCGAGCAGCCGCAGCAGATAGGCGACCACGGCCAGCGGCGACCCGTCGGTCCGGCCGGCGATGTGCGCGCTGAGCTCGGCGGGCGCGGTGGCCCCCGGCAGCCGGGAGGCCACCAGCTCGGCGACGGCGTCCTGGTCGAGCGGCACGCAGTCCAGCTCGAGGTCGACCGGCAGCGCGGTCGGCTCGCCGGCCCCGGACCGCTCGGTCAGCAGCACCAGCAGCGGCAGCCGCGGCAGGCCGGGCGCCAGCCGGGCGAGCACCTCGCGGCTGCCCGCGTCGAGCCAGTGCGCGTCGTCGCAGAGCAGCATCAGTCCACTGTGTGCCTTCGCCAGCTCGCCGAGGAACGTGGCGACGGCGGCGAAGAGGTGCTCGTCGCGGGCCTCGCGCGGCGGGCCGGCGAGCGCCTCGAGCCGGGGGCTGAGCCGGGCCACCAGGGCCGGGCCGGCCACCTCGGCGGCGGCCCGGACGCGCCGCTCGGCCTCGGCCCGCGCCGGGCCGTCGAGCAGCGCGATCCGCTGCAGATGCCCCTCGATCGCGGTGCGCAGCACGGCGAGCGGCAGGGCTTCGTCCTCCTGGCAGGCGGCGCGCAGCAGGGGCGCGGCGGCGGCCAGCGCGGCGGCCACCTCGGCCAGGCGGCTGCGGCCGGAGCCGGCCGGCCCGCGGATGACGGCGACGCGATCGCGGCGGCGGTGGGCGCGGCGCCAGCGGTTGGCCAGGTCCTCGCGCTCGGTGTCCCGGCCGCAGAGCGGCCAGCTCGCCGCGACCGGTTCGGCCGCGGCGTCGCCGCCCGGGCCGGCGCGCAGCGCGGTGATGAGGGCGGCCGCGTCCGGGTAGCGGTCGTCCGGGTCCTTGGCGAGCAGCCGGGTCACGACGGCGGCGAGGGCCGGGCCGGCGCCGGGAATTTCGGGTACGGGCGCGGTCAGGTGCAGCCGCAGCAGCTGTCCCACGTCGTCCGCCTCGAAGGGCAGCCGGCCGGTGAGGCACTCGAACAGCACGACGCCGAGCGAGTACAGGTCGGAGCGGCCGTCGACCGGGCGCTTGAGCATGCCGGACTGCTCCGGCGAGGTGTACAGGAACGTGCCGACCGCGCGGTCGTCGTCCTCGGGCTCGGCGCCCAGCAGGGCGAGGCCGAAGTCGATGAGCTTCGCCGGGCGGCCCGGCGACATCATGATGTTGCCCGGCTTGACGTCTCGGTGCACGAGGCCGACGCGGTGCGCGGCGGCCAGGCCGCGGCCCAGCTGGCCGGCGAGCTCGACGACGCGCTCGGGCGCCAGCGGGCCGTGAGCGAGCCGGTCGGCGAGGGAACCGCCGGGGATGTACTCGAGGACCAGGGCGGGCGCGCCGTCGTGGCGACCGGCGGCGTGCACGCGCGGGACGCCGGGGTCGTCGACACAGGCGAGGAGCGCCGCCTCACGGTGGAAGGCGGTCAGCACGCCGGGATCGTCGGCGCCCTCGGCGTTGGGGCGCTTGAGCGCGTACGTCTGTTCGCCGCGCCGGACCAGGTGCACGGTGGTGAATGCGCCCCGGCCGAGCTCGTCCTCGACGGTCAGGCCGGTCAGGTCCTCGTCCATCACTGGCACCCACTCCGCAACAGAAGGTTCGTAGCTCTTCATCGGCAGGGCACGTGGCGACTTGAACCACACCGCACTTGTTATAGTTGAGATAGAACAAGTAAGGTTGCGCCATGCTGTGGAGGATCGATCCGGCCGGCGATGACGCGCTGTACGCGCAGCTCGTCGCGCAGGTTCACCTCGCCGTCGCGCGCGGCGAGCTGGCGGCCGGTGACCGGCTGCCGGCCGCACGCGAGCTGGCCGGCTCGCTCGACCTCAACGTGCACACCGTGCTCAAGGCCTATCAGCGGCTGCGCGACGAGGGGCTCATCGAGCTGCGCCGCGGGCGGGGCGCGGTGGTCACCGCCCGGGCCGAGGCCGATCTGCCGCCGGTCGAGCGGGCGCTGGCCGCCCTGGTCCGGGCGGCCCGCGCGGCGAACTTGTCGGCCGAGACCACGGCCGTGCTGGTAAGGGAGGCAATGAACCGATGACGAGCTCAAGCGCCCGGAAGGTCGTGCTGTGGTCCTCGCTGGCCGCGCTCGTCCTGCTCGCCGTCGCGGCGATCGTCGTGTGGTCCTGGCGCGACGATCTGCCCGATCCGATCGCCTCGCACTGGGGCGCGGGGTCCGCGCCCGACGGGTTCTCCTCGCCGGGCGTGTTCGTGCTCGCCATCGCGGTCATGGTGGTCGTGCTGTGCGCCCTGTTCGGCGCGATCGGCTGGCACTGGGGCAGCTCCGCGGCGACCCGCCGGATGGCCGCGGCGTCGTCGGTGTGGATCGGCGGGTTCGGCGCGTGCCTGCTGGTGTTCACCCTCGGTCCCCAGCGCGGGCTCGACGACGCGACCCTGGCGCGGCTGCCGGGCTGGGCCCTCGCCGCCACCCTGCTCCTCCCGCTGGTCCCGGCGGTCGTCGCCGCCCTGCTCGTGCCCGGCGATCGGCACGCGCCGGCGACCGGGCCGGTGGCGGCGGACGCTGCCCGCATCGCGCTGGCCGGTGGCGAGCGCGCCGTCTGGATCCGGCGGGCCGACGGGGGTACGGGCCTGGTCGTGGGCGCCATCGCGATCGCCGGCCTGGTGCTGCTCGCCGTGGCGCTGCGGCAGTGGGCCCTGCTGGCGGCGCCGGTTCTGCTCGCGGTGGTGTTCGCGGCGATGTTCGGCTTCACCGTGCGGGTCGACGCGACCGGCTTGACGGTGCGCTCGCTCGTCGGCTGGCCCGGCACCCACATCCCGGCCGACGAGGTCGAGCGGGCGTCGGTCACCGAGGTGCGCCCGTTCCGCCAGTTCGGCGGCTGGGGCTGGCGTGTCGGGCGGGGCGGCCGGGTCGGGGTCGTGCTCCGCGCCGGCGACGCCCTGCTCGTCGAGCGGACCGGCGGCCGCTCGTTCGTCGTGACCGTCGACGATGCCGCGACCGGGGCCGCCCTGCTCAACACCCTGGCCGACCGGGCACGGCCGTGACGCGACCGAGACGCATCGACGGGCGGGCAGATCAAGTGCCGGCACATAGGGTGGGCCGATGTACACCGACGACTGGGCGGCGTGGCACGCCGAACACGAGCGCCGCCGGGCGTCGCCGCACGGGATGCTCGCGATCACCGGCATGCATTGGCTCAACGAGACGCCGCGGCGCTTCGACGACGTGCCCGGATCGTGGTCGGTGACGACCGACGGCGTGACCGTCACGCTGGGCGAGGGCGAGTCCCTCACGGTCGGCGATCGCGAGATCGGCGGCACGCACGCGTTCGGCAAGGTGGATGAGGAGGGCGTGGTCGCCGCCTTCGGCGACGCGATCGCCGAGATAGCCAGGCGGGGGCCGGGCGTCGTGCTTCGCCCGCGCCATCCGTCCAGTCAACGGCTGATCGCGTACGAGGGGACGCCCACGTTCCCGCCCCACGAGCGATGGCTGGTCCCGGCCCGCTTCGTCCCGTTCGACGCCCCGCGCGCGGTCACCCTGTCCACGGTCGTCGACGGCCTCACCGACCCGGACGAGGCGCTGGGCACGGTCGCGTTCGCGCTCGGCGGCGTACGCCTGAACTTGATCGTCTTTCCCGGCGCCGCCGGCGCCATGACCACGCTGTTCACCGACGCCACCTCGGGCGTGACGACCCACCCGGCGAGCCGCCGCCTGCCGATCCCGCGCCCGGACGCCGACGGCACGCTCACCCTGGATTTCAACCGCGCCACGAACCTCCCGTGCGCCTACACCGAGTTCGCGACCTGCTCGCTGGCCCCGCCGGAGAACCGGCTCCCGATCGCCATCGAGGCCGGCGAGCAGACGCCGCGCTGAACCAGACGCCGCGCCTGAGCAGACGGGCTAAATGCGCTCGCCGGTGATGTAGCCCTCGAGGCTCCTCCGCTCGATCTCCAGCTCGTCGATGCGGTGCTTCACCACGTCGCCGATGCTGACCACGCCGGCCAGCGTGCCGCCCTCGAGCACCGGCACGTGGCGGAAGCGGTGCTCGGTCATCAGCCGCTCCACCTCGTCAATGTTGGCGTCGGGCGCGACCGAGCGCACCTGAGCCGTGTGGATGGCCGACACCGCCTCGGTCAGCACGGCGGCGCCGCGTGCGGCGAGCGCCCGCACCACGTCGCGCTCGCTGACGATGCCGTCGACCCGGACGCCGTCCCTCGAGACCACCACCGCGCCGATCTTGTGCTCGGCGAGGAGGGCAAGCAGGCTGGTGACATCGGAGTCGGGTGTAACGGTTACGACGTTGGTGCCCTTGACACGGAGTATGTCGCTGATACGCATCGTTGCTCCCCATCTCGTGCCGGTCCGCGGAAGCCGCCGGGCGGGCCGTCCGATGACGGGGTGGCCACGCCACATTGCGTGCATATGCCTAGATGCAGTCAATCACGTCTTGAAGTCAAGAGCATCAAGATGTCAACTCCGCGCCGTCGGCGTGGCGCATCCCGGCGGGCTGCCGCGCCGGGCGGATATGGTGCATCGATGAATCGCACCGCGTTGGTCACCGGCGCGTCCTCCGGCATCGGCCGGGCCACCGCCGCCGCGCTCGTCACGCGCGGGTATCGGGTCCTGGGCACCTCCCGCACGCCCGGGGCGCTGCCGGCCGGCCGCCGCCTGGCCGGCGTCGACTACCTGCCCCTCGACCTGGCCGACGAGTCGTCGGTCGAGGCCCTGGCCGCCGGCGCGGGCGACGTGGACGTGCTGGTCAACAACGCCGGCGAGAGCCATTCCGGGCCGTTCGAGGAACTGCCCGCCGACGACCTGCGCCGGCTCTTCCAGGTCAACGTGCTGGGCCCCGTACGCCTCACCCAGCTCCTGCTGCCCGGCATGCGCGAGCGTCGCTACGGCCGGGTGGTCATGGTCGGCTCGATGCTGGCGTCGTTCCCGTTGTCCTACCGTTCCTCCTACGTGGCGACGAAGGCCGCGCTGAAGGGTTTCAGCAACGCCGCCCGCCACGAGCTGTCCCCGTTCGGCGTGTGGCTGACCACGGTCGAGCCCGGCTCGATCAACACCGGCATCAGCGAGCGCCGCACCAAGCACATCGCCGCCGACTCGCCGCACCGCGAGGACTTCGAGACCATGCTCGCCGCCCTGGACCGCAACGAGAAGGCCGGCACCGGGCCCGACCAGGTCGCCGCCGTGATCGTCAAGGCCATAGAAGCAACAAGACCCAGGCAGAGGTACGCCGTCGGCAGCAACGCGCCGATCGTGTTCGCCCTGCGGCGGGTGGTCCCGCTGTCGCTCGCCGAGAAGCTCACCCACCGCCGCCACGACCTGCGCCGTTGACGCCCGCGCGCTTGTGTCAAACGCTTGGCACATCTGATCCGGTCAGGCCACGTGGCGGGCCGGGCGCAGCAGGGTCAGCGCGCGCAGCGCCTCGGCGCGGGAGATGGGCTGGTCGTCCTCGGCCTGCACCGCCAGCGCCATCTCGATCGCCTGCCGGATCCAGGTCGTCTTGGGCACCTCGGCCGCCTTGGCGGCCAGGGCAACGGCCTCGTCGAGCTCGGTCGGCAGCCGTAGCGACCGCACGACCATGACACTGGAGCCCGCGGGCGGCAGGGAGTCGAGCAATGCCTGCTCCTCCTGCCGGGTCGGGGCGGGCTCGAACGAGAGCCCGTCCATGAACGCGGCGACCTGCTCAGCCGTCCGCGGAACGTCGCTGTCGTGGCTCATCGCGTCTCCTCCCATCGGCTGAACTCAATCAGCTCCCCATCGGTCATCGCCCGCGCGCCGATGATCTTCCAGGTGATCCCGGCGACGTGGTAGACCGCGACGATCAGCGGCCGGCCCGCCGCCGTGCGGCCCCACACGGTCAGGACGGGAACGCCGGTGGCGCTGGTCGCCCGGCGCGGCCACCGCCGTTTGGCGTCCAGCAGCTGCTGCACCTCGTACGGCTCGACGCCGGCGAGGGCGGCCAGCGCCCAGTCATCCCACTCGTATGGCACGACCCAAGCGTACTACGCGCGTAATACGCGTGCCCCTCACGCGAGGCCGGCGTCGTGGGCAAGAAGGGCGATCTGCGTGCGGTTGTCGAGGTTCAGCTTGGTCAGGATGTGCGAGACGTGCGTCTTCACCGTCGCCAGCGTCATGTCCAGCGCCGCGGCGATCTCCGCGTTGTTGTTGCCCCGGCCGACCGCCACCACCACGTCGCGCTCCCGCGGGCTCAGCGTCGCGAGGGTCGCCTTGGCCCGGGCGTACGCGCCGGCCTGGACCGCGACCCGGTCCATCAGCCGCCGGGTGACGGCCGGCGACAGGATCGGCTCGCCCGCCGCGACCTGCCGGACCGCCTCGGCGATCCGGGCCGGCGGCGTGTCCTTGAGCAGGAAGCCGCTGGCGCCCGCGCGCAGCGCGTGCAGGATGTTCTCGTCGGTGTCGAAGGTGGTCAGCACGATGACCTCGGGCGGGCGCGGCCGCGCCCGCAGGCGCCGGGTCGCGGTGATGCCGTCGACTCGCGGCATGCGCAGATCCATGAGTACGACGTCGGGGCCGTGCGCGTCGGCGGCGGCCGGCACCTGATCGCCGTCGGCCGCCTCGCCGACAACGGCGATGCCCGGCGCGCCGTCCAGCATCATCGTGAGCCCGGCGCGCACCAGCGCGTCGTCGTCGACCACGAGCACCCGCACCGGTTGCGTCACGAGGGCCACGGTATCAACGCGTGCAGCCGGAACTCGCCGCCTGCCTCCTGGTGGTCGAGCCGCCCACCGGCCAGATGCACCCGCTCGGTGAGGCCGACCAGACCCGCTCCCCCGGACCGGCCCGGCGCCGGCGGCCGCGGCGACAGCCCATTGCGTACGTCGATCTCCAGTCCCTCGCCGGGCCCGCCGCGCAGCGCCACCCGGACCGGCTGCCCGGCCGCGTGTTTGCGCGCGTTGGTCAAGCCCTCCTGGACGACCCGGTACGCCGTGCGGGCGACCGCCGGCGGCGCCTCGGCGGCCTCCGCCACGGTGTCGCGCAGCTGCACCTCGGTGCCGGCCGCCCGGGACTCCTCGACCAGCCGCGGCACGTCGGTCAGCACCGGCTGCGGGCGGGCGCCGTCGCCGTCCTCCGGGGCGTCGTCGCGCAGCAGCGAGATCACCTCGCGAAGCTCCTCGAGCGCCTGATGCACCCCGCTGCGGACCACGCCGGCGGCCCGGGACAGCTGCTCGGGCGAGGAGTCCGGGCGGTACTCCATCGCGCCCGCGAACGTGGCCAGCAGCGACAGCCGATGCGCGAGGACGTCGTGCATCTCCCGGGCGATCTTGCGGCGTTCCAGCATGCGCGCCTCGGCGACCCGGCGGCCCTGCTCGGCCTCGGCGCGGCGGGCCCGCTCCCGCAGCGAGCGGATCAGCGCCTCCCGGGCCTGTGCCCAGGCGCCCCAGCCGAGCAGCGCCCCGTAGCCCACGGTGATCAGCACCAGCCACCACCCGTACGAGACACCGCCGTTGGGCCGCCAGAGGCCCTGGATCGCGTGCGCGGCGATCCCGCCCACCGCCGCCGCGATCCCGACCGGGAAGCGCCGGCGCCGCGCCACCTGCACCGCGCCGATCGTGGCCGGCGGCGTCGCGGCCGGCGAGACCGCGGCGAGAGCGGTCAGCACGGCCGTGGCGGTCACCGGACGCCACAGCGTCAGCGGCGTCAGCGCCCAGCTCAGCGCGCCGGCCACCAGATCGAGGGCGAAGAGCGGGCCGAGCCCGCGGCCGGTCCACCAGCCCACGATCGTGCCGGCGACCAGCACGCCGGACACGGCGGTCAGCGTGGCGACGGCCGCGGCGCTCGGGCGGTGTTCACAATCCTCGGGGCTGTCCACGCCGCGAGACTAACCAGCAGGTGGCGGGCGGCGACACCGACCAAAGTCGTACGCGGGTCCGTCCGGGGAAGGCGTCCCCGCGGCCGGCGGCCCGATGCGCCGACCGGCCCCGAACGGCGACGCTCGTCGGCATGACGAACATGGAGCAGCAGATCACCGCCACTCGGACCACCGCCCGCCGCACCGGCCGGGCCGTCACCGTCGCCGCCGGGGCGGCGAGCGCCCTGATCCTCTGGGCCGTCAACGACCCGTGGGGCGGCATCGACCTCGCCGTCCGGCAGGGCGGCACCGTCCAGCACATCGGCCCGGTCGCGGTCGCCGCCACCGCGCTGATCGCCGGCCTGGCCGCCTGGGGACTGCTCGCCCTGCTGGAGCGGACCGTCCGCCGGCCCACCCGCACGTACCGCGTCATCGCGTCGATCGTGCTGGCGCTGTCGCTGCTCGGGCCGCTCGGCGGCGTCGGCCTCAGCAGCAAGCTGGTGCTGCTCGCCATGCACCTCACCGTCGGCGCGATCCTGATCATCGGCCTCCCGCGCTACCGGGCCCACGGGTAGCCCGGCGTCGCCGGCCCGGGCCGAGCGCACAAGCCGGCCCGGACCCAGCACACAAGCCGGCCCGGACCCAGCACACAAGCCGGCCCGGACCGGCCGGGTAGCGGATCAGGCCGGGTGGACCGCGGTCGAGGCGCGCGGCACGAGGCGGCCGGGCAGGGCCCGGCGCCCGTGCGCCGGCTCGCCGTTGATGGCGGCCAGCACCAGCTCGGCGGCCGTCCGGCCGATTCCCTCCAGGTCCATGTCGATGCTGGTCAGGGCGGGCCGGCAGCCGTCGACCATCACGTCCCAGTTGTCGAAGCCGACCAGGGCGACGTCGGCCGGGACGCGGCGGCCCGCCTCCTGCAGCGCCTCGGCCAGGCCGCGGGCGATCTGGTCGCTGCCGCAGAAGACCGCGTCCACCTCGGCGGCGGTGGACAGCAGGATCCCGGCCGCCTGCCGGCCCCACCCCTCGCTCCACTCGCCGAACAGCACCGGCGCGGCCGGCTCCAGGCCGGCGGCGGACAGCGCGCCCATCGCGGCGGCGGCGCGGACCGTGGCGGAATGGTGGTGCTCCGGGCCGGTGACATGAGCGATGCGGCGGCGGCCGACGGCCAGCAGGTGCTCGACGGCGCGGCGGGCGCCGTCGGCCTCGTCCGGGACCACCGAGCAGTCGGCCGGGTCGGCCGAGCTGATGAACGCGTAGACCACCGGCACCGGCAGCGACCGGCCGATCGGCGGGCGGGCCTGGGTGCGGCGGCCGGTCACGATGATGCCGTCCACCTGGCGGCCGAGCAGCGTACGCAGGTAGTACTGCTCGCGGATCGGGTCGTCGCGGGCGTCGCAGAGGAAGACCGACACCTGGCCCGCGCCCAGCGCGTCCTCGGCGCCGATCAGCAGCGGGATGCTGAACCGGCCGATGCTGTCGGTGGTGATCATGCCGACCGTGTAGGTGCGGCCGGCCTGGAGGCTGCGGGCCGCGGCGTTGGCCACGAAACCCAGCTGCTCGGCGGCCTCCTGGACGCGCCGGCGGGTCTCGGGCCGCAGCGCCCCGCGGCCGTTGAGGGCCTTGGAGGCCGTCCCCGGGGAGACTCCGGCCAGGGCCGCGACCTCGCTGATGGTGGCGGCCCGATCGATGGCGCCCAGTGTTTCCTCCCCGTTTCCGGCTGCACTACGGACGACCGTAACTTTCCCTTGACATCCCTGCAAGCGGCTCCCTAGCGTCAGGGCAATCGTTTTCCTTCCGTTTCTTCCTCCTCGGAAACCAGGGGTACCGAATATGACCCTCTCCCGCCGGGTGTGTGGCGCTGTGGCCGCCCTCTCGCTCGCCGCCGGCATGACCGCCTGCTCCAACGACTCCGCCACCGAGCCGGCCGGCGGCAGCGGCGGCGGCACGTACACCATCTGGGACCCGTACCCGCAGTTCGACGACACCTCCGACTGGGTCAAGCTGCTGCAGAAGTGCGGCACCGACGCGGGCGTGACCGTCAAGCGCACCGGCTT
The DNA here is from genome assembly GCF_042664765.1 of Paractinoplanes rhizophilus. NCBI lineage: Bacteria > Bacillati > Actinomycetota > Actinomycetes > Micromonosporales > Micromonosporaceae > Paractinoplanes > Paractinoplanes rhizophilus. The sequence goes on along the minus strand of NZ_JBHTBJ010000024.1, from coordinate 61,184 downwards.
CGACACCACCGACCTGACCAACAAGGCCCTGCTCGCCGCCCAGCAGGGCAACTCCGCCGACGTGCTGATCGTCGACAACCCGGTCGTCTCCACGCTGGCCGAGGCGGGGGTGCTCACCACCACCGACGACACCAAGCTCGACACCTCCGGGATCGAGCCCAACCTGCTCGCCGCGGGCCAGCTCGACGGCAAGACGTACGGCATCCCGATCGGCGCCAACACGCTCGCGCTCTACTACAACAAGAAGGTCCTCGACGCGGCGAAGGTCGACCCGGCCACGGTGAAGGACTGGGCGTCGCTGACGGCCGCGCTGGAGAAGGTGAAGGCGGCCGGCAAGAAGGGCATCACGTTCTCGGCGATCGGCACCGAGGAGGGCTCGTTCCAGTTCCTGCCCTGGTTCTGGGGCGCCGGCGCGAACCTCACCCAGCTCGACTCGGCGCAAGGGGTGGCCTCGCTGACCCTGTGGACGGACTGGCTGAAGAAGGGCTACGCGCCGAACTCGGTTATCAGCAACACCCAGACCACCAGCTGGCAGGAGTTCGCGACCGGCGACTTCGCGTTCAGCGAGAACGGCACGTGGCAGCTGGCCAACGCCAAGAAGACCGGCTTCGCGTACGGGATCATCCCGATCCCCGCGCAGGCCGGTGGGACCGCGCCGGCGCCCACCGGCGGCGAGTTCGTGACCGCCCCGGTGCAGAAGGACACCGGCCGGTACGCCACCAGCGAGAAGATCATCAAGTGCCTGACCAACGAGGACAACGCGCTGACGACCGACACGACCCTGTCGTACGTGGCGGCCACCAAGGCGGTGCAGGAGAAGCAGGTCGCGGCGAACCCGGAGCTGAAGGTGTGGGTCGAGGCGGTCGGCGCGGCGAAGGGCCGGACCAGCGACAACCTCGGCACCAAGTACCCGAAGATCTCGGAGCAGATGTGGACGGCGTTCCAGGCCGCCCTCTCCGGCGGCAAACAGCCGCAGCAAGCCCTGAGCGCGGCCCAGACCGCCGCCGCCGCGGCCACCAAGTGACCGTGGCCCACGACGTGCTGACCCGGGCCGGGGTGGCATCCGCCGCCCCGGCCCGGGCACCCCGCCGGCGATCGGGGCAGTGGGCGGCCTGGGGCTTCCTCGCCCCGGTCGTGATCTACCTGGTCGCCTTCTACGCGTACCCGCTCTACCGCAACCTCGACCTGAGCCTGCACAAGTACACGGTCCGCTCGTTCGTGCAGGGCGGGGCGCCGTTCAGCGGCCTCGACAACTACCGGGCCGTCGTCGACAACCCGACGTTCTGGCCGGCGTTGACGCACACCGTCGTGTTCACCGGCGTATCGCTGCTCTTCCAGTTCACGATCGGGATGGCCCTCGCGGTCTTCTTCGCCCAGAACTTCCGGCTCTCGGTCACGCTACGGGCGCTGTTCCTGGTGCCGTGGCTGCTCCCGCTGATCGTCTCGTCGTCCACCTGGTCCTGGATGCTGAACAGCGATTCGGGGGTGGTCAACGCGCTGCTCCACAGCGTCGGCATCCCGGAAGTGAATTGGCTGACGTCCCCGCAATGGGCGCTCACCAGCGTGATCATCGCGAACGTCTGGATCGGGATCCCGTTCAACCTCGTGGTGCTCTACAGCGGCCTGCAGGCCATACCGGGCGACATCCACGAGGCGGCCGCCCTGGACGGCGCCACCGGCTGGCAACGCTTCCGGCGGATCACCTTCCCGCTGCTGCGGCCGGTCTCGGCGATCACCCTGCTGCTCGGCCTGGTCTACACGCTCAAGGTCTTCGACATCATCTGGATCATGACGAGAGGCGGTCCCACGGACGCCTCGACCACGTTCGCCACCTGGTCCTACAAACTGAGCTTCGGCAACCTGCTGCCGCAGTTCGGGCCGGGCGCGGCGGTCGGCAACCTGCTGATCGTGATGGCGCTGATCTTCGGCCTGCTCTACATCCGCACCCAGCGGAGGGCGATGTCATGAGAAATCGCCTCAAAACGGCCGTCGCGATCATGCTGACCGCGATCATGCTCTTCCCGGTCTACTGGATGATCAACGTGTCCTTCACCAAGGACACCGACATGCGGCACGACCCGCCGTACCTGCTCCCGGTGCACGGCACCCTCGAGGGCTACCGCGCCGTCCTCCAGCAGCAGCTGCCCTACCTCGGCACCAGCCTGCTGATCGGCCTCGGCACGGTCGCGCTCACCCTCGCCCTCTCCGCCCCGGCCGGATACTCCCTGGCCAAGCTGCGCCCCCGGGGCGGTGGCGCGCTGAGCTTCGTCCTGCTGATGGCCCAGATGATCCCCGGGATCATCATGGCGATGGGCTTCTACGCCATCTACCTCAGGCTGGGCGTCCTCAACAGCGCGGCCGGCCTGGTCCTGGCCGACTCGACCATCGCCGTGCCGTTCGGGGTGCTGATCTTCACGGCCTTCATGTCGGGCATTCCCGCCGAGTTGCTGAACGCGGCGCGCATCGACGGCGCCGGGACCTGGCGGACCTTCCGGTCGGTGGTCCTGCCGGTCAGCCGCAACGCCATCGTCACGGTCAGCCTGTTCGCGTTCCTCTGGGCGTGGTCGGACTTCGTCTTCGCCACGACGCTCGACGGCGGCGGCACCCGCCAGCCCATCACGCTCGGCATCTACCACTACATCGGCAACAACAACCAGCAATGGAACGCGATCATGGCCACCGCCGTCATCGCCTCCATCCCCGCGACGCTGCTGCTCATCCTGGCGCAGCGCTACGTGGCCGCCGGCGTCACGGCCGGCGCCGTGAAAGATTGAGGACCCACATGGAAGGCCCCGCCGCGCCCACCCCGTCGGCGCTCGCCGCGCTGCGCCCGCTGCCGCTTGACGCCGTCCGGCTCGACCCCGATGGGCTGCTCGGCGGCTGGCAGGAGCGCAACGCGTCCGCCACGCTGCCGCACTGCCTCGACCAGCTGACCGCCTACGGCAACCTCGCCAACCTGCGCCGGGTCACCGGCGACTCGGACGCGACCTTCGCCGGCATGTGGTTCGCCGACACCGACGTCTACAAGACGCTCGAGGCGATCGCGTGGGAGGCCGGCCGGACCGGCGCGGCATCGGAGTTCCTCACGGACGTGGCGGCGCTGCTCGAGAAGGCACAGGACGCCGACGGGTATCTCAACTCCTACTACCAGGTCGACCACCGCGACGAGCAGTGGACCGACCTCGGTTTCAGCCACGAGATGTACACCGCCGGGCATCTTATCCAGGCCGCCGTCGCGGCGGCCCGCGCCGCCGGAAACCCGCAGTTGGTCACGGTGGCGCGCCGCTTCGCCGACCTTCTGGTACGTCGTTTCGGCCCGGACGGCGCGGCGGTGATCGACGGCCATCCCGAGGTGGAGACCGCGCTCGTCGAGCTGTACCGGCTCACCGGCCACGCGCCCTACCTGTCGCTGGCCGAACGTTTCCTCGCGCTGCGCGGGCACGGGCTGCTGGGCGACGGCCGGTTCGGGCCGCGCTACTGGCAGGACCACACGCCGCTGCTCGACGCGGACGAGGCGACCGGGCACGCGGTGCGCCAGGTCTACCTGCTCGCCGGGGCCGTCGACGTGGCCGTCGAGACCCACTCGGCGGAGCTGCTCGCGGCGGCCGAGCGGCTCTGGGAGTCGGCGATGGCGAGCAAGACCTATCTCACCGGCGGCCAGGGGTCGCGGCACAAGGACGAGGCCTTCGGCGACCCGTACGAGCTGCCGCCGGATCGCGCCTACGCGGAAACTTGCGCGGCGATCGGAAGTTTCCAGCTCGCCTGGCGTCTGCTGCTCGCGACCGGGAAAGCCCGTTACGCCGACGAGATGGAGCGGGTGCTCTACAACGGCATCGCGGGGAGCACGGCCCGCGACGGCCGATCCTTCTTCTATTCCAACCCCCTGCAATTGCGTACGGGTCATGACGGCTCCCATGAGGACACTCCGTCACAGCGGCTCACCTGGCACTCCTGTGCGTGCTGCCCGCCGAATCTCGCCCGGTTGATGGCCTCGCTCCAGGCGTACGCGGCCACCGGTTCTGACCTTGGCCTGCAACTGCATCTGTACTCGGCGGGCACGGTGACCGACGGCGAATACCGCCTCGCGGTGCGCACGTCCTATCCGTGGGACGAACGGATCGACATCGGCTTCGAGGCGGCCGGCGCGGGGCCGTGGACGCTCGCGCTGCGGATCCCGGCGTGGTGCCGCGACGCCCGGCTCACGGTCAACGGGTCGCTGGTGCGCGCCGGCGTCCAGGAGGGCTACCTGCGGATCACCCGCGCGTGGACGGCCGGGGACGTGGTGACGCTGGTGCTCGCGATGCCGCCGCGCCTGGTGACCGCGCATCCGCGCGTCGACGCCGTCCGGGGCGCCGCCGCCCTCAGCCGCGGGCCGGTCGTCTACTGCCTGGAGCACGAGGACCTGCCCGCCGGCGGGTCCTTCGAGGACTGGGAGCTGGACGCCGCGGCCCCGCTCGCCGTCGTCGATCACGACCTCGCGCCCGCCGTCCGCGCGCATTTCCGGCGCCGCCGGAAAGTGTCGGACGCGCTCTACCGGCCGCTCGGCGACCAGCCCGGCGAGCCCGGCCGGGACGCGAGCGCGGCCGCCGGCGCGGAAGTCGTCGCGGCGCCGGCCATCCCCTACTTCTTGTGGGCGAACCGCGCCCCCGGCCCGATGCGGGTCTGGATTCCGCTGGCCGCACGGGAGGGATAGCACCGGTCCCGGCCGGGGCCGCCCGCATGGCCCCGGCCTCCCCGCACGGTACGTTTGCTCGCATGCACCGGCCGCGTACCGCCACCATCCGCGATGTGGCAGCCCTGGCGGGCGTCTCGGTGGGCACCGCGTCGAAGGCGCTCAACGGCCGGGGCTCGCTGCGCGCCGACACCATCGCCCGGGTCCGCCAGGCCGCCGACCAGCTCGACTTCCACCCCAACCCGGCCGCCCGCAGCCTGCACGCCGGCCGCACCTACACGGTCGGGATGATCACCACCGACACCATCGGCCGGTTCAGCATCCCGCTGCTGATCGGCGCGGAGGACACCCTCGGCGCCGGCCAGATGTCGGTGCTGCTGTGCGACGCCCGCGACGACCCGATCCGCGAGCAGCAGCACCTGCGCACCCTGCTGGGCCGGCGGGTCGACGGCATCATCGTCACCGGCCGCCGGGCCGGCACCCGCCCGCCGCTGGCCGCCACCGCGGGCGTCCCGGTGGTCTACGCGTTCCTCGCCTCGTCCTCGCCGGACGACTGCTCGGTCGTCCCCGACGAGACCGGCGCTGCCCGCCTCGCGGTCGACCACCTGCTCACCGTGGGCCGCCGCCGGATCGCCGTGGTGACCGGCCCCGCGCACCACCACTCGGCCCGGGTCCGGTCCGCCGCGACGATCGAGCGCCTCGCCGAGCACGGGCTGGAGCCGGTGACCCCGCCGCTGCACGGCGAGTGGAGCGAGTCCTGGGGACGTCAGGGCGTCGGCCTGCTCCTCGGCCGGCGGGCCGCCTTCGACGCCGTGGTGTGCGGCAGCGACCAGATCGCCCGTGGCGCCGCCGACACCCTGCGCGAGGCCGGCCGCCGCGTCCCGCAGGACGTGGCGCTCACCGGCTTCGACAACTGGGACGTGATCGCGCTGGCCAGCCGGCCGCCGCTGACCAGCATCGACATGGATCTGGAAGGGCTGGGCCGGGCGGCCGCCGAGCTGCTGCTGCGGGCCATCGAGGGCGACCCGTCCCCCGGCGTGCATCCACACCCGGCCAAGCTGGTGATCCGCGACTCGACGGTGCAGGCTTGACCGGGCCAGGCCGGACCGGTCGCCGAATGATGAAGCCGGTCGCCGGATGATGAAGAGAGAGCGGACGACGGGATTCGAACCCGCGACCCTCACCTTGGCAAGGTGATGCGCTACCAGCTGCGCTACGTCCGCGACGAGGACGACCATACCGGATCCGCATGGCGGATCGCACGCGCCCCGGCGGCGATCCCCGGTGGTGTCGTCCTTCCCCACCACCGGCCGCGCGCCGTCGTCGCCGTGCGTCGCGCGCCGGCCCTCGGGTAGCATCTGGCGGATGCCGAACGACCCTACGATCCGGTACGAACCGGCCGATCCCGACGGCCTTGTGGTCGCCGCGCTCGCCGGTGAGCTCGACCTGGACCGCGCCGACGACGTTCGCGACAGCCTCGCCGCCGCGGCGGCCGTGCCGGGCTGCCGCTACCTGCGGATCGACGTCAGCGACCTGGGCTTCATCGACTCGTACGGGTTGGGCGCGCTGGTCAGCGCCCGCAACAGCGCCGCCGCCAAGGGCGTGACGCTCACCCTCGCCGAGCCGTCGCCGCCGGTGCGCAAGGCCATCGAGGTGACCGGCCTCGGCCACGTCTTCGGGCTCTGACCGACCGTCAGTTCGAGGCCATTCTGATCAGGGCGTTGCCGCCCAGCACCAGCACGTCCGCGATCGCCACCAGCGCCATGCTGCGGCGCAGGCGGTGCGACGCCACCTCGGGGTCGTCGTGGGCCAGGCCGATCACGGCATAGACCACCGCGGCGACGACCAGCGGGATGCCGCCGATGAGCAGCAGGCCCACGGACTGCGGCGTCCGGCCCTGCGCCACCAGCAGGCTCACCATGGTCATCGGCAGGATGCCGAAGAAGAGCACGGCGAGCACCGCATACCAGCGCAGCTGCCGCAGGGTGTCGGTCATGGCCGCCAATCGTAGCGGGGCCGCGATCAACGCCGGGTGCGGCGGCCCCGGTCAGAGCGCCGCGGGGCGGACCTCGATCAGCGCCGGGGGCGGCGCGGCATCCGTACGCCGGTGAGCGTGACCAGCGCCGCCTGCCGGCGCATGCGTCGCCGTGCCGCCGCGGGCGCCGCCCGGCCCGGACCGCGATTCGCCCGCGGGGAGAGCTCGATCGTCTCCCGGGCCGGCGTCTCCTCCGCCGGCTCGAGCTCGGCGTCCGGCCCGTACGCGATCTCGTCCTCGCGGTCGGCGAGGTCCTCCTCGAGCTCGAAGTCCTCCTCGGTCACCGGGTTGTCGGCGTTGCCGAGGGCAACGGCGGCGAAGAGGTTCGCCAGGGCGAACAGCGCGCCCACCGCGGCGAGCGCGGGCGAGCGCCCGAACGACGTCACGACCAGCACGCTGATGGCCGCGGCGGTGGCGAGCGCGGCCACCACGCCGCCGCGGCGGAAATCGTGGTTGCCGCGGCCGACGGCCTGCACGGCCACCCGGGCGGACGCGGTGCCCACCAGGGCGGCCACGGACCACCAGGTGACCAGCGGCCACATGCGGTCCCAGGTGCCGGTGTCGTCGTCGGCGAAGATGTAGAGCAGGAACGGCGCGCCCACGACCGCGGTCAGCAGGAACAGCGCGGCGTTGATGGTGAGCACCACGCTCGCCGCCGTGACCGCGTCCATCCGCCGGGACCGCCGGAAGTCCCCGACTTCGATCATCTCCACCATGAGGCAGCACCGTAACGTATAGATACCAGTTTTATCGAGCACCCTCAGTGCGGCTCAGCCACTCGGGGAAGGTCGTCGCGCCGATCCGTGCCTCTCCGGCCGGCACCAGAGACTTCTCCGACAGCAGCGCGCCGAAGTAGGTGGCCTTGGGGTCGTCGACGACCTCGCGCTTGTCGTGGGTCGCGTCGAGGAACCGGCGCAGGAAGTCGCCCATCGGCAGCCGCTCGGGCCCGGCCAGGTCGACGATCGCGTTGGCCGGTTCACCCACGGCCACCTCGGCGAGCGCCGCCGCCACGTCATCGGCCGCCAGCGGCTGGAACTGGCCGATCGGCGCGTGCACCACGCCGTCGACGGTCGACGCGTCCGCGATCGTCGCGAGGAACTCGTAGAACTGGGTTGCGCGCACGATCGTGTACGGCACGCCGGACGCCACGACCACCTCTTCCTGGGCGACCTTGGCGCGCAGGTAGCCGCCGCCCGGATGCAGGTCGGCGCCGACGATGGTGAGCGCGATGTGGTGCCCGACGCCGGCCGCCCGCTCCGCCGCGACGAGGTTGCGCGAGGAGGTCCGGAAGAAGTGCAGCACCTCGTCGTCGCCCCAGACCGGCGGGTTGGTCACGTCCACCACCACCTGGGCGCCGGCCACCACCCCGGCCAGGCCCTCCCCGGTGACCGCGTCGACGCCGGTCGACCGCGACGCCGCGACCGCCTCGTGCCCCCCGGCCGCCAGCAGCTCGATCAGTTTGCGCCCGATCAGCCCGGTTCCCCCGAAGACGACGATCTTCATGATCCGCACCCTCCTCAACTCGGATATTCTTTGTCCGGGACTCTACTCGGACACGACTTATCCGAGTCAAGTAGGCTGTGACCATGAAGATGTCCGGCGGTGTCGAGTGGGCCCTGCACTGCGCGTTCGCGCTGACCGCCGCCGACCGTCCGGTGCCCGCCGCCCGCCTCGCCGAGCTGCACGACGTCTCCCCCACCTACCTGGCCAAACAACTCCAGGCGCTGGCCCGGGCCGGCCTGATCCACGCCGTCCAGGGCCACGCGGGGGGTTACGCGCTGAGCCGCCCGCCGTCGGAGATCACGGTGCTCGACGTGGTCGAGGCGATCGACGGCCGCTCCCCCGCTTTCACCTGCACCGACATCCGCACCCGCGGCCCCATGCCGGCGTCCCCGGAGGCGTGCCGGACGCCGTGCGCCATCCACCAGGCGATGATCGCGGCCGACGATGCCTGGCGCGCGTCCCTGCGCTCGGTGACCATCGCCGACCTGGCGTCCGGCGTCACCGCCCAGCACGGGCCCGGCATCCTGACCGGCATCCGCGGCTGGCTCGGCGCCGAGGGCACAGCCCGGGGGGGTGTGAAACCTCAACCCGGGGCCGGCGCCGCCGATCGCCACGGTTGACGCGCACCCCGCCGGGCGGTTGCCGTGCGGGCTGCGCCGGACGCAACCGCCCGGCACCCCGGCGGGCACTTGCCGTGCACCGTTCGCCCCGGAATCTCTTTCGCATGCCCGGCCGACCACGCGGCTGGACAACGCGGGGGAGATTGAATGTTTCGCAAGTCCGTGTACTCGCTTGCCGCTGTGCTCGCCGGTGTCGGCGCGGCCCTGAGCGGAGCCGGCCAGGCGGCCCAGGCAGCGGCCGGCGCGCCGGTCGCCAAGACCGCGTGCGTGACCGACGCCAAGCTGGTGCCGAGCTGCAACGTGCTGTGGGGCGCCGCCGCCGGCGGTTTCACGAACCTGCCGCGCGACCACGAGCTGCGCACCTGGGAGAATCTCTCCGGGCGCACCTCCACCATCTTCCACACGTACCACAAGGGTGACGAGAAGTTCCCCACCGCCGCCGAGATCGCGATGACCCAGGACCGGGCGCACCCCCGCGTGCTGCTGCTGAACTGGCGCGTGGAGTACGGCTCGACCTGGGCGAACGTCGCCGCCGGCAAGCTCGACCGGCGCATCGACGCCTTCGCGGCGCGGATCAAGGCGACGTACGCGAACAAGAAGTTCTTCCTCGTGCTCAACCACGAGCCCGAGGACGACGTGCGCCCGAACGCGGGCTCCGGCATGACCGCGAAGGACTTCCGCGCGTCGTTCCGCCACGTGATCCAGCGCCTGCGCGCGAAGGGCGTCAGCAACGCGGTCAGCGTCGTCGCCTACATGGGCAACGAGAAGTGGATGGCGCAGTCCTGGTGGAAGGACCTGTACCCCGGTGACGACGTGGTCGACTGGGTCGGCCTCGACTCGTACGTGAGCGCCGAGCAGAACTACTACCACCACGGCCTGTTCGGCGACCTGCTCGACCGCCGCGCCCCCGGCGGCGCCGGCTTCTACGACTGGGCCGTCCGCAACCACAAGAGCAAGCCCATCATGGTCGCCGAGTGGGGCGCCTACCACCGCGTCGGCCGGGTCACCGACAAGTCGGCCCAGTACGACAGCGTGCTGCCCGAGCTGCGCAAGCGCCCCGCCATCAAGGCGATCGTCTACTTCGACACCAAGAAGGACGCCTTCGGCGACCGCGACATCAGCATCAACAGCTCGGCGAAGAGCCTCGCCACCTTCAAGAGGCTGGCCGCTGACCCGATGTTCAACGTCCAGCTCCGCTGACTGTCCCGTTACACCACGAGCCGCCCGGCACCATGCCGGGCGGCTCGCCGCTCGTTAAGCTGCGGGAATGGTGCGGGACGAGCTGCTGCGGCTGCGCGCGAGCGCGGAATCCGAGGCGGCGACGCTGGCCCGCGACCTGCAGGCGCTGTTCACCGCGTCGCGGGACTCGAACGCCGACGACGAGCACGACCCGGAGGGCGCCACCATCGGCTTCGAGCGCGCCCAGCTGACCGCGCTGCTGGCCGCGGCGCGCGAGCGGATGGCCGAGGTCGACGAGGCGCTGCGCCGGGTGGACGACGGCACGTACGGCATCTGCGAGAGGTGCGGCCGGCCGATCGCCGAAGAGCGCCTCACCGCGCGGCCGTTCGCGCGCCACTGCATAGCCTGCGCATAGCGCGCTACCGCATGGCGTCAGGATGCCATGCAAGCGACGCCGTTGAGGCGGAAGTCGCTGGGCGCGGCGTTGGTCCCGCTGTGGGTGGCCTGGAAGCCGAAGGTGACCGTGCCGTTCGTGGGGACAGCGCCGTTCCAGGACGCGTTGCGAACGGTCACCGCCGGGCCGGACTGGGTGTAGGTCGCGTTCCAGGCGTTGCCGATCTGCTGGTTGCCGGGGAAGGTCCACGCCAAGGTCCACGAGGCGATCGCCGGCCCGGCGTTGGTGACGGTCACCGACGCGGTGAAGCCGGTGTTCCACTGGTTGACCTCGTACCGGACCGCGCACGCGGCCGATCCCGAGGGAGACGGCGAGGGCGAGGACGGCGACGGCGAGGCCGATGAGGGCGAGGCCGATGAGGGCGACGGCGAGACGCCCGTACGCGGGAAGCGGATCACCCGGTCGTCGGTGGCCGCCGGGGTGCCGCGCCCGTCGCGGTTGCTCGTGGTCACCCACAGCCAGCCGTCCGGTCCGGCCTCGACGGTGCGCAACCGGCCGTAACTCCCGGTCAGCTGGGCGGTCGGGGTGCCGGCGCCGCCGTTGCCGTCGAGGGGCACCTGCCACAGGCGGGTGCCGCGCAGGGCGGCCACATACAGGGTGTCGCCGACGATGGCGGCGCCGCTCGGCGAGGCCTCGGCGGTGGACCACTGCACGATCGGGTTGCGGAAGCGGGGGTCGGTGCCGGTGCCCTCGACGGTGGGCCAGCCGTAGTTGCCGCCGGCCACGATCAGGTTGACCTCGTCCCAGGTGTTCTGGCCGAACTCGATGGCGAACAGCCGGCCCTGGGCGTCCCACGCCAGGCCCTGCACGTTGCGATGGCCGAGGCTGTAGACGCGCGAGCCGGCGAACGGGTTGTCGGCCGGCACGCTGCCGTCGGGACGCATCCGGAGGATCTTGCCGTTGAGGCTCTGCTGGTTCTGGGCGTTGGCGGTGTTGCCCGCGTCGCCGACGCCCGCGTAGAGCATGCCGTCCGGGCCGAACGCGATCCGGCCGCCGTTGTGGATGCTCGCCTTGGCCAGCCCGGTCAGAACCGGCTCCACGGTCTGCGGCGAGCTGAGCCGGAACCGGACGATCCGGTTGTCGGCGGCCGCGGTGAGATAGGCGTACAGGTAATTGTCCTGGGCGTATGTCGGGGACGCGGCCAGGCCGAGCAGGCCGCCTTCGCCGCCGGGCACGACGCCGGGCACTGTGGCCACCGTCCCGGGCGCGGCGCCGGGCCGCAGCCGCAGGATCCGGGCGGACATCCGCTCGGCGGTCAGCGCGCTGCCGTCGGGCAGGAAGGTCAGGCCCCAGGGCACCTCGGCGCCGGTCGCGACCACGTCGGGCCGGGTGAAGTCGAAGCTGGGCGTCGCCGCCGCGGCGGGTGCGACCAGCGCGGCCATCGCGGCCAGCACGGTGGTGGCACCGGCCGCGGCCAGGACGACGGTTCGCCTGCGCATGTGCTACCTCCCGGCAGTAGAGAGACAGCCATCAATGTAACAGGGAATCCCCGAGGTTGACCGGCAGCTCGTCGAGGCCGAAGACGATCGAGGCCCGGCGGAACTTGAGCTCGGCCGGCGGCACCGCCGGCGTCATCCCCGGGAAGCGGCGGATCAGCGCCGGGTACGCCGTGCGCAGCTCCATCCGGGCCAGCTCCGCCCCGACGCAGCGGTGGATGCCGTATCCGAACGCCATGTGCGATTTGTGCGGGTTGCGGGCGGGGTCCATCCGCTCGGGGTCGTCGCCGATCACGTCGTCGCGGTCGGCGCCGCTGAGCGAGCAGATCACCACGTCGCCGGCGCGGATGTCGGCGCCCCCGACGCGTACGTCCCGGACCGCCACCCGGGGGAAGGCCACCTGCACCACCGTGAGGTAACGCAGCAGTTCCTCGACCATCTGGTCGACGTTGTCGCCCTCGCGCATGCGGGCGGCCATGCCCTCGTCGCTCATCAGCACCAGCGCGCCGAGCGCCAGCATGCTCGCCGACGTCTCCAGCCCGCCGGTGAGCACGCCGTCGGCCAGGCCGGCCAGCTCGCGGTCGTCGATCTCGTCGCCGTGCGCCCGGATCAGCGAGCCGAGCAGGCCGTCGCCGGGGTTGCGGCGCTGCTCGGTGATCAGGCCCCCGAGGTAGGTCAGGGACTCGCCGATGGTGTCGAGCGTGGTGTGCGCGCCGTCGGCCATGTCGAACCGGGCGGTGCTCAACTTCTGAAAATAATCACGATCGGCGTACGGGACCCCGAGCAGCTCGCAGATCGTCAGGGCGGGGATCGGCAGCGCGAAATCGTGCCAGAGGTCGGCCGTGCCGTCCATCTCGGCCATCGCGTCCAGGCGGCCGGCCACGATCGCGTCGATGCGGGGCTGGAGGCGGGCGAGGCGGCGCATGGTGAACTCGGGCGTGAGCACCTTGCGCAGGCGGCTGTGCACCGGTGGGTCGGCGAATCCGAGGCCGCCCGGGTCCTGGGCGACGCTGATGCCGATCCGGCCGGCGAACTTGCCGAAGTCGTTGCTGTAGTTGTCGACGCTGCCGAGCACCTGGCGGACCGGCTCGTAGCCGGTGACCAGCCAGGCACGCAGGCCGAACGGCAGGGGCAGGCGGGCGACCGGGCGCCGCGAGCGCCACTCAGCCATCCGCGGCACCGGGTCGAGGCCGTCGCGGTGCAACGGCCAGAGGATCTTCTCCGGCAACATCGACAAGCCCGCGTACGGGCCGTTGCCGCCGGTGAACCGGCGCGCGACCAGTCCCAGCACCTGTGTCCGCACCGCGGACACCATCGCCGTCATGCCCACCGGGTCCTCCACCACCGCCGCCGGGATTTTCGTTCGGAGCATGATCACACGGACCCCATCAAATTCCGGTATGGCCCGCGATGAAAATCCTCACTCGTTCCGGGGGTTCCCGTCGACGAAACAGGCACGGACGGTGGCACAACGTGCCGAAAGTACCAACGCTAGCGGCGCACCTTGAACCGCAGGTGCAGGACCCGCTCGCCCTGGATGACCACATGCGGGTCGGCCAGCAGGTGCTGCCCGTCGACGCCGCCGAAATAGCGCCGGCCCGACCCGAAGACCACCGGCACCACGTCGATCGCCACCTCGTCCACCAGCCCGGCCGCGAGGATCTGGCCGCCCACCTCGCCGGCGTTCACGGCGACGTCCCGGTCGCCGGCGAGCTCCTTGGCCTTGGCGACCGCCGCGGTCACGTCGTCGACGAAGTGGTACGAGGCCTCCGGGTGCCAGCCCTCGGGCTTGGGCCGGTGCGACACCACGACCACATGGTCGCCCGCGGGCGGCTCGCCCTCCCAGCCGTTCACCTGGTCGAAGAGGCGGCGGCCCATGATGATCGTGCCGAGGCCGGCCCACGTCGACCGGACGTAGTCCGCCGACGCGCGCGAGACCTTCATGCTGCCGCCCTCGACGATCGGGACGTCCCCGCCGAAGTACCAGTCGTGCAGGGGACCGACGTCGTCCTTGTCGTCGGCGATGAAGCCGTCCACCGACGCCACGCTGTGCATGATCACTGTGCCCACGAGTGCTCCTCCTTGTGCGGTCGCCCCCGATCCTGTCGGGCGGGCGGCCGCCCGGCTTGTAAAAAATCACTCGGCCGGCATCGGGCCCGCGTCCGGCGGGAATCCCGGCTCGGCCGGGAAGCGGCGGCGCAGGTCCAGGTAGCCGGTGGGGGTGTGCCCGGTGAAGTCCTTGAACTCCCGGCTGAAGTGCGCCTGGTCGAAGTACCCGGCCGCGTGGGCGAGCTCGGCCCAGTCCACCGGGCGCCGCGGGTCCACCGAGGTGATCAGCTGGGCGAACCGGTAGATCCGCGCCATCCGCTTCGGGGTGATCCCGACGTGCTGCTTGAACCGCGCGGCCAGCAGGTTGCCGGTCACCCCGGCGGCGTCGGTCAGCGCGCCGATCGGGACCGCGCCGTTGGCCGCCTCGAGGCGCTCGCCGGTGTGCTGGACCAGGCCGAGCCCGCGTGCCGACCGGCCGGCCAGCCGCGATCGCAGCTCCTGCTCCAGGACCCGCAGGGTCGCGGTGGCCGGGGCGCGGTCGCCGGCCCGGTCGCGGATCCGCTCCACCGACCGCCGCCAGCCGCCGTCGACCGGCATCCACGTGTCCCGCAGCTCGGTGGCCGGCGGGTCGACGAACGGGGACAGCCCCCACGGTTTGAAGTGCACCCCGACGAGCCGGAGCGGCTTCGGGTACTCGACCACGAAGCGCCTGGTCCAGACCCCCATGAACCAGCCGCCGGTGAGCACCACCGGCGGCACGGCGGGGTCGGAGTCCCACAGGCGCACGGGCCCGCCGAGGTTGACGAACAGGTGCGCGGACGGCATCGGGGGCACGCTCATCAGGCGGTGCCGCGGCCGGCCGCTCATGCAGTAGATGTCGTCGATGAACAGGTCGAGCGGTGGGGCGGGCACCCGGCCGACGTAGTCCATCGGCCCATTGTCGCTCCGCGCCGCGGTTTCCTCCCCGCCGGCCTCTCCCTCACTGGCGGCTGATCAGGTCCGACACGGTCACGGCGAGCATCAGCCGAAAGACGGACTCAGGGTCGCCGCGATCCCGTCGAGATCCGGCAGGGCGTCGCCGTCGAGCTCGCCCTTCGCGCGGAGCTCGCGCACCCGCTCGCGAAACTTGTCGAACCTCTCGGCGGCGTCCTCGGCCTTGCCGGCGTCGCGGGCCCGGGTGACGCGTTCGAGGTCGCGGAGCAGGGACTTGGCCGGCTTGCGCGGCAACTGTCCGCTGTCGGCCTGCTGCTGGAGCACGACGGTGAGGGCGGCGAGCCGGTCGGCCGGGGTGGCGCGGGCGGGCGCCGGGCTCGCGACGGCCGGCGAGGGCGCGGGCGAAGGCCCCGTCGCGGTGGCCGAGGCCCTCGCGGACACCGCGGGCGCCGCGGGGTCGGCGGCGGGTACGGCGGGCGGCCGGCCACCGCCGGTCGCCAGGGCGAACACCAGGGCGATCGCCAGCACGGCGGCGGCGCCGGCCAGCAGCATGTACTTCGGATCCCCGGCCCACCGATGGCCGCGCCCGGCGCGCGCCGCGGGAAGCACCGCCGTCACCTCGGGGAGCAGCCTGGTGGCGGCGGCTGCGACGGCCTGCGGGTCGGCGGGCTCCGGTGTGCGCTCGCTGACCGCCCGGAGCCGGTCCCGAACCGACCAGGCGGTCCGGGGCCGGTCGGCGGGGCGCTTGGCCAGCAGCTCGTCCACCAGCCGCTGCAGCTCGGGCGGCACGTCGTCGCGGTGCGCCCGCAGCGGCACCGGCGGCTCGTTCAGATGCAGGTCGAGCACCTCGATCGGGTGGTCCGCGGCGAACGGCGGCGCCCCGGCCAGCATCGCGTACAGCACGCAGCCCACCGCGTACAGGTCGGCGCGCCCGTCGACCGGGTCGCCGGCCGCCTGCTCGGGGGCCATGTACTGACACGTGCCCACGACGTTGCCGGCGCCGGTCAGCGCCGCGTCCCCGCCGGCCCGGTCGAGCAGCGCGACGCCGAAGTCGCACACCTTCACCAGGCCGGACGGCGTGACCAGGATGTTCGACGGCTTGATATCGCGGTGCACCACGCCGGCCGCGTGCGCCGCGCCCAGCGCGTCACAGACCTGCGCGGCGATCGAGACCGCCGAGCCGACCGGCAGCCGCCCGCGCTGCGCGATCGTCTCGGTCAGGCTCCGGCCGTCCACCAGCTCCATCACCAGGTACGCGGCGTCCTCGGCGATGTCCACGTCGTACACCCCGACGATGTTGTCGTGCGCCAGGCCGGCCACCGACCGGGCCTCGCGGCGCAGTCGCTCCAGCGCCGCCGGATCGGTCCGCGCGCTCGCGTCCAGAATCTTGACCGCCGCGTTCCGGTCCAGGCGGGTGTCGCGCGCCTCCCACACGGTGGCGGTGCCACCGCGCCCGAGCCGTCGTTGCAGTCGGTAGCGGCCGCCCAGTACGCGATTCGACATAGCGAGAAGAGCGCTGACCGGCCGCGGCGCGTTACACCCCTATCGGGTGGTTCGGTACGTGCTCGCCCGGTCCTGGCCGCTCGCCGCCCGGTAGTCGGCGAGACCCCGCCGCTCGACGCCGTTCCAGATGTACAGCTCCTGCCCGGCGGGCACCCGGCCGCCGTACGCGTTGTGGTCGAGCACGAGCCGGGCGTTCCGGGCCGCGCCGCCGGCCGGCTCGACCCGCTGGAGCAGCACCGCCTGGCCCGGGTTCGCCGAGACGACGGTGTTGCCGGTGATCGTGGTGTCGTGGACGTAGTACTGCAGGAGCAGCTCGGGCGACCCGTCCCGCAGCGTGTTGTTGCCGCGCAGGAAGTTACCGGTGACCGTGATGTCGTACGCCTCGCCGCGGTCCTCGTCGTACCCGCCGATGGCCAGGCCGGTGAAGCGGCTGCGGGTGACGGTGTTGCCGGTGACCCGGATGGCGTTCGTGCGGCCCTGCTTCCACTCCGAGGCGACCTCGATGCCGATGTCGGAGGCGTCCACCTGGTTGCCGGTGATGGTGATCGAGCCGCCGCCGTCGACGTAGATGCCGTCGGCGCAGTTGCACCAGGCGCCGTCCTCCCAGTACGCGGGGTTGCCCTCGCTGATGATCCGGGACACCCTGTTGCCGGCGATGAGCCCGTGCCGCGCCCGGTTGACCTCGGTGAAGCGGGCCGGCCCGGCGATGGTGTCCTCGAACCCGATGGCGTCGATGCCGATGTTGTTGTTGTCGTGGATGACGTTGTGGGTCACCGACCAGCCGTCGACGTTGCCGTTGAGCACAAGCGTCTCGCTGGCGCCGAGGACGAGGTGGTCCAGCTCGTTGCCGGTGATCCGGACGTCCGAGATCGGCCGGGCCGCCCTGGTGCCGTACACGGCGATGCCGTGCGCGTTCATCTCGAAGCTGCCCAGCGTGCCGTTGTCGTTGCCGAGGTGGTGCACGTGGTTGCCGGTGAGCCGGATCGCGTGGCCCGAGCCGGTCACGAAGATGCCGATCGGCACCGCCGCCGTCGACCTGGTGCGGTAACCGGTCACCGTGAGGCCCTGCACGGTCACGTCGGAGCTGTCGCGGATCTCGACCATGCCGCTCTGGTCCGCGGGCGGCTTGAGGCCGGCGCCGTCGAGCACCGGGGTCGCCCGCACGGCGGCCCGCACCGTGACATGGGCCCGGTTCTCGACGACGATCCGCTGACCCGCGTACCTGCCGCCGGCCAGGACGACCGTCCCGCCGGAGCGCCCGAGCCGATCGACGGCGAGTTGCGGCGTTCGCAGCGGGGAGCGTGCGGTGCCGGCGGCGGAATCGGACCCGTGCGGTGACACGTACAGGGTGGTGCCACGATGCGCCTGCGCCCCGGCCCCGGAGAGGGCGAGGACGACGGCCGCGATGCTGACCAGCACGGCGATACGGCGGACGAGCGACATGCCGCGTACTATCGCCCGGCTCCCTCACCAGCGCAAACGCGCAATTCGGGTTGCACGTGACGCGCGCGATCCGGGCTCGCGCGGCGGGCCCGCGATCCATTTCGCGCACGAATCGCGCAATCCACTTTGCACATCAGGCGAGCAGCCCGGCCCGAGCCGCCATCGCGGTCACCGCCGCCGCCCGGTCCGCGTCCGCCTCGCCGATCGGGTCGCCGGTGATGTAGAGGCGGGCGTAGTAGGGCGCCCCCAGCTGGCGGATGACCTCGGCCGCGTCCGTGTTCGCCGGGATCTCGCCCCGGGCCACCGCGCGGGCGACGATCGGGGCGGCGTTGGCGACCCGCCCGGCGAAGAAGTCGGTCAGCGCGGCGCGGGCCGCCTCGTCGTGGACGGCCTCGCCCACCACGATGTCGAAGACGGCGCGGCTGCGCGGGTGCAGCAGCAGGGTGACCGCGCTGCGGGCCAGCGCGCGCAGGTCCCCCTCCAGCGAGCCGGTGTCGGCGACCGGGATCTCGACGGCGGCGGCCTCGTGGAAGAGGTCCACGACGAGCTGGCCGACGCTCCCCCACCGCCGGTACAACGTCGTCTTGGCCACACCGGCGCGGCGGGCGATCCGCTCGATCGTGGTGCCCGCATAGCCGACTTCCAGCAGTTCCTCCTGGAGGGCGGCGGCCACCGCCGTACGCGTGCGGGCCGTGCGGCCCCCGGGGCGTGAAACCAATGGAAACTCCAGTTGCGTTAGTGGTGTACGCTCATCTTAACGCAACTCTAGTTCACTTTACGGAAGGAAAGACCATGTCGTTCTTCGTGGGCGTGCTGCTGTTCGCCGCCCTGGCCGGCGTCCTCGACGCCAAGCTCGTGCGGTGGCCCCGCGTGCGGCGGTCCGGGAAATGATCACTGGACACTTCGGCCTCGCCGCGGCGGTCAAGTCGGCCGAGAAACCGGTGCCGCTGTGGGCTCTCATGCTCGCCACGGTCTGGCTCGACATCATCTTCGCCCCGCTGTTCCTGGCCGGGATCGAGACCATCGACGACGTCCCCGGCACCGACGGCGGCTACGGCGACGGCATCATCCACGCCGACTACACCCACTCATTGGTGGGCGCCCTGCTGATCGCGGCGGTGACCGGCTGGCTCTGCGCGCTCTGGTGGAAGAACCGGCGGGCCGGCGTGGTCATCGGCGCGGTCGTGTTCTCCCACTGGCTGCTCGACCTGCTGGTGCACCGCGCCGACATGCCGATCCTGCCGGGCAACCTCGGCGACCTGCCCCGGCTCGGCCTCGGGCTGTGGCAGTACCACGCGCTGACCGCCACCATCGAGGCGCTGCTGCTGCTCGCCGGCGCCGCGCTCTACTGGCGGGCCGCGCGGAAGGCGGGCGGGCGCGCCACCCTGATCACCGCCATCCTCGTCGTCAGCGGCGGGCTCACCCTCGCGCTGGATCTCGCGGGGATCTGACGGGAGTCGCGCGGCCGCGGGGTGGTTGACGGACGCTCGCCGGCGCATGGTGGAATGCACGCACTTCCCCGAGGGCGAGCGATGACGCAGAACTGGACAGTCGTGCCGTTCGTGGCACCGGCGGACGCCGCCGAGGCGGAACGGATTCAGGAGTCCCTGCGGGAACGGCTGTTGCTCCCGCAGGGACGGATCGAGACGCCGGCCACGGTCACCGGTGTGGACATCTCGTACGCGGTGGGCAGCCGCCGGGCCGTCGCCGCCGCGGTCACGGTCGAGGTGCACAGCCTGCGGGTGCGGGAGGTGGCCACCGCCGAGGGTGACATCACTTTCCCGTACGTGCCGGGTCTGCTCGCCTTCCGCGAGCTGCCCCTGTTGCTGGCGGCCCTCGGCCGCCTCGGGCAGCGGCCCGAGATGCTGGTCTGCGACGGCTACGGCGTCGCCCACCCGCGCCGCTTCGGCCTCGCCAGTCACCTCGGCGTGCTGTTCGACCTGCCGGCCTTCGGGATCGCGAAATCGCTGTACCTGGGCAGCCACGCCGAGCCCGGCCCGCGCCGCGGCGAGTGGGCGCCGCTGACCGAGGGCGGCGAGGTGCTCGGCCGCGCGGTGCGCACCCAGACCGAGGTCAACCCCGTGTACGTCTCGGTCGGGCACCGCATCGGCCTGGCCGACGCCACCGACCTGGCGATCGCGCTGAGCTCGCACTTCCGGATCCCGGAGCCGACCCGTCAGGCCGACATCGTCTCGCGGCAGGTCCTGCGCGACAGCTGGCGCGGCATGACCTGAGACCATCGCGCCGTTGCCAGTTGCTTTTCACCACGGCACCGGGCCCTCGTCGTCGAAGAATCCGCCGGTCGGGCCGTCGTCCGGGATCGTGGCGAGGTGAATCGCGATCCGGGCGCCCTGCTGCGGCGTGCGGAAGCCGCGGTGGCCGTTCAGGTCGGTGGCGCAGAAACCCGGGCACCCGGCGTTGATCAGGATGTTCGTGTCGCCCAGCTCCTTCGCGTACTGGATGGTGACCGCGTTGAGGAAACTTTTCGACGGCGCGTAGGCGGCCGAGATCGGCCCGGTCTCGGCGCCCGGCACGCTCTGGCGGGCCAGCGAGCCGACCGTGCTCGACATGTTCACGATCCGCGGGCGCGCCGACCGGCGCAGCAGCGGCAGCATCGCGTTGGTCACGCGGATGACCCCGAGCACGTTGGTTTCCACGACATTTCGCACGATCGCCGGGTCCACAAGCGTCGGTTCCTGCGGCCGGCCGCCGGTGATCGCGGCGTTGTTGACGAGTACGTCGAGCCCGCCGCGCTCCTCGAGCAGCCGGGCGGCCGCCGCCACGCTCCGGTCGTCGGTCACGTCGAGCGGCACGCCGAACGCGTCCGCGCCCGCCGCCCGCAGTTTCCCGACCGCCTCCTCCCGGCGCGCGTCGTCCCGGGCGCCCACGCCCACGCTCCATCCGAGCGCGCCCAGCCCCGCCGCGATCTCGTACCCGATTCCCTTGTTCGCGCCGGTGACCAGCGCGATCGTCGTCCGTTCGCTCATCACCCGATCCTGTCGGCGCCGCCGGACGGCCGCCAACACCATCTGGGTGGGCGGCGATACCCGGCGGGTATCGCCGGCTTCGGCCCGGTCCGCGCGCTCACCGATCGGTCGCCGACGCCGTCCGGGTGGCCGGCGATACCCGGCGGGTATCGTCGAATCGTGGAGACGCGGGAGCTGCGCTATTTCGTCGCCGTCGCCGAGGAGCTGCACTTCGGCCGGGCGGCCCGGCGGCTCGGCATCGCGCAGCCGCCGCTGTCCCGGGCGATCGCGCGGCTGGAGCGCCGGATCGGGGTTTCGCTGCTCGACCGCGACAGCCGGGGCGTCGCGCTCACCGAGGCCGGAGCCGTGCTGCTGCACGAGGGCCGGGCCGCCCTGGACGCGGTCGAGGCCGCCGAGCGCCGCACCCGCCGGGCGGTGCCCGGCAAGCCGGGGCTGGTGCTGGTCACCAAGGCCGGCGCGGCCGGCGAGCTGCTGCCCAAACTGCTCGACGCGTACGCGGCCGAGCCCGGCGCCGTCGAGGTCGAGGTGCTGCTGTGCGGCGTCGGCGAGCAGGAGCGCCTGCTCCGCGACGGCCGCGCCGACGTGGCGCTGTTGCATCTGCCCTTCGACTCGACCGCCGGCCTCGACGTCGAGGAGCTGACCACCGAGGGCCAGGTCGTCGTGCTGCCGGCCGGCCACCCGCTCACCACCCGCACGAGCCTGCGCATGGCCGACGTGAGCGCGCTGCCGGGCCTGCCGCTGCCCCGCTGGCCCGGCGCGGACGGCACCTATCCGGACGGCCCGGGCCCCGAGGTGCACGACAGCACGCAGTTGTTCCAGCTGATCGCCCTGGGCCGCGCGTCGGCCGTCCTGCCGGAGTCCTGCCGCCCCATGCTGGGCCACGACCTGGCCGCGGTCCCGCTGGCGGACGCGCCGCACGTCACGACGGTGATCGCGTGGCCGCCGCACAGCCGCTCGCTCCCCCTCGCCGGCCTGGTGCGCGCCGCAACCCGGCTGTAGGCCCGGGACGGCGGCGGGCTCAGCGCGGCGCCCGGAGGGCGACCGTGTTCTGGGTTCCGTAGGCGGCGAAGAACTTGTCGCGGAACTCGTCCATCCGCCACACCGGCGTGCCGGCCCGCGGCCGCAGGCCGTCCGCCCAGTTCCAGTCGGCGACGCGCTCCAGGGCCGACCGGTCGTGGGCGATGATCGTGACGGGGACGTCGTGGCCGGCGTCCGCGCCGCTGACGATGGGCATCGGCTGGTGATCCCCGAACATGATCAGCACGAGGTTCTTGTCGCCGTATTTGGCGGCCCAGGAGATGAGGCTGTCCACGGAGTAGGCGATCGACTTGGCGTACTGGATCTGCGTGCGCTCCGGCGAGCCCCACAGCGTGCCGCGCTTCTCGGCGCCCCGCACCATCGGGGCGTAGACGCTGCCGTCGCCGGCCTCGTCCCAGTCGATCATCCGCGGGATCGCCGTCCACGGCTCGTGGCTGGAGGTCAGGGTGATCTCCGCCATCAGGGGGCGCTGCTTCGTGGCGTACACGTTCCGCTGGAAGGCGGCGAGCGTGTACTGGTCGGGCATCCGCGACCAGCCGAAGCGCGGGCCCTGGTAGCCGAGGTTCCGCGAGTCGTAGACGGTGTCGTAGCCGTAGAAGGACGCCTCCGGCCAGGCCACGGTGTTGCCGGGCTCCATGCCGACCGTCTGCCACCCGGCCTTGTGGAAGGCGCTGGTCAGCGTGATCCGGTCGCTGGCGGCGAGCTGCCGGTACCGCTGCTGGCTGGTGATCCACAGGCCGCTCTGGAAGCTGGCGTGGGCGAGCCAGCTGCCGCCGCCGTAGGTCGACGAGGTCAGCCAGCCGGACTTCGCCGAGAAACCGGCGGCGGAAAGTTTCCGCTCGTCGGCGGCGAGGGCCGGGGAAACTATCGCGCTCATGCCGGGGTCGGCGAGCGCCGAGCGGCCGTAGCTCTCCACCACGCCGATGACCACGTCCTTGCCGGCCAGCCCGCTGACCAGGTCCCGGGCCGCCACGTTGCGATAGGGATCGTGCTCCGACGCGTACGCGAACTGCCGTTGATCCTTGATCGCCGCCGGAACCTGGGTGACCGTCGTCTTCAGCAGGTCGGCGGCGGTGTCCGAGGCGACCGGGGCGTTGGGGAACCAGGTGATCCCGCTGATCGCCAGCGCCATCCACACCGCGCTGAGGCCGGCCAGGGTGCGCCGGGCCGGACCGGGGAACCGCACCGTCAGCCGGGTCAGGCGCAGCACCGCCAGCGTGCACACCACCAGCGCGAGCAGCGACAACACGACCGCCCCGACGGCCGCCGCGATCGCCTTGCCGCGGCCGTCGGTCTCGCTGAGCGCGTTGAAGCCGTCCTGGAACAGCGGCCAGTCGAGCACCGGGTTGAACCGCCGGCCGAGCACGATCCGGAAGCCCATGTTGACGACCTTCAGGATCACCACGAGACCGAGCCCGAGGCCGAACAACGCCGCGACCGGCTTGCGCCATCTCGGCGAAAGCGCGAGCAGCACCGCGGCGCCGATGATCGCCTCGATCGGGAGCCGCAGGAACGCGACCTCGAGGAAAGTTCCGTTCTTCGGTTTCGCGACCGCGTCCGGCACGACGAGCGCCACGTACACCAGGACTGCGGCCAGGACGGTGAGCACCGCGCCGGAGATGGTGCGGATTCGGCGGAGCAGCAAGATGTTCGTCCCTCGTAGCGCTCGGTGGGGCAACCCGGTCGCCGGTGGATACGGATCCGGCCCCCCGGCGGTTCATCGCGCGGACTCAGAACGGGGCGGACTCAGAACGGGAAGGACCGGGGCGTGTCGCGCAGGGTGATCCACTGGAGCTCGGTGAAGTCCTCGCTCGCGAACTGCAGGCCGAATCTCCCCCAGCCGCTCTCCTTGAGGCCGCCGAAGGGCATCTGCGGCTCGTCGTTCACGGTCTGGTCGTTGATGTGCACGATCCCGACCTCGAGGCGCCGGGCCAGATCCAGCGCGCCGTAGGTGTTCGCCGAGATGATGCCGGCGGTCAGGCCGAAGCGGGACTCGTTGGCCCGGGCAACGGCGTCCGCCGGGCCGTCGGCGGTCTCGAGCAGCGCCACCGGGCCGAAAGTTTCCTCGAAAGCTATCTCGGCCTCCGGCGGCACGTCGGTGAGGACCGTCGGCGGGTAGCAGGGCGGCGCCGCCACGCCGCCGGTCAGCACGCGGGCGCCGAGCGAGACCGCCTCGGAGACCCGCCGCTCGACCAGGCTCAGCGCCCACTCGTTGATCAGCGGGCCGACGACCGTCGCGGGGTCGCGCGGGTCGCCGACCGGAAGTCGCGAAACTTTCTCGACGAAGCGCGCCGTGAATTCCGCGCGAACGGCCCGGTCGACGATGATGCGGCGCACGCACATGCAGACCTCGCCCTGGTGGACGAAGGCGCCGTACGCGGCCGCGTCGACGGCCAGCGAAAGGTCCGCGTCGGCCAGCACGATCAGCGCGTTGTGCCCGGAAAGTTGCAGCACCGGCCGTTTGAGGTGCCGGGCCGCCAGCTCGGCGAGCCGCCGCCCGGTGACCGTCGATCCGGTGAAGCTGATCCGCCGCACCAGCGGATGGGTGACCAGCTCCTCGGCGATCATCCCGGCGTCGCCGGGGGCATGAGTGACCACGTTGACCGCCCCGGCGGGCAGCCCGGCCTCGGCGAACACGTCGGCCCACAGCGTGCCGCCGGTGATCGGCGATTCCTCGCTGGGCTTGAGCACGACCGTGTTGCCCAGCGCGAGCGGACCGGCGATCGCCCGCCCGGCCAGCGTCAGCGCCGCGTTCCACGGCGCGATCGCGGCGACCACGCCGACCGGCCGCCGCACCGCCAGCGCCCGCGACCCGGGCAGGTCGGCCGGCAGCACCTGCCCGGTCGGCGCGTGTGCGAGCGACCCGGCCTGGCGCAGCATGGCGAGACAGAAGTCAACCTGAACTTTCGCGAAATACGGCCCGCACCCCGTCTCGGCGGCCAGCAGGCCGAGCACCTCGGCGCGCCGCCGGTCGAGCGCGTCCGCGGCCCGGATGAAGATCAGCTGCCGCTCGCTCGGCGTCATCGCCGACCAGGCCGGAAAGGCGGCCTGAGCGGCCTCGATGGCCCGCCGGGTGTCCTCGCCGTCGCCGGACGCCACCTCCGCGAGCACCGCCCGGCTCCACGGGTCGTGGTCGGGATGCGTGCGCCCGCTGATCGACGCGACCCGGGCGCCGCCGATGTGGTGCAGGACCGGCTCGATCACGGGCCGATGCTACCGGCTGCGGCGGGCTTCGGGGCCGACCACGTTCGAATATCCGGAATGAGCGTTGATATGGTGAACAGCATGGCGCAGCCGTCGTTCTCCCAATCGCTCGAGCGGGGCCTGCGGATCCTCAGCGAGTTCGCCGCCAACGGCCCGGTCCTCGGCATCGCCGACCTGTCCCGCGCCGTCGACCTCAACCGCAGCACCACCCACCGCTACGTAGCGACGCTGACCAGCCTCGGCTTCCTCCAGCAGGACCCGGACACCCGCAAGTACTCGCTCGGCCCGCGGGTGGTCGACCTCGGCTTCGCCGCGATCAGCTCGATGGAGATCACCGGGATCGCGGCCGGCCGCCTGCAGGCGCTCGCCGACGAGACCGGCTGCGCGGCCAGCATGGCGGTTCTCGACGGCGCCGACATCGTGTACGTGGAACGCCGCCGATCCCGCCGCACCACCGGGTTGGCCGTCGACCTCAATCTGCACGTCGGCTCGCGGCTGCCCGCCTATTGCACCTCGATGGGCAAGGTGCTGCTCGCGCACCGCGACCCGGCGGCGCTGCGCGCGCTGCTCGACCGGATGGATCTGGCCCGCCGCGGGCCGAAAACGATCACCGTACGGGAGCAGCTGGTCGCCGCCCTGGCCAAGGTGCGGCAGGCCGGCTACGCGGTCAACGACGAGGAGCTGGCGCCCGGCCTGCGCTCGATCGCGGCGCCGATCCGCGACCGCTCCGGGCATGTGGTCGCGGCGATCAACGTGGCCGTGCACCTGACGACCTGGACCGCCTCGGTCGAGTCGGTGGTCAGCCGGCTGGCCGGGCCGCTGCGGCGCACGGCGGCCGAGATCTCGCATCAATTGGGCTACCGTTCGACTATGTGAAACACCGCGTTGTTTCGGGATCGTTTCGGGCCTAGATTCGGCGAAACTTTCTCGTGGGAAGGTGCCGACGATGGCTCTGCTCGATCAGTCCCGCTGGAACGACCAGATCTTCGAGGGCGGGTCGTGGCGCCCCGGCGGCGGCGCCGCCGCCGACGTGATCGAGCCGGCCACCGGCGAATCGCTCGGCCAGGTCAACCTGGCCACCCCCGACGACGTGGCCCGGGCCGCCAAGGTCGCCGCCGACGCCCAGCGCGAGTGGGCAGCCCTGCCGCACTCCGCCCGCGCCGCCGTCCTCCGCAAGGCCGCCCAGCTGTGGGCCGAGCACGCCGAGGAGATCAGCTGGTGGAACGTGCGCGAGGTCGGCGCGATCCCCGGGCTGGCCGGCTTCGCCCTGCACGTCGCCGAGCAGGAGTGCTGGGAGGCGGCCGCACTGCCCAGCCGGCCCTACGGCTCGCTGATCCCCTCCGAGGAGCCGCGGCTCTCGATGGCCCGGCGCTACCCGGTCGGCGTGGTCGGGGTGATCTCGCCCTTCAACGTGCCGATCATCCTGGGCATCCGGTCGGTCGCTCCGGCGCTCGCCCTCGGCAACGCGGTGCTGCTCAAGCCCGATCCGCGTACGGCGGTGACCGGCGGCCTCGTGTTCGCCCGGATCTTCCAGGAGGCCGGGCTGCCCGACGGCCTGCTGCAGGTGCTGGTCGGCGGCGCCGACGTCGGCGAGGCGATGCTCACCGATCCCCGGGTGCCGGTCATCTCGTTCACCGGCTCGACCGCCGCGGGCCGCCGGGTCGGCGAGCTGGCCGGCCGCCACCTCAAGCGCGCCCACCTCGAGCTCGGCGGCAACTCGGCGCTGCTCGTCCTCGACGACGCCGATGTGGACGCCGCGGTCAACCTGGCTTCCTGGGGCAGCTGGTTCCACCAGGGTCAGATCTGCATGACCACCGGCCGGCACCTGGTGCACGAGCGCGTCTACGACGACTTCGTCGAGCGCCTCGCCGACAAGGCCGCCAAGTTGCCGGTCGGCGACCCCGCCCGCGAGCAGGTCGCGCTCGGCCCGGTCATCGACGCCGGCCAGCGCGACAAGATCCACGACCTGGTGACCTCCTCGGTCGGCGACGGCGTCCGGCTGGCCGCGGGCGGCAGCTTCGACCGCCTCTTCTACCAGCCCACGGTCCTCGCCGGCGTGACCACCTCGACGCCCGCGTTCGCCCAGGAGATCTTCGGCCCGGTCGCGCCGGTCGCCCGCTTCGGCACCGTCGACGAGGCCATCGCCCTGGCCACCACCACCGAGTACGGCCTGTCGCTGGGCATCGTCACCCGCGACGCGATGCGCGGCGTCGAGCTGGCCGACCGGATACCCACCGGCATCGTGCACATCAACGACCAGACCGTGAACGACGAGGCCAACGCCCCGTTCGGCGGCACCGGGGCGTCCGGCACCGGCTCCCGCTTCGGCGGCGCCCAGGCCAACATCGACGCCTTCACCGACACGCGCTGGGTGACCGTCCGCAGCCAGCCCGCGTCCTTCCCCTTCTAGCCGGCACTCCCCGCCGTACCCGCAAACCGTCCCCCGCCGCACCGCTCCTCGAAGTGCGAAGTCGTCGCCGCCCGGCCGGCCCGCCGCCGGCGGGCGGCGACCCGGATCGGCGGCGCCGGCCTCTCCCCCCGATGGCCGGCGCCGCGCCGTCCCTCTGCCCTCGGTGCCGGGGCAGAGGCAACGGCGGCGGGCCGCGGACGCGATGATCGCCGCGCGGGTGCACGACGGCGCCTTCGATCCCACGGATGCCTGGACGGCCGGCACGACGCCGGGCGTCTGGCGGCCCACCCCGCCGACGAACGCGTCGGACGGCGCGTGGGTCGGGTCGATGCGCTCGTTCGTGATTGCGCTCGTTCGTGATCCCGCGCAACGACATGTTCCGCACCGCGGAGCCGCCCGCGCTGACCAGCCGGCAGTACGCCCAGCTTCTCGGCGGGCCCTGGACGAGGTGGTCGAGGCCCGCATCTGGGCCGGCGTCCACTTCCGCTCCGCCGACGAGCAGGGCGTGCGCATCGGCAACGGCGTCGCCCGATACGTCCTGTCCCACGAGTTCGGCCGCCGCTAGGAAGCCGCCGGGAGCGAGGGTCTGTTCCCGGTCTGAGCTGGGTGTGCGCGACGCTTTGCGTGCGAAGCTGCGGTCGGGCAACGCGTGGCGGAGCCGCTGGAAAGGGACGCCGGGCCGCGGGTGAGTGTGACCCTCAGTGACTCATGTCTTCCGCGGCTCGCGCGTCCCGTTCTTTCCAGCGTGACGTTCGCGCTGGTCAACGGCAAGATCTCGGCACGAAGTACAGGTTTGTAGTTCGTCTCGCGGCGGCGGCCCTCGCCGGTCAGTGGCCGGAACGTCGCTGCCGCAACGACGCGGGCCGTACGAGTCCGGAGCGCTCGTACGCGCGCAGCGTGTGCGGGCCAATGCCGGTCATCTCGCCGAGGACTTGACACTGCCATGAGTTCGTTGTATGGGTGGAAGTAAGTTGAGTCAAGGGCACTCAACCACGGGAGATCCCCGGAACGAGACGCCTTCGGTGAAGGGGCACCAAGGAGGAGATGACCATGCTGATGCGCACCGACCCGTTCCGCGACATGGACCGCCTCTTCGAGCAGCTCACCGGCACCGCCGGCCGGCCGGCCGTCATGCATGTCGACGCCGAGCGCGACGGTGACTGGTTCAACGTGTACTTCGACCTGCCCGGCGTCGACCCCGACTCGATCGAGCTGACCGTCGAGCGCAACGTGCTGCAGGTTCAGGCCCAGCGGCAGCGCACGCAGAAGGACGGCGTCGAGACCGTGATCGCGGAACGCCCGATGGGTGTCTTCAGCCGCCAGCTGTTCGTCGCGGACACCCTCGACACCGACAAGCTCGAGGCCACCTACGACAACGGCGTGCTGACCCTGCACATCCCGATGTCGGAGAAGGCCAAGCCCCGCAAGATCAGCATCGGCACCGCCGGCGACGGCCCCAAGCAGATCAAGGGCTGACCCCGGGACCGGAACCGGCCGGAACGCAGCGGTCCCGGTGGCGTCACCAGCGCCACCGGGACCACCCCGCACCCGGAACGGTCAGGCGCGGATCACCGCCGCTGCCCGGGCGGCGAGCATCGGGTTCGCCGGGTCGAGCGCCGAGATGTCCACCGGTCCCTCGGTCCGGTTGAACACGAAGCGGTACCGGCCGCGCTGGGCCACCTCGACGCGGCCGCGCAGCTCCGCCGGCACATCGCTGGTCACCCCGGCACGCGCGAGGAGCTCGCCGAGGACCACCCCGAGCCCTTCGGGCCCGAGACGCGTCGACACGTACGAGGCGGAGCCCGCACCCGCCGGCCGCCGGGTCACCGCCGCCCGGCCGGCCAGATCGCCGCTCCGGTACGAGGCCAGCACCTCCACCGCAGCGTCGGTGACGTCGATCCGATCGCTCCACATCGTGCCGGCGAGGCCGTTGCCGAGGTCGGCCCGCTCGCCGTCCGGCAGCGGGGCGAACTCCTCGATGCGAATGCCGAGCAACGTTCGCAGCGCGCCCGGATACCCGCCCAGCCACACCTGGTCGTGCTCGTCGACGATCCCGGAGAAGTACGTCGTCACCAGGTGACCGCCGTCGTCCACGTAGGACGTGAGCCGCTCGGCCAGCGCGGCCGGCACCACGTACAGGATCGGCGCGACGACCACGTCGTAGCCGGACAGATCGGCCGCGACCGGGACCACGTCGGCCCGGACCCCGAGGTCGAGGAACGCGGTGTACCAGTCGAGCGCCTCCCGGCGGTAGCGCAGCCGGTTGGTCGGGTGCGAGTCGAGCTCGGACGCCCACCACGACTGCCAGTCGAACAGGATCGCCGCCCGGGCCGGCGTCCGCGGCGTGCCGGCCAGTGACGCCAGCGACTCGAGCCGCCGGCCCAGCGCGACCACCGACCGGAACAGCGAGCTGTCCGCCCCGGCGTGCGGCAGCATCGCCGAGTGGTACTTCTCGGCGCCGCCCTTGGACTGCCGCCACTGGAAGAAGCAGACCGCGTCGGCGCCGTGCGCCACGTGCAGCAGCGCGTCCCGCTCCAGCTCGCCCGGCCGCTTGGCCAGGTTGACCGGCCGCCAGTTCACCGCGCTGGTCGAGTGCTCCATCAGGAACCACGGCCGGCCGCCGGCGAGGTTGCCGGTCAGGTTGGCCGAGAACGACAGCTCGTCGGCCGAGCGCGCGCCGGGCGTACGGTAATGGTCGTTGGCAATGAAGTCGACCTCCGCGGCCCAGTCGGCGTAATCCATCGCGTTCTGCTCGCCCATCACCATGAAGTTCGTGGTGACCGGCACGTCCGGGGTGATCGAGCGCAGCAGATCCCGCTCGGCGATCAGGTAGTCCTTGAGCGCGTCCGACGAGAACCGCTTGAAGTCGAGCTGCTGGCCGGGATTCGGATAGGTCGCGGCCAGCCGCGGCGGCAGGATCTCCTCGAACGACCCGTAGCGCTGCGACCAGAAGGCCGTGGCCCAGGCGTCGTTGAGCGCCTCGATCGTCCGGTAACGCGCCCGCAGCCAGGCCCGGAACGCGTCGGCGGCGTCGTCCGAGTAGTCGTGGACGTGGTGGCAGCCGAGCTCGTTGTTGACGTGCCAGGCGGCCAGCGCCGGATGATCGGCATAACGCGAGGCGATGGCGCGCACGAGGCGCAGGGCGTGTGCGCGGAAGACCGGCGACGTGGGCCGCCAATGCTGCCGGCCGCCGGGCCAGATCGTGTTGCCGAGCCGGTCGACCGGAAGGATCTCGGGGTGCGCGGTGGTCAGCCACGGCGGCGGCGAGGCCGTCGCGGTGGCGAGGTCGACCAGGATCCCGTTGGCGTGCATCAGGTCCATCGCGTCGTCGAGCCAAGCGAAGTCGTATTCGCCGGAGGCCGGCTCGATCCGCGCCCAGGAGAAGATCGCGAGCGACACGATGGTCACCCCGGCCTCGCGCATGCGCCGGACATCGTCGTCCCAGACCTCGCGCGGCCACTGGTCGGGGTTGTAGTCGGCGCCGTACTCGAGGCGCGGCTCACCGGTGCGGCGCAGCCAACGGGTGGAACTCAACACGATCTCCTTAACATGGGGGCCCGCCGCGGCGGGCCCCCGGGTGTCACTTGACGGTAAAGCCCTGCTGGGTGCCGTACTTCGTGGACTGGTCCTGCCAGGCCTTCAGGCCGTCGGCGAGGGTGGTGCCCGAGACGTACGCCTTGCCGACGGTGTCGTTGAAGATGCTGTTGGCGTAGACCTGGAACGGCAGGTACGACCAGCCGGGCACGACGTTCCGCGCGGACTTCGCGAAGATCTCGTTGGCCTTCTGACCGCCGAAGTACGCGAACTCGGTGCTCAGGAACTTCGGATCGGAGAGCTGCTTGGTGGTGGCCGGGAAGGCGCCGTTGTCCACCCGGATCTGCACGCCCTCGTCGTCGGCGGCGTACTTCATGAAGCCGTAGGCCAGGGCCTTGTTGGCGCCCTTGTCCATGATGGCCAGCGAGCTGCCGCCGTTCTCCGCGCTGGCCTTGGCCCCGGGGGTCCACTGTGGCATGTCGGCGACCCGCCATTTGCCGGAGCCGCTGGGCGCGCTGGAGGTGAAGTTGGCCGGCATCCACGCGCCGGTGGGCAGGGTGGCGATGGTGCCGTTGGCGATGCCCTGGAACCACTGGTCGGTCCAGCCGGAGATCGGGGCGACCAGCTTCTCGCTGATCAGCTGCTGCCACACCTGGGTGAAGGTGGTGCTGCCCGGGTCGGTGAAGTTGATCGTCACGGTGGTGCCGTCGACCTGGTACGGCTTGCCGCCGGCCTGCCAGATCAGGCTGGTGGTGAAGCCGGCGTCACCGGTGTCGCTGGTGATGTAGACCTTCGGATCGGCCTTGTGGATCGTGCGGGCCGCGTCGAGGTACTCCTGCCAGGTGGTGGGCACCTTGACGCCGAACTTGTCGAAGACGTCCTTGTTGTAGAACAGCGCCATCGGGCCGGAGTCCATCGGCAGGCCGTAGATGTCCCCGCCGGAGTGCACCGAGTTCCACGGGCCCGGGGTGAAATCGGCCTTGAGGTCCTCGGCGCCGTACCCCTTGAGACTGGTCAGCGACTTGCCGAGGGCGAATTGGGGCAGCGCGTAGTACTCGATCTGCGCGACGTCCGGCACGCCCTTGCCGGCGGCGATCGCGTTCTGCAGCGCGGTGTACTGCTTGTCGCCGGTGCCGGCGTTGACCAGGTCGACCTTCACGTTCGGGTATTTCTGCTGAAAGCTCGTCACGACCTGCTTGAGGGTGGGCTCCCAGGCCCAGACCGTCAGCGTGCCGCCCTTCTCGAGGGCCGCGGCGACGCCGGAGTCCGAGACACCGGCGCCGGAGGACGAGGACGAGTCCGAGGAGTCGTCGCCGCCACCGCAGGCGGCCAGCGCCAGGGTGAGGGCGGCGGCCGCCGCCACCGGCCAAAGCTTGCGCATGAGGGATCCTTTCATTCTTTGCCGCTTCCGGCGGCGAGGCCGGACTGCCAGTAGCGCTGGAGCAGCAGGAACGCCGCGATCAGCGGCAGGATGGTGAGCAGCGAACCGGTGATGACGAGGTTGAAGACGGCCTGGCCGCCCGCGGTGCCGGACTGCGCGTTCCACGCGTTGAGGCCGATCGTGAGCGGGTACCAGTCCGGGTCCTTCAGCATGATCAGCGGCAGGAAATAGTTGTTCCAGGTCGCGACGACGGTGAAGAGCAGCACCGTGACGAGCCCGGGACCGAGCAGCGGCACGGAGATCCGGAAGAAGGTGCGGAACTCGCCGGCGCCGTCGACCCGGGCCGCCTCGAGGATCTCGTCCGGGACGGCCCGGGCCGCGAAGGTCCACATCAGGTACAGGCCGAACGGCGTGACCAGCGACGGGATGATCACGGCCCACGGGGTGTCGGTGAGGCCGAGCTGGGCGAACAGCAGGAACTGCGGGACGGCGAGGGCGGTGCCGGGGACCGCGACCGCGCCGATCACGACGGCGAACACACCCTTGCGGCCCGGGAAGTCGAACTTGGCCAGCCCGTAGCCGGCCAGCGCGGCCAGGAAGGTGGCGCCGCCGGCACCGATGACCACGTACAGCAGGGTGTTGCCCAGCCAGCGGAGAAAGATTCCGTCGTCGTACGTGAGCGTGTCTTTGATGTTGGCGAACAGGGCGAACTTTCCGTCGTCGAACCACAGCCCGAACGATGTGAACAGCCCTTCTTGGGTTTTCGTCGCGTTGAAGAAAAGCCACGCGAGCGGCACGAGGGTGTACAGCGCCATCAGCGCCGTCAGCACGGTGAGGGTCAGGCTGCGCTTGCGCCCGCGCTTGGTGCGGCCGGCCGCGCTGGGCGACATTTCCCGGGTACGGGTGGCGGAACGCAACCCCGTGGACATCAGCCCTCCCGGGCGCCGCGGAGCTGCACGACGTACGCGATGACCATGGTGATCAGGCCCATGATGATCGCGACCGTGGCCGCGTAGTTGTACTGCTGACCGGAGAACGACAGCGAGTAGGCGTACAGGTTCGGGGTGAAGAACGTGGTGATCGCGTTGGGGGCGAGCGGCTTGAGGATGGCCGGCTCGTTGAACAGCTGGAAGCTGCCGATCACCGAGAAGATGGTGGCGATCACCAGGGCGCCGCGAATCGCCGGCAACTTGATGGCCGTGATGATCCGGAACTGGCCGGCGCCGTCGATCTCGGCCGACTCGTAGAGCGAGTGCGGCACGGTGCGCAGCGCCGCGTAGAAGATCAGCATGTTGTAACCGACGAACTCCCAGGTCACGATGTTGCCGATGCTCGCGAGCACGAGGCGCGGGGCGAGCGGGTCGGGCAGGGTCACGTGCAGGGCGTCGTTGAGGTTGCCGACCAGGCCGAACCGGCTGCCGTACATGAAGCCCCACAGCAGCGTCGCGACGACGGCCGGCACCGCGTACGGCAGGAAGATCGTGATCCGGAAGAACGACCGGCCGTAGAGCCGCCCGGAGTCGATGGCGAGCGCCACCAGCAGGGCCAGGAACAGCATGATCGGCACCTGGACGACCAGGAACAGCGCGACCCGGCCGAACGCC
Source organism: Paractinoplanes rhizophilus (assembly GCF_042664765.1). NCBI lineage: Bacteria > Bacillati > Actinomycetota > Actinomycetes > Micromonosporales > Micromonosporaceae > Paractinoplanes > Paractinoplanes rhizophilus. The sequence continues at coordinate 27,199 of NZ_JBHTBJ010000024.1, read as the reverse complement.
GACCAGAACTGCGAATCCTGAATCGCCTGCCGGTAGTTGTCCAGCCCGGCGAACGAGTTGCCGCCGACCAGGCGGTTCCGGAACAGGCTCAGGTAGATCGAGTACGCGATCGGCGCGAGGAAGACCAGCGCGAAGACCAGCATGAACGGGGCGACGAACTGCCAGCCTCGCCACGACCGGCGCCGTATGCGACCGCCCGGTGGCGCCGCGACCTGGGTTGTTGCCATGCCCCTCACCCTTCCGATCCCGCGGCGTGTCGATGTTTGCGCAAACATCGGGCCTCGACGAGGCGTTCGATCGTGTGTGACTTTGTTTCCCGGAGTCGGGCGACGGTATGTTTACGTAAACATCGAGGTGATAGTTTCACCGCGTGAACGGGTCGTCAAGAAGCCAGAACGCTTCGTCGCATCGGCGGACGCGCGGCGTCTCGATGGCCGATGTCGCCCGCCTGGCCGGGGTCTCGGCGCAGACCGTCTCCCGGGTTTCCACCGGGCACCCCGGCGTGATCGAGTCCACCCGCCGGCAGGTTCTGCACGCGATGGAACAACTCGGCTACCGGCCGAACAGCGCCGCACGTGCGCTCAAGCGCGGCAGCTTCCGCACCATCGGCGTCATCCTGTTCACGCTGGCGACCACCGGCAACAGCCGCACCGTCGAGGCCATCGCGACGCAGGCCGCCCAGGAGGGGTACGCGATCACGCTGTTCCCGGTGGCCGCGCCCACCCAGGACGGCGTGCTCGGCGCGTTCACCCGGCTCGGCGAGCTGGCGGTCGACGGCATCATCGTGATCATGGAGGTGCACCTCCTCGACGCGGTCAACCTGACCCTGCCGCCCGGCGTGCAGGTGGTGGTGGTCGACTCGGACGCCGGCGATCGCTACCCGGTCGTCGACACCGACCAGGCCGACGGCGCCCGCCAGGCCGTGCGCCATCTGCTCGGCCTCGGCCACGAGACGGTCTGGCACGTGACCGGCCCGGCCGAGTCGTTCTCCTCGGAGCGGCGCGCGGCGGCCTGGCGCGCGGTGCTCGAGGACGCCGGCCGGGTCGTGCCGCCGGTCCAGCGCGGCGACTGGTCGGCCGCCTCCGGCTACGCGGCCGGCCTGGCCCTGGCGGACGAGCCGTCCTGCACGGCCATCTTCGCGGCCAACGACCAGATGGCGCTCGGCGTGCTGCGCGCCCTGCACGAGCGGGGCCGGCGGGTGCCCGCGGAGGTCAGCGTGGTGGGTTTCGACGACATCCCCGACGCCGCCGCCTACCTGCCCCCGCTCACCACGGTCCACCAGGACTTCGCCGAGGTCGGCCGGCGCTGCGTGCACGGGCTGCTCGAGCAGATCCACGACGAGCGCGCCGAGGCCGGCACGGTGCTGGTCCCGACCACGCTGGTGGTGCGGGAGAGCACCGCTCCCCCGCCCGTCGTCGTCAGCCGAGCCCGGCCCGGCGGAAACGCCGTCGTCAGCTGAGCCCGGCCCGGCGGAAACGCCGCCTCGTCAGCTGAGCCCGGCCCGGCGCAGGATGTCGAGGATGACGCCGGCCTTTCCGGCGACGTAGCCGTTCATCGACATCGGACTGGCCGCGGCGGCCTCGCGCTTGGCCGCCTCGTACCGGTCGCGGTCGCCGGGGTGGGCGCGCAGCCAGTCCCGCAGGATCAGATGGCGCAGGTGCTCGTCGCAGTCCGGGCCGAAGACGTGCAGGTTGACGTCGTGGTTCGCGTCCCAGAGGCAGCGGTGCTCGTACCAGTACGGCTCCCGGGTGGCCAGCCGGTAGCCCGCGTCGGCCAGCGCCGGCACGTAGGCGTCCTCGTCGGCGGGGTCGGCCACGATCAGGTCGATGTCGACCCGGTCCTTGGCCGCCAGTCCCGGCACCGCCGTGGAGCCGACGTGGTCGACCGCAAGGGCTTTCGTGCCCAGCGCGGCCCGGATGCGCGCCTCCTCCCGGCGGAAGCGCGCGGGCCAGGCCGGGTCGTAGGGACTGATCGTGATCGGCTTGGTGAGCTGGGTGGGACGGTCGCCCACGACGCGGCTCGGCACATCGATCGGGGCTGGGGTGGGCAGCGGCGGTAAACGCATGCCGCACAAGGTAACTACACGGCCAGCAGGCGGTACGGCTTGGGGAACCAGGCCCAATGGTCGTCGCACCAGGCCAGCCCGTCGTAGGACAGGCCCGCGGTCCGCCCCGGCGTCACATATCGCCAGGCAGCCCACACGCGCTTGGGCATGAGCAGCCCGGCGATCGAGCGATACCCGCCCGGGAAGAACCGGGACAGCTCGTTGGCGTCGCCGAGCATCCCGGCCGGCGCCACGTGAATCTCCACTCGCGCCTCGGGATCGGGGTGGCGGAAGTCGAGCGGCCCGGCCCACAGCTCCTCGTAGCGGCGCCGCGCCCGCTCGACCGTGCCGGGCGTGAAGGTCTTCGCGTAATCCTCGTCGCGGGGCCGCATCTCGCGCAGCGCCACGCCGGTGCGGTCGACCGCGATGGCCTGCAGCATCGGCTCGAGTCGCAGGCGCAGCACGGTGATCGACACCCCGGACTGCGTGCGGGCGTCGCCGGCCTCCCACTCGTCGAGCATCTCCCGCCACGCGGTCTCGACGGCGGCCAGCCGGTCGGGGTGGAAGCGTCCCGGCTCGGCGCGGTAGGCGGCCCAGCCGCGCTCGTGCACGAAGCGGGGCTCGGGCCGGGCGCGGGCGGCGGCCAGGCAGTCGGCGGCCTCGGCGAGCCAGGCGCGGCGCTGGCGGTCGTCCCCGGCGCGCGCCGAGAGGAGGTCGGCGGTCAGCACGAGCTCGCCGACATCCATCAGGTCCTCCCCGCCGACAGCCGTCCGGTGCTCGGCGCCCCCGGCCGGTGGCGGCGGCTCGACCCGCAGGCAGGCCTCGGGCAGACCGGGCCCGTTCGAGGCGGTGTAGGTCGCCGTCATCTTTCCGGCCCGCATCCGCATGCCGTGCGCGCGTCCCGCACGCGGGAACCCCTCCAGGTCCAGAAACCAGGTGGCCTCCTCAGAGCGGTGCAGCCGCCCGGCCGGAAAGTGGTAACGGACCGTCCCGAGGGGGCGGACGGCGCCGCGTACCAGATCGGGCGGGAGCGACCCCGCGCCCACCCGGACCGCGAGTCCCCGGTCGTGGCCGAGCGCCGCGAGGCCGATGACCGGCAGGGCGAGCAGGCCGAACACCTCGAGCTCCCCGTCCTGCCGGGCAAAGAACTCCTGGTGACACCGCAGGGCGGCGGCGAGCGCCGCGTCGAACGCCGTCTGCTCGCCGGCCGCGACAAGATCAAGGAGCGGGCGTACGCGCAGAGCGACGTCATCCGGTTCGGCCGGCGCTTCGCCCGCCCCCGGCGAGTGCCGCGGCGCCCGCACCGTCTTCGCGAGCGACTCGCGCGCCGCCCCGATCGTCCCGGCGTCCGGCCGCGCCAGGGCCGCTCCCACCGGCGTCCAGAAGGCTTCGCCCCGCTCGCCCAATCGCTCCAGCAGCCGCGGATCGCCCAGCACGGCCAGCCCCGCCTCGTCGCGCAGGGCGCGGCACACGCCGACCGCCATCAACCACGTGTTCGGGCTCATCGGCACGCCCTCGGCCGGGAATTCCCGCACGCCGCCGGGGTGGTCACGACGCTGCTGCCCGCGGCCGAGCACCGGCAGCTCGACGCGGCCGCGGTCGCGCATCCAGGCGATCCCGGCGGCCGTCGCCGCGGCCGAGGCGGCGGCGAGGGACCGTTCACCGAGCCGGGAGTTGCCGAGCGCGGCGGCGAGGCAGGCGCGCTCGAGCTCGGCCTCGAGCAGGTCGAGCCCGTCGCGGCCGCTGGGCTCGCGGGCCAGCAGCGCCTCGCGACGCTCCTCGGCGTACGCCAGGGCCTCCGTCCAGCGCTCGGCGGCGGTCACTGCTGCCTCCCTCGGTTCACTTGACGTAGTAGTAGACGACGTTCCGAGGGGTTGTGGACAGCTCCTTTCCCAGCCTGTAGCCGTATTGCCGCTCAAGCAGGTCAGCGCGGTGATCACGGTCTTGACAGCCGTCGATGGCGGGCATTGGATGTTACCGGGAGGTAACGACGATGATCACTGCCTGGAAGCGTGCCGCTGTCGCCCTTGCTCTCGTGCCGGCGTTCGCGATGGCCGGTTCGCCGGCGCTCGCGGATCCTCCCGTCTGCACCGCGCCGGTGCCGAGCAGCACCCAGCCGGGGTACACGGTCGCCGATCCGGACTGCGACATCAGCGGGACGCCGTTCGTGCCGTTGGCGGGCGCCCGCACCTACACGGGGATCAGCGCGGGCGCGGCGTACCGGATCGAGGTGCCCGCCAAGTGGAACGGGCGGCTCGTCGTCTACGCACACGGCTACCGCGGCACCGGAACCACCGTCTATGTGGATTCGCCCGGCCTGCGCGCGCACTACATCGACGCGGGATACGCGTGGGCGGCCTCGAGCTACGCGACGAACGGTTACGACGTGGGGCAGGGCGTGCGGGACTCGTACGCGATGATCGGTCTTTTCCGCCAGGCGACCGGGCGCCCGGCGCGAAGCGTCATCATGACCGGCGCGTCGATGGGCGGGCATGTCACCGCGGTGGCGATCGAGACCTACCCGCGGGCCTTCGCCGGCGCGATGCCCTATTGCGGCGTCCTCGGCGACGCGAAGCTGTTCGACTATTTCCTCGACGCCAACGTGACGGCGGCCGCGCTGACCCGAACGCCGATCACCTTCCCGCTGCACCCGGGGCCCGACTTCGAGGATCGGTGGCGCGCTTCGGTGGCCGCGATGCTGCCGGCCCTCGGGGTGAACGTCGGGCGACCGCCGGAGCTGACCGCGGCCGGCCGCACGTGGTCCGACGTGGTGGAACGCCGCACCGGCGGCTCGCGGCCCGGCTTCGACAGCGCGTTCGCCTACTGGAACGCCGCGACCTCGCTGGCGCCGCTGAGCGACATGCCGTTCCTCTTCGGTCTGTATCCGGGCCTGTCCGGAGGCACCGCCGACATCGCGCCCGGGAACGTGACCGACAACCGGCTCACGCTCTACCGCAGCACCGACCGCATCTGGCCCACCGCCGACGAATGGCGGCTCAACGCTTCGGTGCTGCGCGTGCGGCACACGGCCGTCGCCGATCGGGGGCTCGCCGGCATCCCGCGCGTCGACGGGAACCCGCGAGTTCCCGTGCTGTCGCTGCACGACATCGGCGACCTGTTCGTGCCGTTCTCGATGGAGCAGATCTACGCCCTTCGCGCCGCCGCGCACGGTCGCCCGTTCGTGTCGCGGGCGATCCGCGGCGTGGGTCATTGCGACTTCACCCAGGCGGAGCTGACCGCGGGGTTCGACGACCTGACCAGGTGGGTCTACACCGGACACCGCCCGGCCGGTGACGCGATCCTCAACCCGAAGGTGGTGGCTTCGCCGGCGTTCGGGTGCCGCTTCACCCGCGGAGCGCACGCCTACTTCGTCGCGCCGGCCTGTCCGGCCTAGCGATTCCGGCCGGGCGCGCAAGGTGCAGCCGCGTGGCCGCTGCATATGGCCGCTGGTAGTGCTAACCCCACCATCGATCGGGCGGCTCGCCGGATCGGCCGGGCGGCGATCGATGAATAGCGTCATGGGCATGACGACGACACCGGTCCACACCCAGCTCGCCCCCGCGCCGGCGGTTCGCGCGTGGGGGCGGCTCGTCACCGACACCCGTTACGTGCTCACCGGATTCCCGCTGGCCGCGATCGCGTTCACCGTCTGCCTCACCGGCTTCGCGGCCGGCGCCGGCCTGGTGGTGGCCGTAGTCGGCGTGCCGCTGCTCGCCGCGACCCTGATGGGGGCGCGTGGCTTCGCCATCGCCGAGCGCGCCCGGGTCGCGCCGGTGCTCGGCTCGGCCCTTCCCGCGCCGGCTTACCGGGCCGCCAAGTCGGCCTCGGCGCCGGCCCGGATGATCGCCGTGCTCGCCGACCCGCAGTCCTGGCGGGACCTCACGCACGCGGTGCTGCGGCTCGCGCCCAGCACCGTCGCCTTCTCCGTCGTGGCGACCTGGTGGACCGGGGTGCTCAGCGGGGCCACCTGGTCGCTGTGGGGCTGGGCGCTCCCGAAGGACGGCGTCGACCTGCCCGAGCTTCTCGGGCTCGGCGACCGCTACGGCACGATCGTGATCTTCTACATGGCGGTCGCCGTGGCCTTCGCGGCCACCCTGCCGGCGGTCACCCGCTGGGCGGCGACGCTGGAAGCGCGGTTCGCCAAGGCGCTGCTGTAGTTTTTCCTGCCTCTTGAACCCGACGCCGCGTCAGGTCCTAGCGTCGAGGAGACAGCGAAAACAGCGACGAAGGCGACCGGCAAGGGGGACGATGGCCGAGCAACGGGAGTGGCGGATCGGGGAGCTGGCCCGGGCCACCCGGGTGACCGTGCGGGCGCTGCACCACTACGACCGGCTGGGCCTGCTGCGGCCGTCGTCGCGGACGGCCGGCGGGCATCGGTGCTACACCGGCGACGACGTGCGCCGGCTGCACACGATTCTCGCGTTGCGGCGGTTCGGCCTCTCCCTGCGGGACATCGCGGCGGCCCTGGAAGCCGGCGGCGAGGATCCGCGGGAGATCCTGCGCCGTCAGCTGGCCGAGACCGAGGAGCGGATCCGCCAGGCCCAGCAGGTACGCGCGAGCCTGCGGGGCCTGCTGGAGCGGCTCGACGACCCGGAGCCGTCGCAGTTCGTCGCGTTGATCGAGGAGATGGTCACGATGAGTCAGCCACTGACGCCCGAGCAGCTCGAGGAGATGCACCGCGCGCGCCGGGAGTGGGCGGCCACGCTCAGCGAGGAGGAACTCGCCGAGATGAGCCGCACGCGAGCGGAGGCGCGGGCCGCGATGTCGGCGGAGCAGATCGCCGAGATGCAGGAGACGAGGGCCCGGCTGATGGGTCACTGACGGGAAGGGGCGCCCCGGAAGCGGGGCGCCCCAACCGGACCCGGGGTCAGCGCGAGGCGCCGGCCCGCCGCTTGGTCCACACGTCGAACGCGACGGCGGCCAGCAGGACCGCGCCCTTGACGAGCATGACCCGCTCGGACGGAGCGCCGATCAGGCTCATGCCGTTGTTGATCACACCCATGATCAGGCCGCCGGTGATGGCGCCGACGACCTTGCCCACGCCGCCCTGCACCGCCGCGCCGCCGATGAAGGCCGCCGCGATGGCATCCAGCTCGAACTGGTTGCCGGCGGTCGGGTTGGCCTGGTTGAGCCGGCCGGAGAAGATGATGCCGGCCAGGGCGGACAGCACGCCCATGTTGACGAAGATCCAGAAGATGACCGACTTGACCTTCACACCGGACAGCGTCGCGGCTTGCAGGTTGCCGCCCACGGCGTAGATCTGGCGGCCGAACACCGACCGGTTGGCCAGCACCGAGTAGCCGAGCACGAGGCCCGCGAGCAGCACCAGCACCCACGGCAGGTTGCGGAACCGGGCCAGCTGCACGACGACGAACATGATGACGAACGTCGCCACCGCGATCTTGGTGATGAAGATCCACAGTGGGTCGACACCCTGGCCGTAGCGGACCCGCCCGGCCCGCGACCGCCATTGGGCCACGATCAGCCCGGCCACCGCGAGCAGGCCGATCAGCAGGCTGAACAGGTCGGCCCCGCCCAGCACGCCGAGGCCGACGTTGCCGAGATAGCCGTCGGTGAAGCCGTTCGCCAGGGTGCGGACCTCGTCCGGGAACGGGCCGATGCCCCGGTTGCCGAGGATCGACAGGGTGATCGCCCGGAACAGCAGCATGCCGGCGAGCGTGACGATGAAGGCCGGGATCCCGAAGTACGCGACCCAGTAGCCCTGCCACGCCCCGATCAGCGCGCCGAACACCAGCGTGATGATCAGCGCGATCGGCCACGCCACGTGGTTCTCCACCATCAGCACCGCGGAGATCGCGCCGGTGGCCGCCACGATCGAGCCCACCGACAGGTCGATGTGACCCGCGATGATCACCAGGATCATGCCGATGGCGAGGATGAGGATGTAGGAGTTCTGGACGATGATGTTGCTGATGTTCTGCGGCTGCAGCATGTCGCCGCCGGTGAGCACCGTGAACAGCAGCACGATCAGCGCGAACGCGATGTAGATGCCGCTCTGCCGCAGGTTGATGGAGAAGCGGCGGCCGCCGGCGGGCGCGGGTGCCTCCGGTGAGGTGTCCACGGCGAGGTCGGCGTTGGTGGGTGCGAGGCTCACTTGCCTGCCTCCTGTCCGGCGGTCATGAGGGTCATCAGGCCCTCCTGGGTGGCCTCGGCGCGCGGCACCTCACCGGTGATCCGGCCGGCCGAGAGGGTGTAGATGCGGTCGCACAGCCCGAGCAGCTCGGGCAGCTCGCTCGAGATGACCAGCACCGCCTTGCCCTGGTCGGCGAGGCGGTTGATGATCGTGTAGATCTCGTACTTGGCGCCGACGTCGATGCCGCGGGTGGGCTCGTCGAGGATCAGCACGTCCGGATCGGTGAAGATCCATTTGGACAGCACGACCTTCTGCTGGTTGCCGCCGGAGAGCTTGCCGGTGATGCTCGAGACGCTGGGCGCCTTGATGTTCATCGACGTGCGGTACCCGTCGGCGACCCGGTACTCCTCGTTGTCGTCGACCCAGCCGCGGTGGGCGAGCCGGCCCAGAGCCGCCGCGGAGATGTTGCGCTTGATGTCCTCGATCAGGTTCAGGCCGTATCGTTTGCGGTCCTCCGTGGCGTACGCGATGCCGTGTCTGATCGCGTCACGCACGGACCGCAAGCGGATCTCCTTGCCGTCCTTGAAGATTTTCCCGCTGATGTTCGCGCCGTAGGCGCGGCCGAAGACGCTCATGGCCAGCTCGGTCCGGCCGGCGCCCATCAGCCCGGCGAGCCCGACGATCTCGCCGCGCCGCAGCGACAGCGACGCGTTGTCGACCAGGAGCCGGCCGTGCTGGGTGGGGCTGTGCACGGTCCAGTCCTCGATCCGGAAGATCTCCTCGCCCACGGTCGGCTCGTGCGGCGGGAACCGGTGATCGAGGTCGCGGCCCACCATGCCCGAGATGATCCGGCTCTCGGTCAGCTCGGACACCGGCGTGGTCGAGATCGTCCGGCCGTCGCGCAGGATGGTCACCCGGTCGGCGATCGCCAGCACCTCGTTGAGCTTGTGCGAGATGATCACGCAGGTGATGCCGGAGTCGCGCAGGCCGCGCAGCAGATCCAGCAGGTGGGCCGAGTCCTCGTCGTTCAGCGCCGCGGTCGGCTCGTCGAGGATGAGCAGGCGAACCTCTTTGGAGAGCGCCTTCGCGATCTCCACCAGCTGCTGCTTGCCGACCCCGAGGTCGAGCACCTGAGTGACCGGGTGTTCGCTCAGCCCGACCCGGCGCAACAACTGGGACGCCGCCGCGTTGGTCTTGTTCCAGTCGATGAACCCTCGCGTGGCCTGCTCGTTGCCCAGGAAGATGTTCTCCGCGATGGACAGGTTGGGAGCAAGCGCGAGCTCCTGGTGAATGATCACGATGCCGCGGTGCTCGCTGTCGCGAATGCCGCCGAACCGGCAGGGCTCGCCCTCGAAGGTGATCTCACCCTCGTAGTCGCCGTACGGGTAGACGCCGGAAAGCACCTTCATCAAGGTGGACTTTCCGGCGCCGTTCTCCCCGCAGATCGCGTGGATCTCGCCGCGGAGCACCTCCAGGTTGACGTCCTGCAGGGCCTTGACCCCGGGGAACGTCTTGGTGATGCTCCGCATCGAGAGGATGGTGTCGCTCATTACCCGAGCTGCGCCTGGGTGTAGTAGCCGGTGTCGATGAGTTCCTTCTGGTAGTTCGTCTTGTCGACGATCACCGACTGCAGCAGCATCGACGGGACGACCTTGTTGCCGTTGTCGTAGTCGGTGGTGTTGTTGACCTGCGGCTTCTGACCCTTGAGGACGGCGTCGGCCATCTCGACCGTGGTCTTGGCCAGCTGGCGGGTGTCCTTGTAGATCGTCGAGTACTGCTCACCCGCGATGATCGACTTGACCGACGCGAGCTCGGCGTCCTGGCCGGTGACGACCGGGTACTTCTGCGCCGCCGTACCGTATCCGTTGCTCTTCAGCGCGGAAAGGATGCCGATGGACAGGCCGTCGTAGGGCGAAAGAACGCCGTCGACCTTCGCGCCGCCCTTGTACGTGGAGGTCAGCAGGTCCTCCATGCGCTTCTGCGCGGTCGCCGGGTCCCAGCGCAGGATGGCGACCGTCTTGAAGTCGGTCTGGCCGCTCTTGACGGTCAGCGTCTTGTCGTCGATGAACGGCTTGAGGATGCTCATCGCGCCGTTGAAGAAGAAGGTCGCGTTGTTGTCGTCCGGCGAGCCGGCGAACAGCTCGATGTTGAACGGGCCCTTCGCGCTGCCCTTCGAGCCGTCGGCGTTGAGCACCTTGAGGCCGGTCAGCAGCGAGGTCGCCTGCTGCACGCCCACCTTGAAGTTGTCGAAGGTCGCGTAGTAGTCGACGTTCGGGCTGTTGCGGATCAGGCGGTCGTACGCGATGACCGGGATGTTGTTCGCCTTCGCGTTCTCCAGCTGGGTGGTGATCGCGGTGCCGTCGATCGACGCGATGATCAGCAGCTTGGCGTGCTTGGTGATCTGGTTGTCCAGCTGCTGGGTCTGGGTGGGGATGTCGTCCTCGGCGTACTGCAGGTCGACCTGGTAGCCGAGAGCCTCGAGCTGCTTCTTCAGGTTGTCACCGTCGGAGATCCACCGCTCCGACCGCTTGGTGGGCATGGTGACGCCGATCAGGGCGCCCGCGGTGTCACCGCCGGAGGCCGCCTTGTCGGCGGTCTTCTCGCTCGAGCCACACGCGGCGAGGGCGGCGGTAAGGACGACGGCGGAGGCCACGGCCCCCATCCGGGAAAATCTCATTGCGCTTAACTCCTTCTTCGGGGGCAGCGGCGTGGCGTCGAGTGTGAACGCTAACAATGACCATGTCAACAGTTCCGGCAACGTCGGCGACATGTTGGCGAAACTTCCCCCGGAAACTTTCGGGCGGCGGCCGGAGACCCGATTGTTATCGATAACAGTCGGTGGTCGCCCGCCCGGCCGGCCGAGGCGAGCGACGCGGTAACCGAGCTGCATACGGGTGCGCCCGCACGATCCGCCGAACCCCGGCGCGCCGGAAGAAAGCCGACTGTTCCTTCGGCTATGGGCGAAAGTTTCGAGGCAGGTACCGGCCCGGGGTGGTGCCGAAGGCCGCGCGGAACGCCTCGATGAACGCGCTCGGGCTGCGGTAGCCGCAATCCGCCGCCACGCGGGTGACCGGCAGCACCCTGCCGTACTTCGTCCTCGACCACCGCTACAGCTACGTCGCCGCCTCCGGGCTCACCCTCGCGGCCGCGCTGGGCAGCTCGGTGCCGCAGCCGTTCATCGGCATGCTCGCCGACCGCTTCCGGCTGGGCTGGCCGGCCGCCGCCGGGGTCGCGCTGGCCGGGATCGGCCTGTCCGGGCTGGCCGGCGGCTATCCGGCGGTCTGGACGCTGATCCTGCTCTCCGGCCTGGGCGTGGCGATGTTCCATCCCGCGGCCGGCCAGGCAGCCCGCGAGGTGGCCGGCGACAGCACCACGGCGATGAGCGTCTTCGCGGCCGGCGGCAGCGTCGGCTTCTTCCTCGCGCCGGTGCTCGCCACCCCTGCCCTGGTCACCTGGGGTGTCCCGGCCACCGTTCTGTTCCTCCCGCCGGCCGTGCTGATCGCCTTCGTCCTGCTGCGCGGCCATCGCCGGCACCGGGCCGCCGCCGCGGGCCGGGCGCGGCGAACGGGCACTGTGCTTCGCCGCGCTGGTCGGCGTCGCGCTCAACATCCCGTTCGCGGTGCTGGTCAAGCTGGGTCAGGACTGCCTGCCCGGCCGCCCCGGCACGGCCGCCGGCGTGACGCTCGGCCTCGGCGTCAGCATCGGCGGCCTGTTCGCGCCGTTGCTGGGATTGGCGGCACAGAGCCACGGCCCACAGGGCGTCTTCACCATCCTGTGCGCCGCTCCACTGGCCGCTTGGGCGCTCGGCCTGATGCTGACCGAGCCGCGAGCGGCAGTCCCGGCGCCGGCCGTGCCGGCCGCGCGGAACTAGGACGCGACGGATCGGCAGGACAGACCCTGGTCGAAGGCCATGTGCACGCGGACCGTCGTTCCCGCCGGGCCGGTGCACACGCGTACCAGGTCGCACACCTGGTTGACCATCAGCAGTCCCCGCCCGCACGGGCTCAGCGGCGGCGGGAGGCGGCGGCCGGCGAGCGGGTCGGTGATGTGCCCGCGGTCGTCGACCTGGCACACGATGCGGCCGGGCTCGGTCCAGACCGTGACGCGTCCCGGCCCGCCCGCGTGCTTGATGGTGTTGGTCGCCAGCTCGTGCATGGCCAGCACCATGCCCTGCGTGCGGTCCGGGCCGAGCACCGCGGCCGCGCGCCGGCGCACGAACGACCGCACCACCGACAGGTCACGCAGACCCTCGTAGCCGACCGACTCGGCCTCCGCCGGTGGCGGCGGCAGCGCCGCGTTGACCGCCTCGGCGGTGGCGATCGGGTCGCCGTCGTACCACGGGCTCGGCATCCGATCGCCCCGCGAGATCATCACGGGGTGGGTGCGCCAGGCGTCGGCGATCGCCGCCGGGCCGAGGGCCGCCTCGTCGTACGGGCAGAGGATGCTCGCGTCGGCGCCGGCGAAGGCCGCGTTGATCAGCGCCTCGTGCTGGGCGCAGGCGGGCCGCTCGGCCTCGGTGCGCCCGGCCCAGACCGGCTCCCCCACGATCGACACCCGGTGGCCGGCGTGCGCGGCCGCGAACGGCAGCAGCACCGAGGGCAGGATCCGGCCCGGGTTGCGGCCGGCCGTCGCCATGTCGGCGAACACCACCCGGCCGGCGACGCCGTCGAGCGCGTCGCGCAGCAGCCCGAGGTGGTCGCCGGGGAGGGCGACCAGCACCGGGTCGCCCGCCTCGACCGCGGCGCGGACGAACGGGACCGTGCCGTCGAGGAAGCCGCCGGGCTCGCGGTAGAGCAGCCCGGGATGGTCGAAGGTGGTCATTGTGGCACCACCGTCAGGCCGGCGACGCCGTCGGCGCCGTGGAAGGCGAGCAGCTTGCACAGCGACGGCGAGCAGCCGACCAGCCGCACCGGGCCGTCCGCCGCGGCCTCGACCAGGATGCGGGCGGCCGCGGTGTCGGCGAAGGTCAGGCCGGCGACGTCGACGGTGGCGGCCGGCGCGCCGTCGAACAGGTGCGCGATCACCGCCCGCAGCGCGTCACGGTTGGACAGGTCGACCTCGCCGGCCAGGCGCAGGCCGTACGGGTCGGTCGTGCGCCTCGCCCGCAGCGACGCCTCGGGCTCGAACGGGGTGTGCGGGCCGGCCGCCCCGGGGTGGGCGAAGCCGAGCCGCCGCAACTGCAGCGGGTCGAAGCGGCGCCGGTCGTACGCGCAGACGCCGGCCACGTACCCCTCCAGGAAGACCGTGTTGATCTCGGCCTCGTACCACGGCAGGTCCTCGGCGCCGGGAACCCGCCGGGTGGCCCAGGTCATGTCGCCGACGACGCGGAGGCCCGGGTGGCCCTCGGCGCGCGCCTGCGCCACCTCGGCGTGCCACGCGCTCAGCGTGCCCCCGGGGTCGAAGACACCGCCGGCCAGGTAGCTCGACTCGGCGGTCACCGCGCTCAGCCGCCCCTCGCCGAGCGCGGCCCGGGTGCCGACCCCGTGGCGTTCCAGCGCGTCGAGAACGGCCTCGGGCTCGTCGCCGCTGTAGATCACCTTGTGCCGGGCGCGCAGGCCGGCGCGGACGAAAGCGGCGATCGCCTCCATGCGGGTGGCGTCGTCGTCGACGGTCCAGCAGACGTGGTCGCCGAGGGCGACCTTGTGCAGGAGCGGTAACCCGCCCACGATGGCTCCCCATTCTGATGGGTGGTGGGGTGCTGATGTCACGGTACCCACAACCGTGTGCGACGGCGCTACCCCGCGAGAGTGACATCCTCGCCGGACAGCGCCCGGCACGAGCCACCAGAGCCGGGCGATCCGGCCGGCGACGTCAGGCGCTCGCCACCCAGGTCGGGTGCTCGGCGGCGAACTGGGCCACGGTGTCGTCCTTGGCCGCCTCGAGCAGCCGCATGCTGTCCGGGCTGAGGATCTCGACCTCGCCGATGCCGGCCACCTTCTCGGGGTTGAACTTGCCCTCGTTCGTCTTGATGGTGATCAGATCGTTGGGGTTGATCCCCTTCATCGCGAAGACCCAGTCCTCGAGCGAGATGCCGCCGCTGTCGACCGTCATCGTCGAGCCGATCGCCTTGATCAGGCCGGGCAGCTTGGTCGGCGAGGACAGGCCGTCCTTCACCGCCTGATTGACGATCGCCTTGAAGAACTGCTGCTGGTGCCGCTGCCGGCCGTAGTCGAAGTCCTTGTTCGCCAGCAGGTCGCGCTGGCGGACGAAGTCGAGCGCCTCGGACGGCGTGAAGCAGTGGTTGCCCTTGGCGTAGAAGTTCGGGGTTACGCCCTTGATCTTGGACCGCAGCGTGCCGTCCTTGTTGATCACGTACGGCTTCGCGAACTTCCCGGTCTTGTTGTCCTTGCCGATGTGGATCGAGGTGGTGTCCTCGTCGACGTACATGCAGACCTTGCCCAGCACGTTGACCACGTTGCGGAAGCCCTGGAAGTCGATGATCGCGCCGGCGTCCGGGGTGATCCCGGTCAGCTCCTTGATCGTCAGCGACAGCAGCTCGAAGCCGTGCGACAGCGCGTCCGGCCCGGTCAGCCCGCGGCTGCCGAAGAAGAACGCCGAGTTGATCTTGTTTTTGCCGCCGCCGAACTTCTGCGCGCCGTTGTCGTACGCCGGGATCGGCACGTAGCTGTCGCGCGGCAGCGAGATCATGTAACCGGTGTCGTGATCGGCCGCGATGTGCAGCAGGATGATCGAGTCGGACCGGGTGCCGGCGGTCGGCAGCGCGTCCTTGCGGGCGTCGATGCCGACCAGCAGGACGTTCTTGGCGCCCTTGACGTCGGCGTGTTTGACCTGGGAATTGGCGGCCGAGCCGAGCAGGCTCTGCTGGGCGACCGACCGGGTCGCCGCGCCCACCGTCGCCTGGATCGCCACGACCGAGCCGCCGCCCACGACGGTCAGCAACGCGCCGAGGGTGATGCACCAGCGGGCCCAGCGTGGCCCGCGCCGGCGGGCAACGGCTTTCCTCTTCAAGATCATCTCCTCGTCGCGACATCCTCCCCCTGTAAGACGGAGCGCGCGTCCCAAAAGATTGCCCTCCGGCGGTAAGAGTTCGGTGAGAAATCTCTGGCAGGACCCTGAGGACTGCGGCAGGCGGCGGTGTGCTACCTTGGGCGCAGTCGAACCGCGGATGCTGGCGCAAGCCCCCGCAGGTTCCGGCCGAGAGCTGCAAAGCCGGCCACGTTCATTTCCCAACACGCCGCGAGCGTGCGCATCGGCGTACGCGAAGACGCGGTGTTGTTTCTCCAGGAGTCCCTCGATGACAGATCTCGCTACCCGTGTACCCAAATCCCGCCCCGCCGAGACCGCCGATGTCGCCGTCGACGCGCTCCTCGACATCGTCGACGACCGGGCCTGGCTGCGCGCCGACGGCTACCTGCCCGGCGAGCACGACATCCCGGTCGCCTATCACCAGGTCCGTCAGCTCGGGCTGCGCCGCGGCGACCGGGTCACCGGCTTCGCCCGGATCCCGGGCCGCAAGCCGGCCACGCTGCAGGTGGAGGCGGTCAACGGACGGCCGCCGCAGAAGCGCCGGCCGGACTTCTACGAACTGACCGCGCTCTATCCGCAGGAACGGCTGCGCCTCGAGACCGACCCGAGCGTGCTGACCACCCGGGTCATCGACCTGGTCACGCCGATCGGCAAGGGCCAGCGGGCGCTGATCGTGGCGCCGCCCCGGGCCGGCAAGACGATCATCCTGCAGCAGACGGCGAACGCGATCGCCCGCAACAACCCCGAGTGCCACATCATGGTCCTGCTGGTCGACGAGCGGCCCGAGGAAGTCACCGACATGCAGCGGACGGTGCGCGGCGAGATCGTCGCGGCGACGTTCGACCGGCCGCCGCAGGAGCACATCGCGCTGGCCGAGCTGGCGGTCGAGCGGGCCAAACGGCTGGTCGAGCAGGGCCAGGACGTGGTCGTGCTGCTCGACTCGATCACCCGGCTGGGCCGCGCCTACAACCTCGTCGCGGCGGGCCGCGGCCGTACGCTGTCCGGCGGCCTCGATTCGACGGCGCTGTACCCGCCGAAGCGCCTGCTGGGCGCGGCCCGCAACATCGAGGACGGCGGCTCGCTCACCATCATCGCGACCGCCCTCGTCGAGACCGGCTCGGCGATGGACACGCTGATCTTCGAGGAGTTCAAGAGCACCGGGAACGCGGAGCTCAAGCTGGACCGCTCGCTGGCCGAGGCGCGGATCTACCCGGCCATCGACATCGCCGCGAGCGGCACCCGGCACGACGAGGCCGTGGTCGGCCGGGCCGAGCTGGCCGTGCTCGCCCAGCTGCGCCGGGCGCTGACCGGGCAGGACCGCCGCGACGCCATGCGCCAGCTGCTGGACCAGCTGCGCGGCACCGCCGGCAACACGGACTTCCTGCGCCGGGTGGCCCGGACTCTGTCCCCGTGACCGTCTGGAGCGGGCGCGGACGGTCAGTGCGCGATGCGCAGCCGGCCCGCCCGATAGGTCACGATGCCCTCGGGATCCAGGTCGTAGGTGACCGCCGGGCCGTCGCCACCGACCCGCAGCTTGCTGTCGCCGACCCGGTGGTACACCGCCTCGCCGGCCACCACCGTCAGCGACGGCATGCGCACCCGGATGGCCGGAGTGGTCACCGCGGCCGCCCCCGGGCTCAGGCGCAGCGCCCGCATCGCCCAGGTCTGGAAGATCGGCGAGTCGGCGAGCAGCAGCACCGCGCCGCCGTCGAGCCGCGACCCGTCGTTCGCCGACGCTGCCTCGATGCCCGCGGGCGGGGCGTCGAGCGTGCCCGACTCCTCGACGCCGCAGTTCCACCCGCCGTCGGGGGTGCGGGACAGCGCCAGGTTGCGCCGCCATCCGCTGCCCTCGGTGGTGACGGTCAGCGCGGACACCCGCCAGCCGCCGTCGAGATCGGCGTGCCAGCGGGACGTGTACGGCCGGTGGCCGCCCACCACGATCGTGCCGGTCACCACGCCGGGCGCCACGCCGTCGCGCAGGACCAGCTCGGTGCCGACCGTGCCGGTCCGCTGCCAGACGAGCGGGCCGTGTGTGCGTGCCTCGGCCACCCGGCGCTGGGTGGCGGCAGTTTCCGTGGTCATTGCTGAGCCGCCTCGCTCTCGAGTTGGACCGTCATGGATCGGATATTTTCCAACCATTGCACCATGCAACCTTTGGCGCCAGGCCGCCACGCCTCAAACTTCGTCCGCGCCCACCCTGTTACCCGCCCAGCCGAGCCACCATTCCTGCTCGGGCATCTCCCCCGCCGCGTCGGCGAACGCCGTGAGGGCCGCGATCACCGCGGGCTGCCAGACCTCCGCGGTCTCGGCGACGATCCGCTCGAGCGCGGCCCGGCGCTTCTCCATCACCCGCTCGACGATCTCCCGGCCGGCGCGGGTCAGCCGCAGCCGCACCACCCGGCGGTCGTCGGTCGAGCGCACCCGCCGCACCAGGCCCTTGGCCACCAGGCGGTCGGTCATCCGGGTGGCGGTGGACGGGTTGACCTGCAGCTCTTCGGCGATGTCGGCGCCGCGCAGGATGCCGCGGTCGGCCAGGACCACGAGCGCGCGCAGTTGCGGCAGCGTCACGTCGGTGTCGACCTGCGAGAGGGCCCGCACGGTCAGCCCGACGAAGGCCCGGCTGGCCCGCATGAGGGCCTGCACGGTGATCTCGGGGGCAGACTGCAAAGGTTGCACAGGGACATCATTGCAGCCGGACAGGTCGATCGGTACCTCGCCGGCGGCCGCGCGAATCCCTTGCCGGCGCGATCAGGCCGGCGCGGTCAGGCCCGGGCCCGGAACGGGGCGAGGGTGGCGCGGATCTGGTCGGCCGCGCCCCAGTCGTCGTCGAACTGGGCCAGCACGGCCAGGTGCTGTCGCAACTGGATGATCGGCATGCGGGCGCGCCAGTCGCTATCGAGGCCGGTCAGCTCCGCGTAGAGCGCGAAGAACCGGCGCGCCTCGGGCGGCGGCGAGGTGGTCCACACGTGCGCGAGGTCGACCTCGGCCCACATGTACGAGACGGCCGGGTCGATCAGCGCGGGCTGTCCGTCCGCAGTGGCCAGGACGTTCTGGGCCCAGAGGTCGCCGTGCGTCAGGCAGGCGGGCCGATCGGGCAGCAGCTCGGGCAGCCGGTCGCACAGGCGCTCGAGCGCCACCCGGTCGGCCGGCTCGAGCGCCGCCTCCACCCGGGGCTGGTCGAGCCAGCGCAGCAGGCGGTGCCGCGCGAAGAAGGCGAAGCCGTCGTCCTCCCAGGTGTTGATCTGCCGGCGGCGGCCCAGCCAGTTGTCGCGGTGCCACCCGTACCGCGGGTTGGTCGTGCTGAGGTGCAGTTGGGCGAGCTGGTGCGCGAACCGCTCCCAGAAGCTCTCGCCGGCCGGCCTCGGCCGCAGCATCGTCAGGACGAGCAGCTCGCGGTTCGCCAGGATCACCTCGGGTGTGGCGACGCCGCCGCGATCGCGCAGGGCGGCCAGCCCTTCGGCCTCCGCGGCGAAGACGTCGTCGTCGGGCGGGTCGGCGAAGGCCTTGACGAACACCGGCGGCGCGTTCCGGCGGGTGGCCGTGCCGGCGAGCGCGGCGAGCCCACCGGACACCGGCTCCACGGACACGACGTCGCGGAGGCCGGCCCGCAGCAGACGCTCGGAGAGGAACGCCGACGAGTTCAGCATGGCGAAATCATATTGATCACATCACCGGGTGCGTACGACCGCCTCCGGAACCGCTGAGGTTGACCCCGCCCGGCTCGCGGAACAGGCTGGACGGCGAGCCGCAGCCGGCGTCAACCCGAGAACGGAGACATCGATGAGTGACACCACACCCGGCCGGCGGGCCCGGCAGTTCCGGCGCAGCCGCGGGCGCCGCATCGGCGACGCCGTCATCGGCGTGTTCGTCCGGGCCGGCCTGGTGCCCAGCACGTACATGCTGACCACGACCGGGCGCAAGACCGGCCGCCCGCTGACCCATCCGGCGACGGTGGTCCGGGAGGGGCAGCGGCAGTGGCTGGTGGCGCCGTACGGAGCCGTGTCGTGGGTGCACAACGCCCGCGCCGCCGGCCGGGTGCGCCTGGGCCGGCGCGGGGGCGGGCGCGAATACGCCGTACGCGAGCTGCCGGCCGCCGAGGCCGGACCGGTGCTCAAGCGCTACGTCGCCGTTGCCAGCGCCACCCGGCCCTACTTCGACGCGGACAAGGACGCCCCGGTCGAGGATTTCGTGGCCGAGGCGGACCGCCACCCGGTGTTCGAGCTGCTCCCCGTCAACAGCGAGTAGCACAGCGAACGGCCCGCGGCGACTCTTCGGGTGAGTCGCCGCGGGCCGCCCTCGATCAGGACGCCGGGTAGTCGGTCACGAAGACCGGGACGCCCACCTTGGTGGTGTCGGCCGCCTCGCCCACGCCGTTGACCACGTGGTCGATCGTGCCGGCGCTGAGGTTGACGGTCATGATGTGGTGCAGTTTCACGCCGGGACGGTCCGGAACCTCGAAACCGTTCTCGGTGTGGATGGACGGGTTGTTCTGGTTGAACACGTAGACACCCGCGCCGTACAGCTGGTGGGTCTTGACCTTGGCGCCCACCTTGTACCCGGCGTAGCCCTCGACGTTGCCGTTCATCCAGTCGGCCTGGGTCGGCGGGTCGTACGGGAGCTCGTTCTGATACAGGATGGTCGTGCCGTTGTCGCCGTTCCAGGTGGTGTTGTACTTCTGGAAGTGCTCGACGAACAGGCCGGTCGCGGTCACGTTGTCGCCGTTGATCACGGCGCCCTGACGGCCGGTGTTGGTGTTCCACCGCTGGGTGTCGCCACCCGTGAAGCCCTCGATGCCGTGGTCGGCGCGCCACACCCAGGTGTGGTCGATGAGCACGTTGTCGCTGTTGACCTCGAGCGCGGTGTCGGTCTTGCCGATGTGCGGGCCGCCGACGCGGAAGTACACGTCGGACAGCGTGGTCGGGTTGGCCGGTGAGCTGAAGTTCAGCCCCTTCCGGGTGCCGACCTGGAGCAGGGTCTTCGACTCCTTGGTGCCGGCGTCGATGGTGACGCCCGCGACGATCGCGCCGGGGACGTCGGCCACCTTCAGCGGCGTGGCGCCGTTGACCGCGGTCAGGGTGGCGTGGCCGATGCCGAGCACCACCTGGTTGGGCCAGAACACCTGCAGGCTCTGGTCGATGTTGTACACACCAGGGCTCAACAGCAGGTTCTTACCGAGCAGAAGCTGGAGGTTGATCTTCCACTCGGGGTCGGACGGCTTGGCGATGTAGAAGTCGCTCAGCGGCACTGTGCGGCCGGGAGTGATCCCGTTCGCCCAGCTGACGCCGCTGCTGTTCTTCTGCGCCGAGGGCACGCGGACGTTCCACTTGCCCTTGTTGTCGACGAACAGGTACGGCTTCTCCCGGCTGACCGGCGTCGTCGCCAGGGTGGTGTACGGCGGGTCCGGGAACGTCGCGTCGTCGGGCGCGCCCTCGACGCCGGAGAACACCTGGTTCCACACCGCGTTCGTCCAGCTGTCCAGCTTGCTGTTGCGGGTCAGCCACTGCTGCTGCGACCCGTTGAGCACGGTGGGGAAGCGGGAGTCGGCAATGTAGCCGCCGCTGGCGTACTGCGGGCCCGCGGTGCAGTAGTCCATCAGCGAGAACGTGCCGCCGGTGACGTCGAGCCGGCGCAGCGAGACGGCCTGCGAGACCGCCCAGAAGTTGGTGTTCCCGGCGCGGCAGCCTTCCTGACCGGTCCCGTTGATGTGCAGGGACAGGTTGGACAGCGTGCGCCAGAAGTTCACCAGCGCCAGGCAGTTGCTGGTGCCGTTGTCCTCGAGACAGCGGTTGTAGACCTCGATCTTGCCGTTGATCACGACGTCGCCGGGGCTCGCGCCGAGGCCGGCGACCTCGGTGTAGTAGCCCACCTTGAACTGCAACGGCTTTGCGTCGGTGCCATAGGTGCCGGGCTTGAACAGGAACGCGTACCGGTCGGTGCTCATCTCGGCGTCGGTCTGCTTGGCCGCCGCCGCGTCGAGCGCCGCCTGGATCTGCTCCACCGGCATGCTCGGGTCGAAGATGGTGACATTGCTGCCCAGGGCCGGCGTGGCCGGCTTGCTGGGATGGGCGTGCGCGGCGGTGCCGCTCAGGGTGCTGACCGTAACCACCGCCAGCCCTATCGCGAAGATCCGCCCGAACTGCCGGCGGACCTGCCGCCCGGCGCGTGTCGTCATGCTGGAGGGGTCCTTCCCGTCATGTGCTTGCAACAGACTGGACACAGATGGCTACATGCGGCCGCGACTGTCAAGACAGCGAAGATCGGCAATAACGCAGGCTTCGGACATCTCGTACCGGATCCGGAACCACGTCTGCCCGAAAGGCCGCCGGAACCGGTACCGGCGACCCTCGGCACGTCGCGACGGTGACGGCCCGGTGGTGGCTCGCGGCCGAAGATCAACTGCTTGACACGTACGGGAAATTGAGCTCGAAGCCGCAGTCGCCCCTCACCACCGTGACCGGCGGCAGCGCCGCGGCCCCGGCCGTCCACGGCGGCCGGGGATGCCGCTCAGCGGCCGTATTTCTCGAACGGGACCGTCCAGTCGCCGAGCCCGTTCCAGATCTGCAGCTCTCTCGGGCTGCGCCGGACGTCGACCACGTCGCCGACGATGAAGTTCTCGTAGACCCACTTGGCGTCGGCCACGCTCAGGTTGATGCAGCCGTGCGACAGGTTCGCCCGGCCCAGCGCGTGATTCCACGGCGCGGCGTGCAGGAACTCGCCGGAGTAGGTGATCCGGGTGCAGTACTCGATGTCCTCGGCCCCGTAGTAGTTCGGGTCGTCCGGGTCGGTGATGCCGTAGCTGGCCGAGCTCATGCTGTGCACGCGCTCCTTGGACAGCACCACGTGCGGCCCGCCGGTGGTCCAGTAGCTGATGTGCTCGCCGTTGGCGCCGGTGGTCGATCCGCCCTTGCCGAGGCTGCACTTCATCGTGCGCACCAGCTTGCCGTCGATGTAGACCTTCGTCAGATGCGCCTTGTTGTCGGTGATCGCGATCAGTTGACGCCCGATGGTGAAGCGGGTCGACGCGTTCTTGCGGCCGTACACGCCGTTGCCGAGCTTGACGCCGAAGAGGTTGACGTTCACCGTGATCGACGTGCGACCGGCCCAGTACTTCTCGGGCCGCCAATGCACGGTCCGGCCGTCGCGCCAGTAGAACCTGCCCTTCACCGCGGGGGACGTGGTGATCTCGATGGCCCGCTCGGCGGCCGCCTTGTTGACGGCGCGGCTGAACGCGATGATCACCGGCTGGCCCGCGCCGTACGCGTGGCCCTTCTTGAGCGAGGCCATGGCGTTGGCCCGGAAGGTCGCCTCGACCTGATGGTGCGGCTTGACCGTGGTGAAGCTGGACGTCTTCTCGGTCGCGACGCCGGAGCTGTCGGTGGCCGTCACGATCACCCGGTACGTCCTGCCGTAGGCCAGAGCGCCGGCGGAGCGCCAGGTGCCGTCCGCCTGGACCGAACCGCTGACCACGGTGCCGCCCGAGGTCACGGCGACCGACTTCAGCGTGCCGGACTGGACCGCGACGACGATCGGTGTCGCCGGCGACACCGCGGTCGCCCCGCCCGACGGCGTCACGCTCAGCCGGACCGGCGCGACCGGCGGGCCGCCGGCCCGCTCCGGGGCCACCGTCGCGGGCTCGGCACTCGCCGAGCCCGGCGCGGAACCACCGATCGTCGCCACCGCGGCGGCGGCGCCCAGTGTCCCGATGATGACCTTGCGTCGCTGGATCATGGCTCTCGCAATCGGGGTCCCGGACGGCCCGCGACGGCCGGGCCGGAATTGACGCTGATGAGGCCGAAAGGTTACACGGCCATCGATGAGACGGACCGCCCGCGGCCGATCATCGGCCGCGAGATCGGCCCGAACACCGGCAAATCCGGGCATTCACGGTCGGCCGTCCGGTCGGCGAGAGCAGCCGATGCGCGGATGCCCGATCGGCCTTCGGTGGCCACAATGGTCGGCGCGGCGGGGGCAGGCATCCGCCCCTGGAGCCGTGGAGCGCTTCGAATGAGCGGTTGGCAGCCGTCCGGCTACACGGCGGTTCGTCCGCTCGGCGCCGGCGCGTCGGGCAGCGTCGTGCTCGCCACCCACGACGCGACCGGCACCCCGGTGGCGATCAAGTATCTGGTGCGCGACCTGGGTGCGGACCCCTCGTTCCGGGCGGCCTTCCGCGAGGAGGCGCGCCTGCTCGGTCAGATCGACGACCCGCACGTCTGCCGGCTGTACGAGTACGTCGAGTCGGCCGACGGCGCGGCGATCGTGATGGAGCTGGTCAATGGGGTGTCGCTGCGGCAGATGCTGCGCGCGCACGGCCCGACCACCCCCGAGTCGGCGCTGGTGGTGCTGAAGGGCTCGCTCGCCGGGCTGGGCGCGGCACACGCGCACGGCGTCGTGCACCGCGATTACAAGCCCGAGAACGTGCTGGTGACGGGCGAGGGGCAGAGCAAGCTCGCCGACTTCGGCATCGCGGTGCCGGCCGGCCAGGGCGCCGACACGATCGTCTCCGGCACGCCCCGATACATGGCTCCCGAGCAGTGGACGGGCGCGCCGGTGACGCCCGCCTGCGACATCTACGCCGCCACGGCCACGTTCTTCGAGTGCCTGACCGGGAAGCCGCCGTACGACGGGCCGAACCTGTTCGCGCTGCACGAGCAGCACGCCAACGCGCCGATCCCGACGGAGTCGACCCCGGAGCCGGTGCACGACCTGCTCCGGCACGGGATGGCCAAACAGCCCGCCGACCGGCCCCAGCACGCCCTGGCCTTCCTCGACCTGCTGGAGCGGGTGGCCGGCGCGGCGTACGGCCCGGACTGGGAGGACAACGGGCTGCGCGACCTGGCCCGCCGGGCCGCGCTGCTCGCCGCGTTGTGGCCGTTCCCGGACGGCACGTCGGGCGCTACGAGCGTGGCGTCGACGGCGCTCGGCGCCAGTGTGGGCCGCGGTGCCGCTTCGGGCCGCTTCCGGGTTTTTCGTAGTGGGCGCAAGCGGGCCCTGCTGGCCGGCGGAGCCGTCGTCGCCGCCCTGCTGGTCGGCGGGGCGGGTTATCACTTCGTCGCCGCCGACGAACAGGCCGCCATCGCCGGCGGGCAGGCGAGCCCGGCCGCCGCCGATCCGCCGGTGTCCGGGCCGTCCGGCGCGATCACGGCGGCGACGCCGGCCCAACCGGCGACCACGGCCGGCACCGCGACCCCGACCGATGCGGTGGCGCCGACCGCTCCGACCGACCCGGCGGACCCGGGCGCCACGGCCGGTCCGCCCTCGACCGCCACGCCGACCGGCGCGCCGGCGACCACCGCGCCGACCCCGTCGGCCAGCCCCTCCGCGTCCAGCACCTCTCCGGCCACCCCGCCGGACACCACCGCACCCACGGTCACCAAGGTCGACGCCAGCCCGGCGTCGCTGGAGGCGGAGGGCTGCCCGTACGGCATCCAGGCGAGCACCATCAGGGCCACCGTCACCGACGACCGCGGCGATGCGTC
Organism: Paractinoplanes rhizophilus; assembly: GCF_042664765.1. Lineage (NCBI taxonomy): Bacteria > Bacillati > Actinomycetota > Actinomycetes > Micromonosporales > Micromonosporaceae > Paractinoplanes > Paractinoplanes rhizophilus. The sequence continues at coordinate 2,598 of NZ_JBHTBJ010000024.1, read as the reverse complement.
GGCGCTGAAGGTCAGCTTCCGGTACGTGCTGGGCAAAACCACCTCGACCGGCGCGATGAGCCTGGACGGGCGGGGCGTCTTCCAGGGCACGCTCGGCCCGCTGCCGATGCCGCGAACGGCCACCCGCATACCGATCTCCGTCGTGGCGGTCGACGCCGCCGGCAACTCGGGCAGCTCGGCGTCGCCGGTGTACGTGACCCTCCAAAACTTCTGTACCCCCGGTTAGGAGCAGCCGTGCTTGGTGCACCGAGGTACTGGTCGGCGCGGGGACGGCGGGCATGACGCGGCCCGGAGAACCTGCCGACGACGAGGCGCTCCCGCCGGCCGCCGATCCGTGGGCGACCATCAACCGGCCCGCCCCGACCGTGCACTTCGGCGGACCGGATGCGACGGTCAGCTTCGACTCTTCTCCTGCGGCCCATCGGCCTGCTTATCCGCCTGCCTCGGACCAGCCGGCTCATTACCAGCCTGGCCCGCCACGGGCCGGCCTGCCTCAGGCTGGCTCGCCTCAGCTGCCCCACGCCGGCTCGCCTCAGCTGCCCCACGCCGGCTCGCCTCAGCTGCCCCACGCCGGCTCGCCTCAGCTGCCCCACGCCGGCTCGCCTCAGCTGCCCCACGCCGGCTCGCCTCAGCTGCCTCAGGCTGGCTCGCCTCACGCTGGCTCGCCCCAGCTGCCCCACGCCGGCTCGCCTCAGGCCGGCCCGGGGTCGAGCGCGCCGACCGTGCGCGCCCACGACCAGATGCGTTTCGGGCCCGGCGTCCCGGTGCCCACCGCCGCCACCCCGGACTGGCCCGCCGCTGCCAAGCGCCCGCGCCCCTGGTGGCGCCGGCTGGTCTCGCTGCTGTCCAGCCTGCTGACCCTCGCGCTGCTCGTCGTGGTCGGGCTCTACCTGTGGCAACGGCTCAGCCCGCTCGCGATCGAAAGTGCCACGGTCGCCGTACCCCGACCCGCCGGAAACCGCTGCGATGTCACCGTCGACGTGGTCGCGACCGTGCATACCAACGGCAAGCGCGGCGTCATCCGCTACCAGTGGTTCCGCTCGGACGCACCGCCCGGCGCCATCCTCACCGAGCAGGTCGGCCGAGGTCAGCGCACCGTCCTGCTCATCCTCAAATGGACGTTCAGCGGCGTCGGCACGACCACCGAGACCGCCACCGTCAACATCGTCGAGCCCGCGCCGATCCAGGCCGGCACGCGCGTCGCGTATCGCTGCCCGCGCGGCTGAGCGGCGCTTGGCCTGCCGCGCGGCTGGGCGGCGCCTGGCCTGCCGCGCGGCCCATGGCGTCGGCCGACGCACCTCGGTAGCGCCCGGTGCGGCGGGATCATGCGACGAGTGCCCAGCGATGGCGTCCGGTTCGCCGGGCCGGGTACATGCGATCGATCATCCCCAGCGCCCAGCGCATCCGAGGCACCGCGACCTCGGGATGATCGCCGTACTCCGCGGCCACGTCCGCCGCACAGCCGCGCACGCCACCGTGGGCGCGCAGGGCCAGTCGAATCGTCTCATCGACGACGTCGTAAGAAGGCCGGCTGCCGGTGGCCAGCTCGCTGGTGAACAGTGCTTCCGCCCGGGCCGCGGTCAACATGGTGGTCATCGGGATCTCCTCCTTCATAGCGTCTGATCGGGCAGACCGTCCCGGCGCCCACGACTCATCGGTCGACCGCTTCCCCGCGGCACTCGCCCTTGGCCGCTTTCAGATGGTGAATGTGGATCTCCTCGGCGACTCGCCGCGGCGGAGAAGTGTCGTACAGGTGTTCGATTATGGGTCCCGTGATGACGGAACTGCAGCAGCTGGGCGAGGATGCGGCGAAACTCGCCGCCATCCCGGTGTGGCCGCTGCCCGACGACGACATCACCGATGCCCTGCACGCCGCCCACCGCCTGGAGCAGACCGCCATGCTCCTGCAAGCCCGGCTCGTGCACCACGCCACCGGCCGTGGCATCCCCACCGCCCAGGGCTACCGCTCCACCACCCGATGGCTCGCCGCCCTGCTGGCCCTCGACCCGCACCAGGCCCGTGACCTCGCCGAGGCCGCCACCGCCCTGCACCACCCCGCCATCGGACAAGCCGTCCTCGACGGCCGAGCCAACCTGCGCCAAGCCGCCGTGATCGCCGCCACCATCGACGCCATCCCCGCCGACCTGGCCCTGCTCAACGAGCCAACTCACCCCGCCGACCCGGACAGCACCGACCCGAGCACCGACCCCGGCAGCACCGACGGGACACCGCGTTTCACCCCTGACGACGTCACCCGGATCATCGACGAAGCCGAGCGCACGATGATCGAGATGGCCGGGCGGCTGCCCGCCTACCAACTACGCCGCGTCGGCGACCGCATCCTCACCCACATCGCCCCCACCTGGCCGACCAAGCCGACGAAGCCGCCCTCACCCGCCAAGAAACCCGCGCCCATCGCCGACGCAGTCTGACCCTGTCGCTACCCCTCGACGGCCTCGTCCGCGTCACCGGCGTACTCAGCGCCGAAGACGCCGCCACCGTCCACGCCGCCCTGCACCCCCTCACCCGCCCCACCCCCACCGACGACCGCACCCCCGCCCAACGCCGCGCCGACGCCCTCATCGACATCTGCCGACT